>NZ_JBEXWK010000031.1:0-100703 GCF_040629815.1 Streptomyces sp. NPDC005878
GGCTTCCCCTCCGGTGACTCTTCGTCGTTGTGCGCTCACTCCCCAGACTAGGGGCGGGTGGTGCGCGCGGTCTGCTCCGCAGACACGACGCGCCGCCGCTACGCGGCGGGAAGATAAACCGCGCTCCGCGCGGTTGAATTCCGGCTTCGCCGGAATTTGGGGGCCAACTCCGTTGGCCCTGGGCGCGAATCGCTTCGCGATTCGGCCGGAATACAATTCGCTCCGCGAATTGTATCGGTCAGGCTAGGGGTTGGGGGTTGGCCGGCTTTTCGGCAGCCTTTTCTGAGGGGTCGTCAATTTCCGTACCGGGCTGCCAGGTTCATTACCCCGGGCCCTCACCGCCCACTCCCCTTTTGGATTGAGCCCCCACCGTGACACATACGGCAAGACCCGCCCCCCCTCTGCCGGGTCAAGGCAGCACGAACGCGGGACCCCCTTGGCCAGCTTCCTGGCGGGGGGCGAGCGGGCGCCTGCCTCCGCTATGGCGCCGCTCCCCGGCGGGTGCTTCCCCGAGAGAACCTTGTGGGAAGTACCGGCCTGGTTCCGCCGGGCCCCGAACCGGTACCGGCCTTGCGCGCATGCTGTCCCGAGCCGACGACGAGGGCCAGCAGCACCTCCGGCGCGCCCCAAGGCGAGGTCTTGCCCAGCTCGCCCGCCCCCGCTCTCCCTGGCCGCCGCTCACGGCTGCCAGGGAGAGCGGGGGCGGCGCCGACAAGACAGGCGTCCCAGCCCCCTCCAGCCGCCCCGCCTGGCTGCCTGGAATCCTAGGCAGCCAGGGACCCCCGCCTCCTTGGTGATGGCCCGCATGGTGGCTTGTCGTCACCGAGCTCCTGGAACAGCCGCATGGCGGTCTCCAGGATCAGGGCGCGGGTCTGCTCGCCCCTGGCGGGGCCGGGCTCGCCCCGGCGGGGGCCTCATTCTCTGCCGGCACGGGAGGAACCTCATCGGCCGTGGAGCAGCCGCTGTCGCAGGCTGCCGGTCCGTGGTACGTCCAGCCCGCGTTCGGGGTGTAAGTCCAGCCGTCCTCGCGGCGGTAGGCTCCGCCGCCCGCGTTCCTGCCCCGTTGGTCGCGGTAGGACTCGCGGTATGTGTGGCCCATCCGTAGATGGGCGAAGGTGAGCAGGGCCTGGCGACCGGCGCTCAGGCTCCGCCACCGGGAGCCGATCGCGCGGCGGTGGCGCCGCAGCTGCTGTGTGAGGAAGCGGAGGGCGGAGCTGGACACGTCGACGCCCGACGGGTAGACAAGCATGTGAAGCTTCTGGTGGAGCCGGTTCTCTTGGTCGAAAACCCATCTAACAGGGACTTCACCACGTTGTCAGCCCAACAGCCGCACTCCAGAACCAGGTTGGAAAAGGCTCACTGGGTCGGCTGGGACAACCAGATGTGGCGTCTGGAACCCCTCCAGGACAGCGACTGGTAAACCCTCCGCTTCGCCCTGAGAAGCTGTGTCGGGTTCTGACATGACAAGTTGCCTCGGCTGTCTTCACAGGTCAGCGGTGGGTAGGCGAAGGGCGGGTTGCCTGCGTACGGTGTCGGCATGACCGGGAAGAGGGCGCCTCGGTTGCGGCTGGTGGCGTCTGTGAACGTCGATGCGCGCCCGCGGTTGTGCCGGGGCGGTGAGCCGTTGTGGCCGCGGGCGAAGGCGTCGGCGGTGTTCTGCTCAACGGCCTGCCGGTCCGGCACTGGCGACAGATGCGCCGGACCAGGCTGAGGACCGAGGCGGTGCAGAACGGCCTCGTCGCCAACTGTCCGGAGTGCGGGGCGTCTTGGACGGTCAGGGTGGAGCATCCTGCCTCGGCAATCTACTGCTCTCCCCGATGTCGCAAACGGGCCTGGCATAGACGGCGCGGGCGGGAGTGCGGGGTGTGAGTGGCGCACTGGGCGGCGGGCGGACTCCTTCACGCGTCGGGTCTGCGCGGGAGGTCACCTTGATCGTCGGAGCTTCGTTGCACCCCTGAAGGGTGTTCGGACGGGCCGTCACACTGCTGTGACCTGCAGGTTCATGAAACCACCGAGACTTTGCAATCGCCCTGATGTTCTTGAAGGCTCGGGCCGAGCAGCCAGATGGAAGCGATGGAGCCCGCCACTGGATCAGTGGCGGGCTCCACGGTGCTGCGCGACGGTTCTGACTAACGCTTCAACCGGCTATCGCTTCGAACGTCTCCATCGCGAATAGTCGCGATTCGAATTAGCCTATTCAACTTCGACCAAAATTCGGTCCGCAGGCGGGAGCTGCTTAGGCATCTCGTCTCCATACCAGGTGAATTCGATTCCGGAGATGTATCCGCCGGCGACCCAGACCAAGATTTCCCCCACTAGCGGAAGTTCATCACCCGGTAGGCCCTGAACAACACCAATAGCGGGCGCAGGACCATTCGCTACACCAACGGCGGGGACAGCTTCCGGCATCGGATGGATGTCTACGCTCACGGAATCCTCTGACCACTGTGCGATGACTTGACAGACATCGATCTGTTTTTTGAGTTCAGGAGAACCAGGAAACGGCGTGGACAGGATTTTATCCAGCACAGCACGTTCGGCATTGTTGAGTTTTCTTGGGGCGACGGGAATTGGCGCCATTTCGCGTCCTAACGACTAGGGCTTGCCGGGGAATTTCGCCGGGATAAATGTCGTTCCGAGTTTGGGTATACCGTTGAACATGAATCCTCTGATGCGGACGGTTTCCCCTTCGATAACTCGGTCGACGACGAACCTGCCAGTCGCAGGAAGGTCAGCACCCTTGAGGCTGTTGAGGATGCTGCGGAGCGTGTTTTCCCGTCCACCCAGCTTGGCAATCATATCGTCGAACCCGTGCTTCGGGACGTCGAAGTGCTTGTAGTTGGCGGGAGTGTCCCAGTTCTTCCAAGCCGCCTCGATTGCGTCGTCGGAAAGCCTCCGAGTCTTCATGAGGTATGGCGATATCTCCAGGAGCTTATCCCCCTTGCTGAGCAGCTTAATCTTGCCGAACGGGACCACCATCATCAGGGCCCCGATGCACTTGGCTGCGGTAGGGCTATCGACGCAGTTGAGGCCGTCAGTGATGCCGAAGACGTTCCAAGCGATGGCAGTCATGGTCGGGTCGGTTTCGGGTATGTGAAGGTAGTAGTCGCCGCCGACTGCTGCGCTGAACATACAAGGCGGGACGTTGTCCCGGCTGGCGTAGAAAGAACAGGGCTTCTTGGCCTTCTCCTTGGCCTTGGCCTCGTTCTCTCGCTTGCGCTGCTCTTCTGCGGCCTTGCGGGCGGCTTCTTCCTCCTTCCGGCGCAGGTTGTAAGTGATGGACCAGGACTGGGAGGCGGCCGCCTCAGCTTCGGCCTTGCTCTTGCCGGCGGCGAGAGCAGAGTTCTTGGCGTCCGCTGCGGCCTCATTCGCCACGCTAGCTGAATTGCGTGCGTAGGTGGCGGAAAACTGGGCTTGGGCGGCGGATTCCGTGGCGGCCGCAGAGTCGCGGGCGGCGTTGTCGGCCGCGGTGCGAGCGGTGGCGGCGGACTGGGCGGCCTGATTGGCGCTCGTTTGTGCCTTGGCTGCGGATTCTCTTGCTTCTGCGGCGAAGCCGTCTGCTGCAGCGGCGGACTTTTTGGCCTCTTCAGCGAACTTGTTGGCGTCGGTCTCAGCGTTGTTGGCTCTGGCGGAGGCTTCTGCGGCGAGCCAGCTGTTCTTCCGGGCGGTGGCTGCGACGATGTCGGCTTCATTGATCAGTCGCTGGACCTGGGCGATGTGGGTGTCGGCGAGTTTGTCCTTGCGATCGGCCATGTACTGGCCGACCTGGATGAACTCGTGCAGTTCGTCCGCGGGTCCGGCGAGCGCGATCTTGGCGGCCGCCTTGACTTCCGGTCCGCCGTTGTTGACGAGCTTGGAGGCGATCACCGCTTCGTCCGCGTTGCGCGCGGCGTACTGGCCACTGTTGACGAAGGCGGCCAGGACCTTGCCGCGGCCGTCGGCGAGGGCGGCCTTGGAGGCTTCCTTCACACCCGGCCCGCCAGCGTTGTTGATCTTTGAGACCTGGACGTCGTACTCGACGGCGGCGACGTCGTACTGACCTGTGAGGTAGAAATCGCTGATCTGCTGGTCGGATCCCTTGAGGACCTCGGCGGCCTTTGTGCGCACGGCCTCGTAGGGGCTCTGCGAGACCAGATCGGAGACCTGCTGGCGGGTCTCGTCCCGGGCAGCCTTGTTCCAGCCGGTGCCCAGGAACTCCAGCACGTCGGCGTCGGTGCCGGACAGGGCACGGGCGGCCGCGTCCTGGAGCCAGGGGCCCCGGGCCCGCAGCGCCCGCAGGGCGAGGTCGCGGCCCTTGGCGGCGATCGCCTTGGTGTCGGCATCCGGCTTGGCGGCCTCACTGGCGAGAGCCTGTGCCTCGCCGTCGAGCGCCTGGGCGGTGACGACGGAGCCGGCCATGGCGGCGACGTTCTCGTCGGCAAGGGCCTGGTTGGTGTTGGCGCGTGCGATGGCGGCGTTGGTGCGGGAGGTGAGGTCTTCGGCCTCGCCCTCACGGGCGAGGGTGAAGACCCTCTTTGCCGTGTTCACTGCTTTGGTGGCCTCGTCGGAGGCTTCCTTCGCCGCGGCGGCGTACTTTTTCGATTCAGCGGCTGCGGTGCTCGCTTCGCCTGCGTGTTTGGCTGCTTCGTCAGCTGCGTCAGCGGCCTTGTTGGCGTGCGCGGCGGCTGCGTCGGCGGACTTGCCCGCTTCGAAGGCCTCGTTGGCGGACCTACGCGCCAGGGACTCGGCGGCGTTGGCTGCCCGGTTGGCCTCGGCGGCGTGGCGCCGGGTTTCGGCTGCGGCGGCCTTGGCCTCGCCGGAGTGAATACCGGCGGCTTCAGCGGCGCTGTTGGCCTGATCGGCGGCAGCGGCTGCGGCATCCGCATTGGCGCTGGCGCCCAGCGAGGCCTTGGCCGCCTCGGCAGCGGCCAGTGAGGCCTTCCCGGCCTGCTCGGCAGCCTGCTTCGACTTCGTCGCCAGGGCCGCAGCGGCGCGCGCGGCCTTGGCCTGGTTCGATGCCTCCTGCGCCTTGTTCTTATCCTTGGCCGCGGCGATGGAGGCGTTGGACGCCGATTCCGCAGCGTTAGCAGCCTGGGCTGCCGCGCTCGCGGTCTGCGCAGCGGCCAGCGCCGCGATACGAGCGGACTGGTTGGCGGCGTTAGCCGCGCTGATGGCCGTCTGGGCCGCAGCCGCTGCGGCTCGGGCCGAAGCTGCGGCCTGCTTGGCCTTGATCGCGGCCGTCTTCGCGTTGCTCTTGGCGGCCTCAGTTTCCTTCGCGGCCCTTACCGCGGCCTTCCTGGCCAGATCGGCGGCTGCGACCGCCTTGTCGGAGGCCTCCTGGGAGTTCTTGGTGGCCTGCTCGGCCCGAAGCCCTGCCTGGGTAGCCTGCTCGGTGAGTTGGGCGATGGTTGCGTGTTCCTGATCGCGATCGCGGGCCGTAAACTGGCCTATCTCCAGGAACTCGACGATGTCCTCAGGACTGCCTTGGAGGGCGAGCTTCCCGGCTACCTTCACATTCGGGCCACCGAAGTTGATGATCTTGGAGACCTCAACCTCGTTGTCCGCCTCTCGGGCGCTGTACTGGGTCTCGTTGAGGAACTTCTCGATGTCGGCGGGCGTGCCCTCCAGCGCCTTCTTCCCGGCTTGCTTGACCCCGTACCCGCCGAAGTTGATGATCTTGGAGGCCTCGACAGTTTGGTCTGCTTGCAGCGCGGCTTTCCATCCATCCTTCAGGAAGGCACGCAGCACGGCCGGGTCGTCAGAATCGAGGGCCTTACTGCCCCCTGCGCGCACCGCAGGGCCTCCTCGGTTGAAAATACGGCTGGCCTCGACATAGTCGTCGGCGTACTCGAGGCCATCCTTCAGAGCGAAGAACCTCGTGACGTCCACGTCCGTACCCAGAAGCGCCTTCTCAGCCGCCTCCTTGATGCCCGCGCCGCCGATTCTCCAGTAGTCGAGAACCTGAGCCCGCGCCGAGAGGACGGGGAAGCCGTCCGCGTCCGTTTCCAGAGCCGACGCAGGGTTCGCCGCCAGTGAAGTTGCTAGAAGAGTGGCGGGCAACAGCAGGGCGCATGCGCCTCGCAAGCCAGTTGACCTGCGGGCCCCGGCCTTTCTGTCGCGTCGACGTAGCGCTCGCAGAGAGCGCGGCCGCAGTTGTTCCACCTGCTGGATTCCTTTCGGGGTGAGTGTCCGCCACCGAGGCGCACATGCTTCACACTCAACAACATATCCAGACATGTCCGTTTCGGGAGATGTAAGGAAGGATGATGCATAAGCAAGCGAGCGAATGCGTCGGGTGTGCCAATGCGTCCTGCGGCAGCAATAGCCCCCAGCGGAAAGCCGCTTGAGAGGGCGTTTGCCTGAAGCATACATATGCTTTACTTACGTGAACCTTGTGGGTAGACAGTGTGTCCACCCCGTTCTCCTGGAAGGACATCATGGCGATACGTCGTGCCCGAAAGGCGCTTCTCGTCGGCATCACGGGCCTGGCCGCAGGCTCCGCCGCAACCGCCACGCTCGCCGTCGCGCAGGCCGCACCGCGACCTGCCGCACCGGTGGTGGTGCAGGCTACTGCTGGTACTGACATGCCGTCGGCGGTCGAGGACTTCAGCTACCCCGGGGCCGCGAAGATCCTGCAGGAGCAGAAGATCACCCTCGAGCGCGGCGACGGCCACATCGTGTTGTCTAACTGCGCTGTGGCCTACGACATCAAGGTCAAGGCCCGTGTGGAGACCGGACTGGCGAACTTCTGCTTCACCGTCCGTGGCAACCGGGGCTACGTGGCACTGAAGCTGCCTGAATCGTTCGGCATATGGACCAAGGCCCACCCGGTCCAAGCCACGCTGACCGCTGACGGTCAGGAAACCGTCGTCAACGCCGTCAAGAACGACTACACCCCAGTAGGCGAGACGGGAGACTCCGGCCAGCACTCCACTCTCGTCGAACTCCGCGTCACCTCCTGACTCCTCACCCCGACACGCGGCACCGCAAGAGCCTCGCATAAGAGGACATTTACTGAATTATCAGGCTCAAGTACTCACTTAGTCGGCAGCCAACTGGGGTCACCAGTGGCATCAGTGCTCCTCGAGCCAGCTCGCGCTGCCTGCCGCTTCTCAGCCGTATTCGGTCAGCCGGTCCCCATAGGCCGCATCTCTCTTCGAAACACCTAGGACGCTCATGTCTGGAATGAGTTCACGCCCCGCGTGGACCACAAGCCTGCTCGCCCTCGCCACGGCTGGCGGTCTCCTCACCGCCCCACCCGCCGGCGCTGTATCCGGCGACACCGCCCCTTCCGGCAGCTACGCCTTCACCGCGAAGTTGAGCATTGGGGACGGCAAGCGCAGTTGCTCGGGTGCGCTGGTGGATGGGCAGTGGGTGTTGACCGCCGCTAGCTGCTTCGCGGACGCCAGTGGCGAGGTGGCGGCCGGTGCTCCGGTGGAGAAGACCACCGTGACTCTGGACGGGCCGTCGCTGTCGGGGGCGATCCCGGTCACCGTCCTCAAGGTCGTCCCGCACCCTGACCGTGATCTCGTCATGGCGCAGCTGCGCACCATCTCCCCGGTCGGCGGTTTGACTCCGGCGTTCAAGGTGGATCCGGTCGATGTGGCGTCCAAGCCGGTGACGGCGGGCGAGAGCCTGCGGGTGACCGGATACGGGCGGACGAAGACCGAGTGGGTACCGGATTCCCCGCATACCGCCACCCCCATCCTGACCGGGGCCGATGACGCCACCTTGACCCTGGTCGGCAGCAACGGGCAGACCGCGGGAGTCTGCAAGGGCGACGCAGGCGGTCCCACCTTCCGCCAGACCAGCAACGGCCGCTACGAGCTGGTCGGGATCCACTCGCGCACCTGGGAAGCGGGCTGCTACAACTCCGATGAGACCCGCGACGGCGCCGTCGACACCCGCGTCGACACCGTCAGCTCCTGGATCCAGCAGACCCGCCTGACCACCAAGTCCCTCCTGACCACGAAGGTCGTCACCGGCGCCGACTTCAACGGCGACGGCCGCACCGACATCGCCGCCGTCCTCACCGACGGGAGCCTCCACGCCTTCTACTCCGGCCCCGACGGCACCCTCGAATACGGCCGGGCACTGTGGAAGGACAGCACCTGGGACAAGGTCAAGCGGATCGTCGCCGGCGACTTCAACGGTGACGGCCGCACCGACATCGCCGCCATGTGGGACGACGGCGACCTCCACCTCTACCCCGGCCAGGCCGACGGCTCCCTCGGGGACCGCACCAAGATGTGGGCCGACAACTCCTTCAAGACCATGCGCCAGGTAGCCCGCTTCAAGGCCGACCGAGGCGGACGCGACGGCCTGCTCACCATCTGGGGCGACGGCTCCCTCTACGCCTACACCACCAACGCCAACGGCACCCTGAGCACCGACAAGCGCCGGATGTGGCCCGACAGCACCTGGGACGGCAAGACCCAGTTCGCCACCGCCGACTACAACGCCGACGGCCTCGACGACATCGCCACCGTCGCCCCCACCGGCGCCCTCCAGTTCTACGCCAACAACGGCAAGGGCTCCTTCGACAGCGCCCGCCCGCTGTGGCCGGACACCAGCTGGAAGAACATGCAGATCATTGCCGGCGGCGACTTCAACGGCGACGGCAAGGGCGACCTCGCCGGCCTCTCCGACGTCGCCTCCACCCAGCCCCTCACCCACCCCAACCTCCGCTGGTACCAAGGCGACGGCAAGGGCAACCTCGCCGGTGGCCGCTCCATGTGGCCCACCCGCCCCTGACCACGCACCCACAGGCCTGCAACCCCATCCCTCACTGAGGAGCAGGCCCTGACCTACAGCCAGCCGCAGGGCCCGGCACCCCGTGCCGGGCCCTCACCGGCCCCATGCCCCGGCTCAATGCCGAACGGGACTGATGACCTGTTTACCTGTGACCCGTGTGCCGCCTGTGCGGGGGTGACGCTGATGTGGGCACCACCGGTCGGAGTGCCACCGGAGCCGAGGACCGGGCCGGCACCGAAGTGCGGCCCACCGGTCATGAGCGCGCTGGACATCATGCGTACCCTCGTGGCGGGCGCCGATCGACTGGATCACCACGGCAACAAGGCCGGTTCCGTTCAGATGTGTGGTCTGCCTCGCACGGTAGGTCGCGTCCACGAACGTGGTGTACCGATGCGATCGACGGGCGCGAGTTGAGGTGTCACCTAGATGGCCCGGGGAAGCTCTTGGGATGACGGACCGCGTCGTGGTCATGAGCGGGCGTGTGGCACCGTGTCCGGGTGACACGCTCCGACGTAGTAGAACTCGATGACCGCTGGCGGTTCCCGCTCGCCGGCCTCACCGTCACCCAGGTGCGGGTGGACCATCAGCTGGGCCTGCGGCTGGGCGAAGACGCCGAAATCAACGTGGAAACCGACGCCGCCATGGACCACAGGGACGGCGGGCCGACGACGCCGCTCGTTCCAGAGCGGCAGGAGGTTGCCGCCGCCCTGGGTCTGATCGGCAGGGCGGTCACCGAAGTGACCGCCCTGAAGGACGGACGGCTGCTCGTGGAGTTTGACCAGGGCACCCGGCTCACCGTCGCGGCTGACGCGGACTTCGAAGCGTGGAACATCACCGGCCCAGACACCTTTCGCGTGGTGTGTATGCCGGGCGGTGAACTCGCGATCTGGAGGTGACCAGCGGGCACCGGCCCGGAAACGATCACCAGTAGCAGCCGGTGGGGCTAGTTCCTACGGGCGAGAAGCAGCACGATTCTCGTCCGCGGTCCGCTATTGAAGGTTCACCCGGATCGCAGGGTGACGGCTCAACCGAGCGGATTCTGTGTATTCCCAGCGCGAAGGGTTGTGGATGCGACAGCCGTACCGCGCCACCGCCAGCATTCGACAGCGAAGCTCCCGCTGGGCTTCGTCCAACTGCCCTCAGAATGCCCGTCGACGCTGGGACTCATCTGCACTGGGAGGCTAGTGCTGCGGTACCCGCGCTGGGCGCCGGGCGGCATCACAGGGATGGGGAGATCAGGCGCCAGCGGTAACGTGCGCGGTCCATGTCCCGGGCTCCCGT
Source organism: Streptomyces sp. NPDC005878 (assembly GCF_040629815.1). Taxonomy (NCBI): domain Bacteria; kingdom Bacillati; phylum Actinomycetota; class Actinomycetes; order Kitasatosporales; family Streptomycetaceae; genus Streptomyces; species Streptomyces sp. NPDC005878. The sequence goes on from NZ_JBEXWK010000031.1 coordinate 10,015, forward strand.
GCCAGCTCCCAGGTCACCTCGACGTCTGCTCCGTGGAAGTCGCGGGTGAGTGCGGCCACCATGGCGGCCGCGGCAGCCCGCGCCTCAGCCGGATCTGCACCGACCGCTACCTCGGACAGGCGCCCGCAGAAAACCCCGCCATCCACGCTGAAGACCGAGTGGCGCCACCCCTCGGGCGTCGCCAGCACCACCAGGCGCGTCGGCATACCGAAGACCGTCCGCTTCCGTCTCTTGCGCTGACCTCTCACTACGTCACCTGCTGGAGGCTATGGCCGCGGCACCACGCTGGGAACGGAGTGTCTTCTCCCCGACCCGGCGCGGTTCGATGGTGCGCGGGTCGACGGCTTCACCGGGCGCGCCCTGCTGGTAGACGCCGTCGGGTTCGCTGTCGCGGTCGTGCGGAAGGAGAAAGAAGACGCGGCGGAGCTGGAGACCGCTGTCGGGGTCGGCTTCGGCGTCGGGGCCAGTTCGGTGTAGCCGACCATGCGTCCGTCGCGGGCGCAGCGGAGCTTGCCGCGGCGGCGCGTGGTTTTGTCCAGGGCCTGGCGGACGTAGTCGAGGCGGTCGGTGTCCTCGAGCCAGACGACGTTGTCCTCGTGGGCCAGTTCGCTGTCTTGCAGTAGCGAGCTCATCGATGCGGCCCCTTCTCGTCCCTGTCATTTTCGCGGTGGCTGGTCAACGGCGTGACCGCGGCTGTTCTGGCGTGGCTGGTGTGTGGGGTGGCGCGGCTTTCATCGTACGTGCGCGAGGAATGAACGGGCAGGGCGCGCGGGTCAGCCATGCCCACCCCCGGCGGTCGTGGGGGGGCTCTCTCCGGCCCCACCGTTGGTCCTGGCCCTGCACCTGGGAGGCACCACGGCCTTCAACTGCCTGCGCCTACGGGAGCTGACGGGTCATCGGTGTAGCTGGCATAGAAAGGTCGATGACGGCCCACAGGCGGGTGCCGTCTGGCGCCTGGTCGGTGCCGCACGCCGCGACCGAGGGAGAGCTGGCCACTGCGGTCAAGGACGGCTCAGCGCAGGTGGCGGGGGTGTGGTGGTGGCTGAGAACGGGGATGCAGGCACGATTGCCTTCGTCGGCCAGGTGCACGCTGATGCGCCGGCCCGCGTCCGCGACGGCCGGAGCGATCAGCGCAGCGACCACCCCCCGCACCGCAGCCTCCTCGGGGCGGTACCCCCAGGCCTGCAGCAGTTCGATGATGCGGCGCTGGGCGGTGGAGGAAGTCCACGGAGAGGATTCCAGGGGCCAGTTCACACACCGGCGGTTCGCCAGCCGCACCTGCACCCGCGCGCCCTGCAGCAGCGGCACGGCGCTGGGCTCGGGCGGGAACGGGGACGGCGGCTTCTTCGGCGGTGTCGGCGTCATGGGGGGATAATCCGGCCGGTGCTCCAGCGCCGCATCCGGGGAGGTCTCGAACATGCGTTGCTCCTCCTCGCGTACAGCACGAGCCACTGCCGACTCCCGTAGAGCCCATGCTAGGGATCAGCCTGGCAACCCGTCAGCGCCTTCCGGCGAAGCCGCACAGTCCCTCCAGCTCAACGGGGTGGCGGTAGACCGCCCAGCGATCGACCACTCAGCGTGCATCCGCTGGCCAGCCTCCCGTGCCAACGATCTGCTTCACGAGCCTGAACGCTTCACCGAGGGAACCGTGTTCTCATCCGGGTGCTCGTCGTCCTGCCCGTTCGCGAGGACGAACCCTCCGCTGGACCCCTGGGTGCCGGGGGCCACGGCATGCCCGCCGGGATCGCCCTCTTCTTCGAGCAGCATCACCATCGCGCGCTCGGTGTTCGTCACGAAGGCCAGTGACCGTCCCGAGAACTGGTCAGCCGCGTCTCCAACTGTCCGCCGTCGATCCTTGAATTAGGGGCTTCCAGCACCGTCTCGGACGACACAAGGACGGTGCTGCGGTCATGGATCACCCAGGACTCGATCACGAGCACGACGATCTCACGGACGGACCCAGCGACAGTCCCCAGGGACGGTGCGGACAGCGAGCGGGTCAGTCACACTCTCACTTGGCGTTTAACCTCATGGCCAGTTCGCGCATACCGTAGGCACGTGAACGACATCGACACCGAATCCCTTGGGTGGGAGCTCATCGGCTGGGACAGCGACGAACAAGCCGCTCATGTCACTGACCTGACCCGAGTCGAGATCCTGAGTATCAGGGACCTGTTCCCGGGCCGCGGCGACGACTTTCTTGAGACCGCGGTCTACGAGGTTCCGTCCGCGCTGTACTCGGCGATGCGGAGTGCCGTCCCGCACCTGGAGTTCCGTGAGGGGCTGGAGTACCAGATCGGTGGTTTCCGCATATCAGTCTGAGCTTGGCGATCCACTGACGCGTCGGGCTTCGTGCCGACCTTGTGGTGTCGGGCCGGGTATAGGACTCGCCGGTGGTGAGGACGCGTCCGACGTCGTAGCGGGTAACCGGTCGCCGATTCTTCGAGCCGGGCGGGCTGCCGTTTAACGACTCTGCTGGCAGGCAACGATGCTGGGGCAGCGATCGACGTAGGCCTGGGACTGCGGGTCTTCATCCTCCCGCAGTCACATCACCGCGCGCAGGCCGCCATCCGGATTCACCCCCGGACGCCACCCGCGCGCGGCGCCCGCAGGCCAGGTGGCCGCTGGTGCCGTGCCGATCGTGACGGCGCGCGCGGGTGGCTGCCCTCAGTCGTCGAAGAGGGAGAGCTGGCCATCGCCGGCTCTGGCATGCGATGGCCGGGCGGCAACAGCGGTGCCCGGGCGGGTACTCCAGCGCTCGGGCCGCAGGATGGTCCGTCCGGGCATGGGCGTCACGGTGCCGGCGAGGCGGGCGATGTGGGTCTCCACGGTCGCGGCGAGCGTGGAGGAGGTGATGCGGTCCGCGTCGAAGGTCTCGGTCCAGCCGTTCGGCATGATGTCCCGGCTGAGGTAGGGACCGTGGCCGGCTTCCCGAAGTTGCTGCAGGACGGCTTGCTCGACGGCGTGCGCCTCGGCTCCCGTGGCGAAGTGCCAGTCCTGGGCAAGGACCCAGCCGGAGCGGCGGTGCTGGCTGACCCGCTCGTTGCGCCCGGCCGTGCCGCCGATGCCGACCTGACCGCGTTGTGCTGGGGGTGCCACATGACGTAGACACGGGCCGGGGAGGTGAGGTCGAAGCCGTGGCTGGCACAGAACCGGCAGCCTCCGCCAGTGCGGATCTTCATGAGGATCGGTGACACTTCCCGCCCGCAGGCCGTGCAGCGGCACCGCCAGGGAGTCATCGAGGTGGCGTACGGTTCCAGCGACTCCAGTCCAGCTGCCCGCATGTCGGCCCTCGCTGTCTCGGGATCCGTCTTCCTGGCCTCGGCCGCCTTCAGATCGGCACAGTAGCGGCATCCTCCCTGGCCCGCCAGGATGCCGCCGAGAGACGGTGACGTCTGGCCCCCGCAGCCGGTGCAGCGGCACCGCCACGGCTGTTCACGGCGTCCTGAGTAGGCTAGGTCGTTGGCTGGTGCCGCTTGAGTCCATAAAGAGGTGTGAGGATCGTGGCGTGGAGAATCCTGATCCTTCGTTCCGTCGCCGCCTGCTGATCGAGTCGCTGACCGTGCTCGCGGCCGACGCCCCGGCCCAGGTGGCGTGGCTGTCCCGGCACGGCGTGCTGCCGGACGACATCGCCCTCGACTTCGACCATGCCCAGCGCATGGCCCACAACCTGATGACCGAGGGACAACTCGCCCCCACGGCCCTGGCAGACCTGAAGGAAATCGACACCGTCCTCAGTGCTATGAGCGCCGGGCACGACACCGGCCGGTGGACCACCAAAGCGCTCTCCACCGACCCGGGATGGAACCTGGCCCGGCGCCTCGCCCGCCAGATCCTCGTCAAGGAACTGGGCACCTGGTCACAGCCCCTCCCCGAGATCACCGTCATCCGCTGACGGGCCCGTACGGTCAGGTCGGAGTCCCAGGGTACCGGGTCAGCGCGGGCCTCAACGGCCAGAAGAGTCTCGACGTGGCGCTGCGCCGGGCCCGCATCGCCTATGACGCCACCTGACCATTCGCCCAGCGCGGCACCATGTGCCGGGGCCCCCGCGCCGTCCTCACCCGGCAGGCAGGCCCCCGATGCCCCTGGGGTTCTCGTCGCACGACCGGGGGGCGCGGCGTAGGCGGGCACAGCCGGGCACGGTGCTGCGATCGTGCGGGCGCCAGGCCCCTTCGCGGCTCAGTATCCGGCCTGTGTGATGCTGCCTCTGTGAACAGTGGCGCGATACCAGAGCAGGCTGCGGCGCTGCGGTTGACCGACCCGTACCAGGCGCTCTCGGCCCTGGAGGCGGCTGTGCCGGGGATGGCTGCGTTACGCCGGGCGGAGCCGGCCTGTTTCGACTGGGCGGCCGTGGAGTCCGGTCTGGGTACGGCGCTGCCCGCTGACTTCAAACTCCTCGCACAGCTGTATCCACCGCTGAGCTTCGGCAACTACATGGCCTTCCACACGCCGCCGCTCGGCGCGGAGCAGGAGTGGGCCAAGGTGGCTCTCGAAGAGGAAGCGGACACGGCGGACCTCCTGGATGTCGATGATCTCAGCGGGGACCTGAGTGCGTATCCGGCTCCTGGGGGCCTGCTGGTGTGGGGCAGCTCGAACCAAGGAGACACCTTCCTGTGGAGCACGGACAGCACCAGCCCACAGCAGTGGAAGGTCACCGTCGCCACCCACAACAGCGACTGGTGGCACTACACCGCCGGAGCCGTCCAGTTCACCGCCGACCTGATCGCCGGAACCCTTGAACCCTGGGGCCTACCCGCTGTCCGCCCCGAGGTCGCAGCAATCGGTGGCGGAACGTAGGCAGTGCAGTCCTGCCGGCCTCGACACCACCGTGCCGCGCCGCCTGCCCAGCAGCCACCTGCCAGCACGAGCCACCAGCACGCCAGGCCCGACAGCGCGCCTCACCACTCCCAGCGGCTGTGAGATCACCGTGATGGGGCTGTGACAGGCTAGAGGGCCCGGCGGTCCCGTTCGAAGCCGATGCCCCGCCGGGCACTCAGCACTCCCCATGAAATGCCTTCCGCTGCAAGACTGTTTGGTGCATGTCGCACAGCGAGTTGCTGCCGAGACAGGAAGGACCTTCCAGGGTGAGGGACCATTTCGGCCGGTACCTGTACTGGTCGGACCGGAAGATCCGCGCCATGGCGCAGGACAACGGCGTTGCCCTGGGCAAGGCCTGGTATCCGACGGCAGTCAAGACGCCGGGTTCGATCGCGGGGATGCCGCTGCCCCAGATCGAATACGCGCACGTCTCTAGGCAGGACCAGAACCGGCGCGAGATCGCCAAGCGGGTGACTAAGGCCGTCGGGAAGCAAGCCGTGGTGACCTTCGGCTCCCCGCTCCCGGCCCTCTTCGCCCAGGGCGTCGGCCACGTGAACTTTGCCCGGTACGTCGGCGGCCCCGACCAGGACGACGGGGCCTTGCTCCACGTCCGGACCTCAAGCACCAGCGGGGAGCGGGTGGATCTCGTCCTGTTCGGCAGCATGGACAATCTCGCCGACTTCCGCCGGTCGGACGCCCTTGATACGGGGTGGTACTCGTCAGCCTGGCTGGCGGTCTACGAGCTTCTGGAAACCCACGGCACGCAGAACACGTCCCAGTGGGACGACCCGGAAGACCTCTCCGTTGAAGTGCTCAAGATTGCCCTGGACCAAGGGATCACCAGAGAAGTCGATCACGTAGGACGGCCCTGGACGCGCGGGTACACCCTTGGCCATGCGTCCGAGTGCGAGTGGTTCGCTGTGATCTACAGCGACGTCGTCCTCACCCCGGGCCGGTGGAACTTCCCCGACGGGGACAGCACCAGGGGAGCATCACGCATCTTGATCGGCGCCCCGGTGTGGGTACGCACCGCGAGCCCCAGATCTGTGGTCCGGTACGGCCAGGTCCGCCGGAATGCGGCCAGAGCACAGAGCCGCTGGCGACGGCTCTTGCCCCGCCGACCCCGACCTACTCTCCCTCTGTGAGTGATGACGCTCTGTCGGCCAGACAGGCCAGCCGGTGCTCAACCGGTCCACCCGCCGCAGCACCGCGGCGCGCGTCCCGGGCGTGCAGGTCAGGCAGTCCATGCGCGAGCACGTCCGCCAGGCACTCAGAACCCGTCTCGGAGCCTTCACGGCAAAGGTTCTGAGCTTGTGCTGAATGGGCCGAGGCTTCGTTGAGGTCAGCAGCGCACGCGGGCAGTGTCGCCGTCGATACGGACGATGCACTCTTTGAAGAGCGCCATGGGCCGGCCTTCGTCTTCGGCGACCAACGTGAGTCCGAGGTCCATGATGGGCTTGATGGCCTGCGCGGTTCGAGAGCCGTCGGGATCCGGGCCGTGCAGAGCCGCCCAGCGTTCGAACAGCGCACGGACCCCTTCCCATCCGGGCCCCGGTATGAAGTGGCAGAGAAACGTTGGCTGATCAATTGCGTACTGCCGTAGCTCGCCCATCCGGGTGTCACCCTGTGTGAGCCACTACGTCCCGTTCACTGTCGCCTCCTTCAGCCACCGCTTCAGACGGGTTGTCGGCTGTGCGGCTGGAGCGGCGGGTGGAGTTCAACTACGCGCCGCGGTCCCAGGCCCAGTGTCCGATGCAAGCGACGGTGCTCAAGGAAGCCGTCCCGGTGCATGTCAGCCCCTCCCGCTAGCTTCGCCTCATGGACGTTGGAGACTGGATCGCACTCAGCACGGGCACCGTGTCGGTGGGCGCCGCTGCCATCGCTATCTGGCAGGCAAGGACCGCATCAGCCTCGGCAAGCCACTCCGACAAACAAGCCCGTGCAGCCGACGAGCAGGTACGTGTGGCTCATGAGCAACTCCAGCAGGCAGATCGTCTGCACCGCGAGCAGCTGGCGCTGGCAGAACGCATCCATCGGGAGCAGAACGAGCCGTACGTGATCGTCGACATCCAGCCCTCAGACCCCACCTCGGGGATCCTCGTGGTCGTCATCGAGAACATCGGCCCGACGGTGGTCCGTGACGAGCGTATCTCCTGGACAAGCAGGCCCGGTTCGAGAACAGTGACCTGCCCACCGCATACACCTTCACCGTCGAATCCGAAGGGCCCAGCGGAAGCGTGGAGTCTCTCGAGTACGTGGTCGACTTCGGGACCTGGGCGGAGTCACTGATGAAGGACCGGCCGACGAAACAGATCGAAGACAAGCTCGGCAAGATCCAGGAAGCGATGAAGGCTCTCTTAGATAACTACAAGCTGGCCAATGCCCCTGCCATTCGGACCGAACACGAGCACAGGAGAGACCTGATGCGTCAGCAGAGGCAAGCACGGAGCAACAACGGAGAACCGCCAGCCACTCCTCCTCAGTAGCGCTCCGCATGCGCCAGGCGTTGTAGCGGACCGTGGGCGGAGCGGGAAGGCACCCACCGGCCCGTACGGCGTGGCCACGCTGAGGAGATCGCGGTCGACCGCCGGCCCCCTGCTGCCGCCCAGCTTCGTCCAGCAACGGGTGGAGGTTATCCACGCCGACGGGATCCGGGGCCGGTGGGGAGGCAGGCACATCCTGCGCGGCCGGGGTCTCCCAAGCCCGGGCTCCACCGTCGTCGACTGCAACGACTACCTGCGCCTGGCCGACGACAAGCGCGTGGTGAACGCCGTCACCGAATTGCTCCACGCGATGCGCGGAGCGCGGCCGGCCTCGGCTGTGCTGCTATATGAGGAGCACCCGCAGCAGCAGAAGCAGCAGGCACCTGGGCACGGCCCGAGCAGCAGAAGCGGGCTCAGCGCTCTGGGCCTAGAGCCCGACCAGACGCCGCCTCCGGCCCCGACAGCCGCTCGTGGACCGGAAGAAGTCCGGGCACGGCGCAGTAGGCGTTCCAACCGGGCTTGGCAGCCCTCACGCAGCGGGTGGAGCGGGATGGCCCGGACCGGCCGGCACCCCGCGCGCACCCGAGGAGATCGCGATCGACGGCGCGGCAGAGCCGGTGGAGGTGAAGCTGGGCGTATGGATCTCCAAAAATAAAAGTCGGCGCGACAAGCTCACCGCCTCGCACAGCTGGGCATGGACTGGGCGTGAGCAACCACAGGATTCTAATCAGATGGTGTTGGGTCCAATTACGCACAGCTATGCTGGCAGCTCTGTGCGCAAAGGGGGTTCATGCGGGCTTTACCGATCTTGCCGAGGATCCGCCCCGGGCCTCAGCCGCCCAGAGGCCAGCTGAGGGTGGAGGCCGGGCGGTCGCGTCACCAGAGACCGAAGAACCGTGTCCACCAAGTGGGCCGTGGCGCGAAGTGCTCCAGCGCGCTGGGGCCCTCGTAGTCGCTCTCCAACAGTTCCTCGGGGACACTCACATAGCCGAGGTCGGCCAGCGCCTCCTCCACGGTGGCGAGGTCGCCGAGGTCCAGCGCCCCCTCCTCATGGGCCTCGTCCGTGCTGAAAAAGGCCCCCGGATTGTCAGCGCAGACCTCCGCGAGGGAGCCGAATTTGCTCACGCAGACCACGATCCGCGTCCCGCAGACCGTCGCATCCGCGGGCACGTGGATGCGCCCGTACTCGCTGGAATCCTGGGTGTCCCGCTCAGACTCGCACGAGGCACCGAAGTCCGCTTCGAGCCGGCGCACCAGCCCGCCGAACTTGAGGCCGGTCGCCGCGCGGTCGTAGTGCAGCGGCCATTCCAGCCGCTCCGGGTCATCGAGTTCGCGCAACAGCGCCAGCAGTTCTATCTCGCTCTTCACCATACGCACATCCTGCCGCCCATCGGGTGGCGGGAGTTCCAGCGTATTTGTGCGGCAGCCCGTACGGCTACGGAAGGTGCGTCAGTCCCTGATCAGGTTGAACTGTTCGCCGCAGCCGCGAGGCGCGCACACCTGGACCCTGATCCGATCGACGCCGCCGGGCAGATCGGGGTCGCCGATATAGAAGTTGTAGGGGACCACAGGGCCGCTGGAGGTCCTGGACTGGCTGTCGACCTTGGTGGAACCGGCGAAGGCGTCGAAGTGGACGGTCGCGGTGCCGTTGTATGCCTCCACCCAGCCTTGAAGCTTCGAGGTCCGGTTGCCCCAGACGACCCCGCCCTGCGTAGCGCCGTCGCAGTAGTCGGCACAGACGTAGTACCTGTCGTTGGGCCAGGAGGCCGCGCGGATGGCTGCTGAGGCCGGCCCGGCCGTCAGCATTCCCATCGCCAAGGCTGCGGCCGCACTCAAGCTACAGATCGTGCTCAGTTTCCTCATCACAGACATCATTTCCTCCCCTAAACCCGACCGGCGCTTGCTCATCAGGCATTTCGGCCCCCTGCACCAGGGATATACCCCCAGCCTAGACCCGCTCCCCACCCCCGAACGGTGAGCTCGCAGCCATGGTCAGCGATCCGACTCAGTCAACGGCTCACTTACCACTATGGACACGCGGCCGTGCCGCGCCAACGGTCATGACGTCACACCAACGCGCACACGGGTCGCATTCATGCGCATACAGGTCGCAATCGCCAAGGGAAACATGACGCCCGACGCAAGGTCCGTACGCCCCCTCCGCCGTCGACACCCAGCTTTACCCAGTTCCCCTTCGTCGGAGGGCGCACAGCACAGCGGGCGGCTGCGTCCCGCGCCAAGAAGCTCGCCCCGGGCTTTTGCCTGCCGACGTCTACTGTCGGATTCACCCTGTGTACGTCGAAAATGTTTACCTGGTCGGCGTCACCGCCATACCCGACCACCCGGACGACCGCGCCAGGCTGGAACCCGAGCCCGGCAGCCAAATGGGTCTCCACCGTCGTCATACGACCACTCTCCTCATGCTCTGCACACCTGCGCGCCGATCGCCTCACGCATCCAACCAAGCGCGGCGGTAGCCATCGCCGGTCCGGACCTGGGGAGGAGAGCCAGGCGCGGAGCACCGGCCCCGACGCCCCCGGCAGGCAGGCGTGACGTATGCCGCTGTGCGCGGGATGCTGGGGACGAGCCTGTGACCGTGCGGGCATCGGTCCGCTACCCGACGGGCCTACGCTCCCACGTGACTGATCTACAGATCAGGTGAGTCGTTTCCTGAGCGCAGCCCGTCCTTCGCCCGACTGGCGAAGCGGACGGGCGCGCATCGGGGAGTACACATCGGGGAGAAGTTATGGGAAAGAATCGTTCCGTCCGGGTCGCTGGCTGCCTGGCCGCCGCAGTCGGGGTACTGGCTGCGGGCTCCGCTCTCACTCCCGCCCAGGCGGCGCCGGCACGGGCCCAGGCCAAGGTGTATCTGACCACATCGGTGACCCAGTGGTCCCACTACCAGCCCAACCTGCACAGCCATGCCGGGACGCTGTACGCGGGCCGCAACTACTTCTACTGCTGGACCGCGGGAGACTGGTACTCCAACAACGGACACATCTCCGGTGCCTGGCTGCGCACCGACGACGACAGCGGCCACCGCAACGTCTACGTCAACATGGTCAACCTCAGCGACACCGACTTCTGGCGCGCGCAGGACATGCTCCCCCAGTGCTGAATTCCTGAGCAGAGGGCCACGCGGCAGCGTCTCCCGCACGGCGGCCTTCACCACACGAAGGCCGCCGAGGCGTCAGGGGCGCGGCCCGAGGACTGCGGGCTTCGGCCACAGTCCTCGGGCCGCCCACACTGCCGACACGGAGCTGACATTCCCACCAGGCGTGGCGACTTCCACGTTGCCTCATCCTGCCGCAGGAGTGCGGCCCCGATCTCGCTCGGCGTCCGGCAAGTCGGGAAGCGCCCCGCCAGGTGCAGGCGGGGCGCTGGGACGTGCGAACGGGTCAGGTGGCCCAGAGGGTCGGGCCGTCCTGCCCCCCTGCTCGCCTCGGTCGGGTAGAGGTGGGCGTAGTCGATGTTGCACGTCGTCCAATAGCCGGTTTTGTTGTATGCGGACTGGGTTACGTCGTTCCCAGGGCCGTATGGGGTCGGGGTCCGCAGACAGTCCCACTGGTCCAGCTCGTACGCGCAATACCGGCGGAGCAACGCCTTGAAGTCCTCGAACTCACCGTCGCTCAGCGGGCCACCCGGTACCTGTCCACGCCTCCACAGCCACACGCTGCAAGCCTGGCATGACAAGAAAACGATCTACACGTCCACGCCCGCCGGCCCACCTGCCCCAGCCGACGGGGGGGCGGCAGGGGCAGAACACGCTTCCCGAACCCGCAAGCCCAGGGATACAGTCGGCAGGCCCCGGGCGCTCGCAAGTTCGGGGCCATGGACCGGCGACCGCGCCCACCTAGCTCCTGCACGGAGTGGGGTCCGCCTGATGGCGGGCGGTCGCCGGGCGCACCCCCGCGGTGCTCCGCTCAGCGCCGCCGGCACGGTACGGGCGGCCCCAGGCCAGCCGACCGGGTGTCCCGCCCCGACCGGAAGGTCATGTAGTCCTGGTAGTCCACCGCGTCCCACGCATTGACCTTGCCATGGTCCCGTGGAACTGGATGCGGACCTCCGCGGATAATTCCCGCATGCATCCCACTGATCTGGTGTCCCGTCAGGCCGAGGCAATCGCGAACCGTCTCGGCCTGGCAAGCCGGTGCGAGATCTCGGTCGTGACCGTTGGATACGACTCGACAGCCATCACAAGGGAACACGGGCATCCCAACACTCCCCCCTTACCTGCGGGGGCCTTCAGCTCCTCGCTCACCGCGCACTGGGGACCGCTCGACAACTTGCCGCCACTGGACGCCGGTGTCCACGTGCTCGTATCCACCGCCCACGAATCGACGCGCGTCCATCTGCCCCCGGACATGGATCACGTCGAAGCCCTGGTGCTCCTGGCCGACCGGCTCCAGGACTGGGCCATCGAGCTGACACACGGCCGCGCCCTGCCGCCATGCCCAGGGCACCCTCACCCGATGTCCGCTGCCGCGGTGGACGACTGTACGGCCTGGGTCTGCCCCGCCAGCCCCGAACAAGTGCTGATCCCGCTCCCCTGACCCGCCGAACACCGCCCCATGCCCGGGCGGGCTACCGCCCAGGACGAGGCCCTGGCGGACGCACTCGGCCGCCTGGACCAGTGGCGGCGCACTCACCCGTACGACCTAAAGCGCAAGGACGCCGAACAGGCACTCGCTCTGCTCGCCGCCGGCCCCGACCAGGTCACCACCAGCACCCGGGCCGGGCAGATACCGCACGCCACCATCGACAACGCGACCGACCGGACCGCCCCGGCGGACCCCGACGGCTGGACCGGGCAGCCACGGGCTACGAGCCCCGTACGGTACTGGGACGCCGCGTTCCGGGCTGGGTCCCGACCGAGTGCCGCTGCTCGCGGACCTGAACCACCAGCAGCTCTACGACCCCGGCTTCCCGGCCCGCTGGCGCCACCGTGTCCTTGCCTCGATCGGGGCCGGGGAACCGCGCCGCCAGGGGGGATGGTCAACGGCACGGGGTCAGGAGCGGGGAGCGCTCACGCTGGCAGGGCAGACACGAGTAGCCCCCGCAGAACTACCCATAGTGGGCCATCCTTCGTGTCCGCATACGGAGTTGTGCCGGATTGTCTACCCCGGGGCACGAGCCCCCACTGCACCCCCAGGGCTGGGGTGCCCCCGTTCCGATGGAAGGACCTCACCGGGGAGCGGAAGGTAGGGCGAGCGTGATCGGTGACGCGCACGCCGGACAGGCCGCACAGTCCGTAGGGGTGGTAGATCCGGTCGTGGGCGGGTACATGGTCGCGAGCTGTCGGCGTACACGCGCCGTCTGCGCAGCGGGGCGGGGCAGCGCAGGGTTGAGCCGCCCGGCAGTGGATGGCGGGCCACACGGCGAGCAGATGACTGCTGCCGCCAGACGCATGAGTGGCGCTCACCGCTCCGGGCGCACGAACCGGAAGGGTTCCCCAGACTGATCGGCAACGACGATCCCGGACTGTCCCTGGCAGATCCAGTGAACCTCGATGCGAAACCTGTAGTCGCCTGGTTCAGCGGTGCCCACGTCGGGGAAGAAGTGATCAGGGCTGTCCAGTGTGACCGTGTAGGGGAAGTCCGGTACGCCCTCGGCAGGTCTAACCCAAGAGGTCGGGGCCGTGGTATTCGCTCTGATTCCCGCGGTGAGCCTCACGCGGAACTCCCGGAGCTCCCGCGGATCCATCGGGTAACCGAGCAAAGGGAGCCCGACGTCGCTGACGTGCGGAGGAACCTCATATGACTCCAGGCGCATAGCCATGGTGTTCACGATCACTGTGCGGTTGCCGGTGGCCTCAACGATCAGATGGATGTCGGCCGAATAGAGCTGCACCACGTTGGCGGGATCGCGCCGGTGTTCCGTGGTCGGCGGCAGGGGCCTATATACCCTCTGATGCCGGGGCTCTGGGTGGACGTGACGGTGATGGGGGCTTCCTGCTTGTGGGGCGGCCTCGCCCGGCCGCCGCGCATGACGGCGTGGTCGACGCTGCGCGTGACGATTCCCGTGACGGCCGCGCTGACGCCTGCGAGGACCGCGGTCAGGACCCACTGCTGCACCCCGGCAAGCACCGCGGCCACCACGGTGACAGCGACGGCCACCCCAACCGCGCACAACCGCATGACCTGTCGCCGAGGCAGCACGGCATCTCCCTTCGACACCCCAGATGCCCAGTCCCAGGCGAATCAGCGGCTCGGACCAAGCACCTCCGTCACTCTCATCAAGCCTGCCCCCTCAATGCAAGAGCCGCTTCTCGCCAGGCAGGGTCGCTTGGCAGACTCCAACGGCGGGACTGCACGCGCATATTGGGGCCGAGCCCCAGCACAAACGAACCTCACTGACCGCACCGTTGCAGGCGAGATGCCCATCATCCGCTCGGCCGTCTCGGTCGAGCAGCCCTCCAGGAACACCAGCAGCACCACGTCGTAATGCCTCTCCGGGAGCTGCGCGATCGCCGCGTACAGACCGAGCTTGGACTCCAAAAGCTCCAGACGGGTACGCGAGGTCCGGCGCAGGGCGGCGAACCAGGCGGTCTCCACCATCGCCACGGGCCGGTCCAGGACGATCCGCCGGCGCTCGAACGCCTCGCGCAGGGCCGCCCAGGCGAACGTCTCGGTGCTGGGCTGGCGCAGGGCGTTGTCCCACACCTTCAGCAGAAAGGTGAACACGTCCTCGACGACCTCTATCGCCTCGGCGTCACTGCCCAGCTGCAGGTGGACGTAGCGCAGGTAGGTGCGGTGGTGGGCGTGGAACGCGACGTAGTCCACCCGCAGCACACCGGCCAGCTCACCGCTGACGGCCTGCTCCCCCAGCCAGTCCTCGCCCTCACTCACCAGGCCTCCACCCCGCCTCCGCCTCGGCATCCGCCTGGACGAGGAGGGATGCCTCCGGGCGCGGACCGCGCGAAGTCTGCCCGGAGTGGTGACGGCCGGTCAGCTCGACAACCCCCGCCCGCACCCCCGCCCCCAGCAAATGCCTCCAGAACCGTCCCACGTCCGGGGCGAAGACCCGGCCCGCCGTCACCACCTGCAGCACCCACATGGCCTTCTCGACGACATTCACGTCCGCCGCGATCCCTCCACTCATAACCGAACAGCGTGCCCGCCCCCTGCGGCAGCCGGAGAACCCAACGGCCCTCACTGCCCAGCCAAGCGAAAACACACCCCCCTCGTGCACGCCGGTCACCGCCCAATCCGCGGAACGGGGGCATCCGGATACGAACACGCCCCCTTGACGCCCGCGCACGCCACCGCCGGACACACAGCCTTCTTCGCTGCGCCGGGACCGGGGTTGCATCGAGCGAAGCAGCGGCCGGCGCAGGCAGGTTGCCCCTTCAGGCACCGTTCCTAGTCGGTCACGCACGGGCCACTTCCCACCGAGCAGCAATTCGTCCAAGGGGCGCGGAGCCTCTCTGCGGGGAAACCAGCCGGACGTCTGTGTCAGAGGTGGGTGCCAAGATCACGGCATGGGAGTTATCTATGGATACTTTGCTGCTGCCGACGATGACGACGCAGTGCGCGCCGTAGTGCGCGAAGACGGCGAACCAACTGCAACGGGTTATGACGGGTTCGACGTCAACGGGATGGATCCCACCACCGACCTGCTGCCAGCGGAAGCGGCTCTCACCGGACGGTCGGCCGAGACGGTCCAGGGCGACCCGCGGCATAGCCATCTGCTCGCGAGCATCGACGAGGGGGATCTTCTGTGCCTGACGCTGACCGATTCCCTGCGTGATGCCCTCGCCGACGCTGATCAGTCCTTGCTGCGAGAGGTTGCCCGCGAGTGGGCCACCTCGGACGTGTTCTGGACGCCCCCGGATCCGGAGAGGCTGGCGGAATTCCTCACAGTACGGCCAACTTGGCCAGCCGGGCGGTGGCTCGAGGACAGCGTCTCTACTGCTGGATCTCCGTCTGACGAGCAGGTACGGGGCAGCGCATCCCGTATGTGTCCTGCTCAATGCCCTCTTGGGCACCGGTGAGTCCCCGGCGGGCGCGAGTGATGTCGAGAGAGGCACCGATCAGAACGGCAGGTCCTGGCCCGCGAGGATGGTGGTGAACTGGGTGGCTACCCGGGCGGCTCGCCCCAGACGGATGGGTGCATTGGTTCATCCCCCGGCACGGGAACGGTGCTTGACCGAGAGGGACGCCAACACAGCTCGGGGCGCTGCGGGAAATGTCGTGCACTTTGCGGAGTGGCGGCCTCCCGGGCGGGATCCGGACAACGTCCACCAACGCCTTCCCGCTCACGCGTTCGACGTGAAAGCATTTTCCCGATGCCCCGCTTCAAAGGGGTGCACATAAAGGGGAGGAACCACACTGTGAGATCAGCAAGGCGATTATCCGTATCCCTCGTGGCGGTGTTTGCCGCGGCCTCTTTGGCTGCGGGGGGCGTGGCGCAGGCGGATGAGGATCCGGCGGCCACCACGCAGGATGCAGGAGGGCCGATCCCGTCGCGGCCGGGCAACGACGAGGTCGACCCGGTGGTCCCGGATGACCAGCTTCCCGAGGTCAGCGTCAGCGACGCCCACACGCAGGAGGCCCAGGACGCGGGCTTCGACACCAGTGACGCGATCGTCGTCCACTGGGGGATGGACGGCGGCGGCGCCGAGTGGTCGAGTGAGGTCATGGACGCGTCGGTGACCGCGAACAATGACCCAGCGAATTTCGCGCCGTCGCGTGACGCGCTGCCCGCCGCTGCGGGGCAGAGTGCGAAATCCGCCGGCTGGGTCTGCTCCACCTGGGCACGCCCCACCGTGAAAAGCCTGGGGCATCTCTCTTCGTCCAGTCATGAGTTGTGCTCGGGGAATTTCCTTTATCACTACACCCGCGGGAAATTCCTGCGGTCCTCGTGGTCGGGGCCGCGCTCCTACACGCGCTGGACGAATTCTCGCTTCGTCTACTCCCCCGCCCAGGTCAACGACACGATCTGGTCGATCCGTTGCCCCGGCGGCGGCACCTACAACTACAACCTGCAGGTCCAGACGCACCTGGTGGACACCCGCGGCGACCACGGCGGGCCGTATGAGGTCGGCAAGTACGTGCGTGCCGCCTGCGGCACCTGACCGAAGTGAGAGATCCGATGCTGGTGTTTCTGGACCGCCTGCTGAACCGCCTCGCATCCCGGCTTGAGCGGTCTACGGCCGCGGGATCCTTCTCGTCGGCCGCGCGGACGCCGTGGTGGCGCAGGCGGGCTCGGCGCTACCGGGGGGCATTCGAGGAGCGGGAGGAGCGCCGTAACAACGCGCTCCCGGCGCCGACCGCACGCCCCATGGACGCCAGGGACTGGCCCGGCGCCTAACGGCGGCTCCGCCGCTTGTCGCGGCGGTGGCGACATGGTCCGGCCCGGTGTGCCACGCACCGGGCCGGCTCCGTTTCCGCGCCGCGGCGGCCTACGGGAGCTGCACGCCCTCGGGCGCGAAGTTCGCGGGGTCGTTGTTGGCGGGGACGGAGGCGTCCAGGACGTCGCTGTGCCACTGCCGGCCGGATGCGTCGGAGCCGAAGTGCACCACGGAGGACCCCTCCTCCCCGGTACCGCCTGCAGCGTTCACCGCGACCGCCGTCGTGGTCAGGGTGAGGGCCGTGAACGCCAGGGCACCGATGACTAACGGTTTCGCTCTACGCACGAGATGTGTCCCTTCGCGGGCGACCCCGGCCTGGAGGGACCGCGTTCAAGAGAATCCTCGTGCGCGCAGCGGGCTCTGGCACGGCCACGCGGGCACCTTGGCCGGATCACGGCCTTCGATGTCCGGCAGCAACCACGGGCGGGCCTTCAACGCCACGCTCCTGCGAGAGACGGCGCACCTGCGCACTCCTTGATTGCTTTGACGCACACGAGCTTGAATTCCTGTGTCTGCAGCCCTGAGATCACCTGCCAGTCGCGTCCACGACCGGTTCGCAGCCAGCGCGCAGGAGGGAAATCGCCTCCCGGACGTCATGCCCATGGGGGAAGTTACCCCACGGGACGGCATCGATGTCCAAGCCGAGTCGGGGCTCGGGCAGGATGCCGGCGACCGCCGTCCGCACGTCG
The DNA here is from genome assembly GCF_040629815.1 of Streptomyces sp. NPDC005878. Taxonomy (NCBI): domain Bacteria; kingdom Bacillati; phylum Actinomycetota; class Actinomycetes; order Kitasatosporales; family Streptomycetaceae; genus Streptomyces; species Streptomyces sp. NPDC005878. The sequence continues at coordinate 27,357 of NZ_JBEXWK010000031.1, forward strand.
AACGGGCCCCCCGAGAACGAGGCCAGGTCCGCCCCTTCCGTTACTTTCCGGCACATCGCGAACGTCGGATCGGTCCGCCAGTCCTTCACGTCACACCCCAGCCGTTGAATCCCCGGAACTTGATCATGGCTGGTCCGGCGGCTCCCCAGAAGCCTCTCGGCGGTCATCCAGCGGCTCGTACGGGGCCACCCGTGGTGCACAGGGGCCAACCGGGATACTCAAGGGCCACCTACCGAGCTCAGTCGTCGGTGCTGGTTCGGCACTACGAGTCAGCCGCCGTGGAGGCCCCAGTCGTCGAGCCCGCCGTAGACGTGTGCTTCGAGGCACTGCGGGGCGTCAAGGCCCACGGCCTCGCCCCGGTATACGGCGATGAGCGAGTCCTCGCCCCGCCACCAGGTGTCGGTCAGCCCCTGCACGTCGGGCACCGGTTCGAAGCCGCCGAGATCCAGTTCCTCTACGGCGCTGCCCCTGATCCTCGTGACCGTGTTGGCCCACCGGCGGGCATGGGCGGCCAGGGCCAGGGACTCCACCCACCCCTCCGTGCTGGCATGCAGGGGCGTCCAGCGGCAGGCGTCGATCCCGAACGCCCCGTCGGGGCCGACCATGAATCGGTAGGCCATGGACACCCGGCAGTCCCCTGCCGGGAACGACCAGCCGCCTGGCATCCGCTCGGGACAGCCTGCGTCCAGGATGCGCGGAGCACCTTCGTAGAACGGGGCCGGCGGCAGCGCGAGGCCGCCCCAGCGGTCCTGGAAGGCAGTTGCCCGGCCGATCTCCGCAGCGGGGATCCCGTGCCCGATCCAGACGTCGTGGTGTCGCCTGATGTCCTGCCGGTGGACGCGGAGGCCCTCCACCTCGACGAACCGCTGGGCCCTGCGGCTCACGCCGGCAGATGTGACCGGGATGGGCGATACGGGGCCGTCCGTGGAGGTCGGCAGCTCAGGGGGGTGGGCCCCGCAGCACGAGCAGCCGAACCCAAGATCACTGGTCATAGCACCGGAGCCTAGCGACCGGCTCCGGTACCACCCCGGGCGGAAGCCCTGCCCGCCACCTCGCAGAGCCAACTATCGCTCAGGTACCAACGAGCATGCCCATGGGATACCTATCGCGCTCAGTCACAAATGGCGTTACTGAGCACGGTATCTGGCACGGATGGACAACTTCGATGCTCAGATGTTGGTCGCAGTCACGGGCATTGCGCAGGACTCACGCAGGCCAGGCCCCTATCTCCTGAAGCCCCGGAAAAAGTGGTGTGCTGCGGAGTCATCCCGGCAGGCCGCCGAGCCTGCGTGCTCAATGTGCGTGCGCTTAGCCTGCGCTTAAGCCAGGCACGACAGAGGCGGGGCGACCGCCACGGTAACCACCTGGCCGGCTGCGTTGCGCCCGATCCAGACGGCCGTCAAGCCCTCCTGTGCGGGAAACGAGAGCAGGTCCGCTCGCGTGGCGTCGTCGGCTACCTTCTCGAACTCACCGCACCGCAAGCTTTCGGTGTCTCGTCCGAAGGCGACGCCAGGCTGCTGCTCGGTTCTCTCCCAGAACCGCCGGAACGGCTGCGTCAGGGCCTGCCAACTCGCGGCGTCGGCGAATGCCCCCATCGCGGTGTCCGTCTCGAACCCAGCCTCACCCGGGACGGGCCTCTCTGCTTCGTCGTCGACGCCAAGGGCGATCTCCCACACGGAGACGGGCTCATCCCGTACGCGCAGGCGTACCGCCGCGCACTCGCGGCCGTCGAACTGCTCTCCCATGAATTCGTAAGGCGCCTCGACCCACGACGCCTCCACCTCGTAGGTTCCCGCAGGAATCCGCTCGACCAGCTCACGACCAGGGCGGCCCTGCGGCCATGGCGTGTCCACCATGAGGCGACCGCTGGGCACACGGATCGAGGCCACCACCCCCACCTCCACCACTTCTACAGGCATCAGCGGATTATCCAAGCGCATACCCAGCCGCTCCCCCACGGTGAAGATCCCCACCAAGTACGCGCACTTCTCCAGCCCGGCCTTCACCACGACGCTCGTCTCCTGCACAGATCCATCCCTCCCAATCACGGCAACCCTAAAGCGCCTCCGCAGCGCCCCGGCAGAACTGCGAAGGCGGCCCACTCCGATCAGGGAGGCAGAACTGATCATGACGCTTCGGAACAACGGGCGTGCTTATCCGTCAGCTGGCACTGTCCTGCCAACCAACCGGTGCACAACCGGACAGATCCGATGCTCATTGGACAGGTCCGGTGCTCAGTCACAACACCTACTGTGACTGAGCGCGATACATGGCCTGAATGGCCAACTCCGATGCTCAACATTGCGGCAGGTGCATGGCAGGCAATGGGCTGGCGCGACCCCGTGCCGCGTGGGGGTGAAGCTGCTGCACCACCCTCGACGGCCCGGCCGGGAGGGAGCAAGAGCTACGCGGCGTTCGAAGCCTGGTGGCGGGAGTCCGGAAAGCAGCCGATACGGCCTCGTACTCCCCCGCAGCTGCCTCGAGGTAGCAAGGAGCTCTACGTCATCAGGCGCAACTCGGTCTGCACCGGCTTCTTCTCGCGTCAGTCACACTGCTGGCCCTCGGTAGTGGAGGTAAGGGCCTGGAGGTGTGACAGGGCGATACGACGGCGCGCGAGATCGACATCGATGATCTTGACAGTGAGGGCGTCGCCGACCTGGACGACGTCTCTGGACGATTCATCCAGGTCGCTGGTGTGCACGAGCCCCTGGAAGCCGTCCTCTCGGTCCTCAATGCGGACGAAAACACCGAATGGCACGATCTTGGTGACCGGCCCGGTGACCACCTCGCCGATTCTCTGCGCTACCTGCGGCCAGGGGTCTTCCTGGACTGCTCGGAGCGACAGGGGTACCCGTTCCCGGACCATGTCGACGTCGAGGACCTCGGCTGTGACCTCCTGGCCGACGCTGACGACGTCGGAGGGGTGGTCGAAGGGACGCCAGGACAACTCCGGGATGTTGATCATCGCAGTGAAACCGCCGATGTCTACGAAGGTGACGCCGAAGCTGGCGATGGTCGTCACTGTGCCGGTGACGACCTGGCCTCGCCGCAAGGTCTTCAGGAAGGCCCAGTCCCGGTCGCTGGGTGTCGGCTCGGTCTGCCAGCGAGCGCGTAGAACGCCGTCGCTGTCGGGCAGCACAGCTGTGAACAGCGGGAGATCTTCACCGGCATACATGGATACGACGCCGGCAGCACGCGCGGTGGCGAGCTGGCAGGCCGCTGCCTCGAACTGGGTCTCGTCCACGACCGTGCTCGTGATCCGTCCGTCCTCGTCCTCCCAGACGATCTCCACGAGGCCCTCGTCGGGCAGAGCGGCCACGGCCTTGTCAATGTCGGTGAGCAGGTCTGGCCAGACAGCCAACTGAGAGCGTGGGGCCAGCTGGGAGCGCACGGCCTCGACGGTGTCGCGGGTCAGGCGGTGCCACCGGGAGGCGGTGCCGGCGAAGACCTCCTCCAGGAACACTGCGCGGTGGGCACGGACGGTCCCGTGCAGGCGGCCCCAGAAGTCGGCGTCGGCGGGGCGCTGCACGTACGCGGGGTCGTCGGGGGCGAAGTCGTACGGCGAGGCGTCTAGGCGTTCCGGGAACAGGCCGAGCGCGCGGGTGCGGGCCAGTGCGGTTTCGCAGGGCTGGTTGCTGCCGACGTAGATGTACTGGTCCCAGCCGACGTGCACGGCGAACGCTTCACCTGCCTCCAATCGGCACCAGGCGCCGCTGTCGCGGAGCATCGACCGGACGAGTTCCAGGCCGACGGTGATCGGCACCAGAGCGCCGTCGTGGAACCCCACCGGGCCGGCCGGGAACAGGTCGGCCAGGCCGTAGCCGTCTACCGGTGGCTCCAGGCCGAAGTGGGCGAAGCCTCCGATCTGTGGCTCGCGGATCTCCAGCTGCTCAACGCCCGCCGCCTCCGCGAAGGCGGCGATTGCCGCCAGGTAAGCCTCCTCGACCGGCCCGTGGTCACTGACCGTGTCCTCGGCACCGGTGTAGTGACCGCGCTCGTCACGGTGGGCGGGGTCGTACTTGGTGATCCGGTAGACGAACGGCGGCACGCTGCTCCCTGGGTGGCCTGGAGGGGATCCCAGCGTAGGTTCCGCTGCCGAGTCCGCGGTCAGGATTTTTCGGAGGAGCCCACTTCGCGCGGACGAACGGCACTCTCATGCGGCGCATCCCTGGACCAGCCCGCCGACAGCGGCGCCCTCCCGCCGGGAGTCGGCGAGCTCGCCGCACAGCACCGACTGCTCGGCCTGCTCGACCCCCGCCATCCGGCCGAGCACGCCGCCCCGCCTCTTCAGCGACGTCCGGGTGGTGACCGCGCTCCTCTACGCTTCCTCGCCCCTCGGCGGGAACCTGGTCGATCCCAGCAGACTCCCTGCGGTCGCCGACCATGTCCGCTGGCTCGGCGCAGGAACCCGCCAATCCCTCGACCTGCCCCCGAGGGATCCGGCTGCTGCTGCAGCTCTGCTGACCGCTGCCGTCAGCGTCCTCGACGCCCCCGACCTGCACGGAACTCTGGCCCGGCACCTCCAAGCCACCTGGCGGGGGCGCCCCAGCAGAGCGCCCTGGGCCCGTGTCCTCCGCCACGCGTCCTCGTGCTCCGACACCTTGCGGCAGGCCGCGGAGCCCTCCATCCGCTCCTTTCGACGCACCAAGCACAAGACCAAAGCGCCGACCCGCTCGGACGGCTACCGCCCCGAGCACGTCGCCGCGTTCCTGCAGGAGAACTGGCACCAGGAGTACCTCGCGCCCCTCGCACACTCATCCCAGGTCAAGTCCGCACGCCGGAACACCGCCGTTCTGCTGGTCCAGTGGGCCGCCGGCGGTTCGCTGGGGGACGCCGCCGCTTTCCTCGGGATCAACCCCGACAGGGGTCAGTACGCCCCATCTCTCCAGTTCCTCCGATGGCTCAACGACCGCGGCTCGGAACACTTCACAACAGCCCTGCACGACCCGCCCGGGAACTGGGCACCGCCACCAGCCCTATCGACTACCACCATCGACGCGAGGCCCTGCAGAACTGGTACTTGACCCCCGGCACCTGGCAGGAGATCACCGACCGCCTGCCCCCCCGTCCCCGGCCCCATCCAACCAATCCTGGACGACCGCAAACGGCAGGAGGCGTCAGCATTCATCTGGGCCCACATCACCCAGGGCGAACTCCGCTTCGCTCCACGGCCCATCGAAGACGAACAGCCCGACGACATCCGTCGGGCCTGGCTTCTCCGCCGCGGCAGCACATGGTTCCAGCTCTCCCGGCCTGATCCGGTTCCCCACTATGCCGCCTTGCGGAAGCTCCTCATCCAGCACGCTGAGCACCTCGCCATGAGGATCGATCGTGCCGACTCACTGATGCGGGAGGCGCCGCAATTGGACGAGAACAAGTGAGGTCAGCAGATCGGGCTCAACATACGCCGCGCGCACGGCATAACACCCAGGCTCAAGTGCGACGCGCAGGTGATCCTCTCCGGCGATCTCGATCCCGGACCAAACTGCATCGAACAAGAGCACAGGCCCTGATATAGCCCAGTGCAGGTCAGGCTCCCACGCGGCCCCGCTAATCGCAGCTCCAATGCTGTCGAGGAGCTCCGCCTCAGATTCCGCAGCACACCACCGCACGAACAGGTCGTGCTCAGGAAGGAACGTAGTCGAGGCGGGATCGCCACCGAGGACCAGGACGTTCTCCTGGCCAACAGGGACAAGGCCGGTCCAGCTGTCTACGCCGCAGGCCCTGTCGTAATCATCCTCGGAACCATCGCCATCCGATCCAAGCCATGACAGCAAGGCGGTCTCCGGGACCACGACCAGCGGCCCGCCGTTGGACTCCACCCACTCAGCCACACCTGGATCTGCATACCTGACCATATGAGGAAGCTACAGGCGGGCAGTGACAACCAGCCTGCCTTTGTGACAACTATCGTGCTTCGGCTCAACAACAGCGGGGTCGCAGCTGGGCGGGGCGCGGTGACGGTCTGCGCGCCCAGGTGACAACTGTCCCGCCCAGTCACAGCCGCCTCCCGGGGCGGGGGCAATCTCGACATCATGCTATTCGTGCACGTGTGCCATTTTACGCGCGGGGAGACTGCCCTGGTCTCCCTGCTCTTCGGGTGCCATAGTGCGGCGATACCGGGCGCCTCGCACATGCGTGCGGGGCACCAGGCATCGGATGCTCAGAGAGTGCGAACGTCCGTAACTTGGGGGGCCCTTGGGGTTATGCGCGACTTCGAACTCCACCCTCTGGCTCTCCTCCAGCGATTGGAGGCCATTCGACTAAAGCTCGGCGAAGTTGACGGTCACATCCGGCCCCTCGCCCTGGGAGATGAAGCCGAATCCCTTTTCGGCGTCGAACCACTTCACTGTGCCTGTTGCCATGCTGTCTCTCCTTCGAGGATGAGGAGGCTGCCAGGACGGGGCAGACCCGCCACTGATCAGCGTGCATAACGCACAGTACGAGGACCACCACACACCGCGCCGCAGACGAACGCTGGGACGAGAATGCTCGGTTCATCGCCGCCGCTCGCGAGGCCATCCCCCGCCTGGTCGCGGAGATTCGACGGCTTCAAGGGGATCCCGGCGACGCATGAGCGCGATCGGTGTCTGGCCCGACCAGGTGTACTGAGCCACGGCAGAAGGGATTCGCATCCATGCCCGATGAACCGGAGCGGCCGCTCAGCCAACTCCGCCCTGGTGAGCGTGTCCGAGCAACGACCACCAGCCACCAACTATGGGGCTTCATCGCGAAGATCCACGGATACGAGCCGGTCGGCACGTCACTGGACGTCATCCGCCGCGGCAGTGAACCCGGAGTACGCCAACTCGCCCAGAACGTCTTGGCGGTGGGCAGCACCATCGAGCTATTTGTCGGCGAACTGCGCACATGGCACCACGCACCTTGGATTTGGGTCGACCTTACCAGCGCCCCTCGCTGAAGGTCCATCAAGGCCCCGAAACACGGTATGCCCGTTCGGCGAGGGACTTGTCGAGCAGTTCGAAGAGCACTTTGAGGACGTGCTGTTCCTGCTCCGTTGTGAGGTCCCAGCCGCCTTCCCAGCCTGGGAGGGCGATCTGCCGGGATCTGCCCCAGACGGGGTTACTGCTGACCTCCCAGTTCACTATCAGCCAACCGTCCAGGCCGGGCCCACTATGCCGGCTCGGCGCCTGGCCGTAACCCACTATGAAGGCCGCCGCAACGGTCAGGGACGTGCGACCGATGAACGTGTCGATCCGCTTGGCGAATGCGGCGAAATACTCGCGCTCGCTCACATCGATCAGATTCGTCTCCTCGGGATTCCGCCGCCAGGCCTTCCGATTGTCGACAAGCCTCGACCTCCCCGCTTCCACGGGCAAGAGGCAGTCCTGCAATGGGGATCTCCCCGCGGAACTCCGGTGTCACGGCATCAGTCAGCCCAAGCCGCAGTGCTACAGATGTGCCTTCGATCCCTTGTCGGCGCGCCGAAGCAGGCGCAGGTCGCCAGCCCAGGTATCGCAAACGACGCCGCCGGACTCGAACTCGATCAAGAGGCCGATCCGTCCCGTCCTCGGCTCCCATCGCTCCTGGACCGAGAGAACCCGTTCACCGAGGTGGCGCTGGAACGGGGTTTCACGGTCAGGGGCCACCACGACCCGTCCCTGGGCTCCGAGGTCGTATCCCGCGCCCGGGCTTGACGCCTCCACGATCAAGCACCAGTTCGAGCCGGCGGTGATCCAAGTGGAGGCGTCCGCGTCGTCAATGAGCCAGATGTCGATCGGCTCATTCACCTCGTCGGTCGGGGCGAGCTGCGACGACATGACCTGCGCCAGGCGCACGCCCACGAGTGATGACGGATCGCTACCAGCCCCGTGGAGAGGGCACACCGGCGGACTGACAGGCTCCATCCCTCGAACCTCCCGCGCAACCCGGATCGCCCTCACCTGCATATTCGGGGCAATCCAGCCCCAAGAGGCGCTCGCTTCTATGCGGCGGGCGTGCCTGTGGGACGCTGAACCTCCAGGACGATCGCCGTTCCGGCCACGGATCGGTCCTCGCGCATGGTGATCACTTGGCCGGGCCGAAGGTGACGCCACTGCGAAGGGCCGAGAGGTGCGAGGCGCACCGAGGTCCGCCCACCGGGCTCCAGCAAGGGCGTGAACTCCACCCGGAGCCGGGCGATGTTGAGGACCGGCCCATTGTCTGAAGTCCGACTGCCGACGTCCCACATCGCTCGCAAAACGCCAACTCCGGGGCACTGATCGAAACCCAGGCGCCGGTGAAATGGACTGTCTGCCGCGAGGCGGAACTGCTCGTTTTATAGGCGATGCGGACAGGCGTGGGGCTGGAGATGCCGAGAGCGGTGCAGTCGTCCACGGCTGACGCCGGGACAGGACTCGTCAGCGACGCGTCGTAGACGAAGGCACCACCCAGCACGCTGTGCGGGGCGGTGAGCCGATAGGGACGCGTGTCGGCCGGCGGAGTACTGCGCAGTGCCAGGCGGCCTCACCGGTCGTCGGGGCGTCCAATGGAAGTGTCGCCGTAGGGGCTCGGCCGGGACGAGCTCTATCCGCTTGTGCACGGCGCGGGCCTTGCTGGATGTGTGCTCACTACTGTGAAAGTTTACGGCAGCTACTACGCGAGTTTACTGCATTTGCCACCCCTGGGTTGATTTGTGCTGAGTCAGGGCTCCGTAGGGTCCCGTCCGTGGAATTCGCACCGGGAGGGCCGGTGCGAACGGACCGGAAACGGAGAAGAACATGCTGAGTCTTCAGAGGGCCGGCATCGCCGCATCAGCGGTTCTTGCCGGACTGGCCGTGGCAGTGTTGCCCGCTGGTGCTGCCGCGGCCCAAGACAGTCCTGTGGAACGCCAGCTTGTGGGGCAGCAGTTATCACCTCAGGCCGGCGACGGTTGGGGCTACATGAAGTTCGTGCACTCCGGGAAGTGCGCCGACCTGCCGGGTTGGAACACTGGGAACGGCGTACAGCTCGATCAGTGGTCATGTGCTTCGCAGGGAAACCTTTGGTGGGGGTTCTACGGGGCCAGCGACGGCACAGTCCAGGTCAAGAACTACCACAGCCAGAAGTGCATGAACGTCAAGGGCGGGAGCACCGCCAACGGGGCCAAGGTCGTCCAGTGGCCGTGCAACGAGCAGGCGAACGGGCTGTGGTACCTGAAGGTGTTCTCGGACGGCACGTACCAGCTCCAGAACAAGAACAGCGGGAAGTGCCTGAATGTTGAAGGCGCCAGCCAGGGCAACGGCGCTGACCTCATCCAGTGGCCGTGCAGCACAGCCGGCAACAGCCGCTTCGCGTTCATCGACTGAACGGCCACGACGCTGGGCCCTCGCCTTGGGGGCGAGGGCCCAGGCTTGTCGTTCAACTTTCAAGCGTTCGGCGCGGTCGTGGCAGCGGTGGCCTGGGCTGTCCATGAGTCGGGTTCCCGAGGCGGATCCCAGGTCACGTTGACGTCAGCTTCGTGGAAGTCGTGTGCGAGTCTCACCGCCAGGGCGGCCACGGCGGCCCGTGCCTCGGCCGGGTCGGTGTTGGCCGGCACGTCGGCGAGACGCCCGCAAAGCATCCCGCCTTCCTCTGTCAGGACGCTGTAGCGCCAGCCTTCCGGCGTCGCCAGCAGGGCGATGCTTTTCGGCATGCCGAAGGAAGGCCGTCTCTTCTGCACACGCTCTCGTCCCACCACGGACCTATCCAACCTCGTCGCCTTCCTGGTGATTCACGCGGGCGGAAGTTCAGTTGCCACGACGGGGTTTGGTGCCGACCTTGTGGTGGGCGGTCGGGCGTATGCCTACCGCTGGCGAGGACCCGCCCGACGTCGTGCCGGGGTGCCGGGCGCTGGTTCTTCGAGCCCGGTGGCCGGCCCGGACCCGGACGGGAAGGTTTCGGTGCACCAGCCGGGGAGCCGGTCTTCGTGCGCAGGTTCCTCAACCCTCTGCGGACGCGGGCGGGCGTGAGTCTGTTCGGCGGGTCGGCGTCTCCCAGGGCCGACGAAGGTCGGTGGCCAGCGGGCAGGCGAGGCGGAGCCGGGCATAGGCGGCGATCACCAGCCACGTCCACCTGTCGGCCGCTTCCGAGCTACGAAGCCTGGGCTTGGTCCACCCGAGTGTCTGCTTGAACAGGCGGAAGGTGTGCTCGATGTCGAAGCGGCGGAGGAAAGACTGCCCGCAGCGGTCGGCGTCCGCTTCAGTGGCGCCGGTGCCCGACCACCACAGCCATACCGGCTTGTTGACCATCAGCGCAGGGGCCCGAATGCGTGACTCAGGAGCCTACGGAGGACTGCCGGACATCGTGCTCGGCCTTGTCCAGCCATTCGGTGAACCAACTGCTGAAGGTGACGGGCTTGCCCTCCGCGTCGACGAGGGGCTCAAGATCCGCGTCGTCTGCTCGGGGATCGGACCACATAGTGCCGCGATGGGAGCCGCTGAGGACCAGCCAGTCGCGCTGAGCACAGCCGTGGTGGCAGATCACGATGGCGCCGGCGGTGCGCTCAGGGGCGAACATGACGGCTTCCCATCGTTCTTCCCACGCCTCGATGGCGGTGTCGAAGTCCTTGTATTCCCCGCAGTCCTCCTCTTCGGGACGCTCGGCCAACAGCCGTTCGAGGACCTCTGGGTCCGGGCCCTTGTCGGGGAACGGTTCGGCGAGCTTAGACAGATCGGCCAGGTCGGCACCGTCGCCCTCCCAGCGCCAGCGGCCCTGAATGCGTCGCACGGGAAAGACGCCGTAGGACGGCCCCGCGCCCCCGGCGGCGACCATCGCGAGGAAGCTCCGGTACTCCGAAGGAAGCCGCACGCCTATCTGGCCTTCCAACTCGACGATCTCGTCCTCGCCAAGCGGATCCTCGAGCGTCCACCGATGACCGAGTGCCCCGAACACTTTCTGGCTCGCCGGGAGCGCGCTCAGCTCCACGATCCGCTTCCTCACCCCGGCCCAATCCTGATCAACCATGCAGCGACCATATGCGCCGCCACTGACACGCCCACCGGAGGGTCGTCGTGTCCTGAAGCGAGTCAACGCCCGCCGAGACTGTCGACTTGCGCGCCGAACCTACGCCTCGGAGGGACAGTTCGGCGCGACAGTGAGCGGGTTCCGGCGTCCGCACGCACAGGATTCCCGGAACTCGCGCGCATTGCGCCCCGGCGGCCAGGAGCCCGTCGCCCGGATCGAATGCCGCGGCAGGAAGGCGGTGGGCCTGGCTGTACCGGATCGACCTCGCGAAGCCGAAGTTCACGATGACGCTCGCGAAGGAGGCCGCGCTCACCAAGGCGATGGCTGCTCGCCAGACGTGTCCCGGCGCCTGCGGCCGGCGCTCTTTCTACTCCGCCAACATCGAAGAAACTCGGCTGCTGCCGTCTCCGACCTCCACAATCAGCAGCTCGACCGGAAACTGGGCACGTCCGGCATCTTGGATGCCCGGCTCACGAAAGGGAGGAAATCAGACCCTCCGAACCCTGCCCCGGGCGCCCGCCGCACTCGCACCGACCCGGGTCCGGGCCGGCACCGCGCCAGCCGTGAGCCGAGATCGCAGAGCCAGGCCCGGACGTCCCTCGCGGCAGGGCCGGAACGGTCCGAAGGCCCTGGTCGGCAGGGTCGCTGTCAGTGCCCAGCCCTAGCATGCGGACAACTTTCCGAAAGCAGGGGATCATGGGTTTCTGGGGCCACTTCATCTTCGCACGCAGCGAGCGATCGCTGCTGGAAGCGCCGGTATTCAACGGTATGGGCCAGGATCAAAAGGCTGAAGTGCACACATTGTGGCCACGGCCCGGCGGATGGCAGACGCTTCGGCTTGACACCGACAGCTGGGGCGAGGACAAACTGCCCGCCCTGGTGGAATGCACTGGCGCACCGGCCTGCACCGCGTGGATTTACGACAGCGACATGGCCCACGTGACCGGCCTCGGAACAGACGGCCGCCAGTGGGAGGCCTGGCTCCACCTGGACATTGCCGCCGCTCTCAAGGTCGAGGATCCCGAAGACATGGACGACAGCAGCGTGTGGTGGGGCAGCCCCGAGTTCGCCGAGGCAGCACGGCACATACGCGCGGAACTCGACGCAGAGGTACCGGGCGTCGCAGCGAGCGCCATCGCCTGGGCTGCATCCGCGGGCGTTGCAGTGCCAGTCCAAGCGCGAATCGAAGAGGTACTGCGCTCGAAGGAAGACTTCTCGGAGGAAGTCTTCTTCAACCTGCTGGAGGCGTTGGGATCTCCCGGTGCAGCAGAACCCTCGTCCGAGGACTGACCTGAGGACACTGCTCAGCCGGTCAAAGCCTGGATCGTGGCCAACGTGCCTCGGGCTGTCCATGCGAGGTGACCAGGCCAAAGGCTTGAACTGCAGCCGTCGCACGCGGCGCTGGTCTTCGCCGGTATCCCGGCCATGGCCACGGTGTTTTTGCGCATCGTCCACAGCACTCGTTCGCCGAACGCGGCGTCGCCGGTGGGTTTTGGCGGCAGCAGGCGGCGTGTTCCCCACCGCACGACCATGATCGACGATCGCCAGCTCGACGCCTCACCGCCTGCCGTGCACGAGCCGGTCAGTCTCGGCATACAGACGAGTGGCCCCAAGCAGGGAAGATGCCTACGACTGCGTAATGCTCGAGTGGGTGATCAACGCCATCGTGTTCGGTGAGCCCGGTACCAGTCCTCCGCTCCAAGCCGGCGGAGTTGACGCGCCGGAAGTCGCCTTCTACTGATGCTCCGGCCACCATGCTTCGGCAGGGTCGTTGTCCGCGCATCCCTCGGCTGCTTCCACATCAGGGGCGACCCGGTCTCACCTGTATCACTGGTTCCAGCAGTCGCACCGGGGCAACTGAGCCCATAGGTCGCACGGTCCGGTGACCGGACGTGTATCGGTGAGGCGCAGTCCTGCGAAGGCACAGGCGTAGGCCACGGCGTGGTGCTGGTAGAGGTACGCGGCCAGGACTTCTTCTGCGGTGCTGCTCTGGTCGGGGGCGCCGCCGGGGTGCAGGCCCCGGCCTTCGATGGCGCCGTTGCGGGCGATGCTGCCCTGGTTGCCGCTCTTGGGGTTGGCGAACACGCCGTAGCAGAGGGTGGCTTCGGAGAGCCGGGTCAGCACGCCCGGAGTGCTCGGCGTGTAGCCCCAGGGTTGGGTGACCACGCAGCCGCCCGGCACGGTCGTGAGGCCGATGATCTGCCGGGTCTCATCCATGTCGTACGCGTACCGGCCTTCCAGCAGTTCCTCGACCAGATTACGGTCCGCTGGTATGGCCTGCAGACGGTTCACTGCTTCGGCCGCGTCGATCCCGGCCACACATGCCAGCCCCGTGCCTTCATAGTGGAAGGTCCCCAGTGCGCCCACAAGCCGGGCACCCTCCGCGGCAGTGGTGCGCTCGGCTTCACTCAGGCCGCGCTCACCGGCTGGCAGCGCGAACAGGGCCGGCGTCGGGCCGGCCAGACTCAGCCGGCCCGGCGACCAGCCCCCTATCAACTCACGCCACGGGTCCGCCCCGGCAGCGGCGAGGGCCAGCGCGTTGTCAGGCCTCCTGGACATGACCGCCTCCCACAGCGCCGTCACCCCCATCTCCAGCGCGTCCACGTCCGCGACCCGCCGGGCCAACTCCGCGACCACTTGTGCCTAACCGTGCACGGCGGCCCAGTGGAGAGGCCGACCGGCTCTCCAAGCCTCCGGATCGGCTCCCTGCTCAAGACGCCACCAGACGGTGTCGTGATCCGTCCAGTCCCATCCCATCCCGCTCCAGCCGTCACCTTGCACCGCCGTAGCACCCCTCCCGCACTACACCGAACGACTCCACCCCTACACTCGCACACCGCTCGGACAACACCCCGCGCCCAAATCCCGGTTCCACTGGGGGCTGCGCTCCGGCAGGTCCAGGCGTGTGAGCGGAACTCGGCCCCCTACCATTGACGCTGCTCCGAGGTCCGCAAGGGTGCGATCCGGGCGGTTCTGACTCTCCATCCTGCGGTGGAGAACAGGTCGAGTCTGGCGCCGTGCACGTGGCCGCGGACGCAGCGGTGGAGCTGGTCCACCTTGCCGATCATGAAAACAGTGTCGTGATTAGAGTGCTCGGCCCGTGTGATCCGAGCGGCATCGACGCCGAGGTCGTCATCACGAGTACGTTCTGCAACGGTCGGCTCAGCCTCTGCCTGGCGCCCAGGGATCTTGACGACTGGGCGAAAGCCCTGGACGACCTTGCCGTCGGCCGGAGCGTCTGCTGGATGACCGACATGCGTAATCTCGAAATCAACGTCGAGTTCAACACCGAGTTCTCGGTTCCCCTGATCACCGTCGAGGACGTCCAGGGTTCCGGTACGGCCATGGCCGTCCCCGTGGACCTACCGGACGGCTGGGTCCAAGAGCAGCGCGAGCGCCTGGAGCGTGTCCGTCAGCTGCCGTCGACGGAGTGGGTCGGCGTCGCATCGCCCCGTCACGGACAGTTCCGACCGGGCTGAACCATTCAGCGCGCCGCGCGGTGGGCCAGGCATCGCTGCGGCACCGTTCAGGAAACCGGATCGAGCGGGGCCGGGTGTGGCCGTTTGCCGGGCCGGACCGTGCGCGCGGCTGTGCCGAGGCGCGGTCGGCGCTGGCGGGCTTCCCCCACCCCTCGGCGGTGCCTGGACGTCGGTTAGGCCGTGGCTCTGGACCAGGGCCACCCCCTGACAGACCAGGGAGGACGGTGAACTACAGAGCTGGATGCCCCGGACACCGACCGCGCGCAACGACCATAGTCCGCACCACTGACAACGGCTCGACGCAACCCCGCAGCCACGCTCACTGCCCCGGCCGCATTCGCCGCGACATGCTGACTCGCTGGGGTAGGGCGACTGCCTTGCGCCCAGTCTGGCCGTTCGGCTCGTGGTGCTCGCCGAGGCCAACCCGATGGTCCGGGGAGGCGGACCGCAGTTGCCCGCAAGCAGGCTGCGGCAGTGGCCGGTTCCCCGCGGGCGTGGTGACCGCCGCAGACGCTATGCGAGGGTCTCCGCCCACTTCGGCGTATGCGGTATTCGAGAGTTGCGTGACCGCTAGTAGTGCTTTGTTAGGTGGTGTCGTAGGGCTGCCAGGTGGGTTGTCGGCAGGTGGGGCTAGGTGCCGGTCCAGGTGGCGATGAGGTGTTGGAGGAGGTCCAGGGCCTGGTAGAGGGTCAGGCCGTGGCAGGGGCTTCTGGGCTGGTCCGTTGTTCGGTCAGGAACAGGTGGGCGGCGGTGACGATTCGCGGGAGGGCGGAACGAGATGAACTGGCGCGAAGGAGAACGCATGCGCGGCCTGTCGCAGGAGGCCGCTGACTTTCATGTCGTTGATGCGCTGGCACGGATAGCCCTCCAGCATCCCACCGTAGGTCGTAGCCAACCGCAGCTCAGTGAGTTCGATCGAGCGACCGGACGAGAGGGCTATGTGGCTCAGCGACATGCCGACCCCCTATGCGCATGATCCGCTTCCGATACACACCCTAGTGCTTGTCGAGGGGGTCGCCGAGGCAGATCTGATGGCCTATTGGCTGCTCCAGTGGTGCGGGTGGTCGGGATCGGTGGGGCAGGCGAAGACGTTGAGTTCGCCGAATCGGCCCACGGTGACGCCGGTGGGGGTGGCGTACCGATGGGTGAGCAGGTCTCGGTCCTCTAGCGGCTTCCAGCTGCCGCTGCCGCCGTCCCATTCTGAGCTGTCGATGGTCAGCAGGAGGTGCATCGGTGTCCTGCAGGTCCGACAGTCCATGGGGTACGGGTCGGTCTTGTGCCAGGAGGCGAAGCCGCCCACGCGCCAGCCGGGCGGGATGGACAGGTCGTACTGGTAGCTGACCGGATCGACAGCGTTCTCGTTGGCCAACTGATCGGCATCCTGTTCCTGGGCTTCCTCCCAGGCGTCGAGCCGGGCGCACAGTTCCTCGGGCAGGAGGCCGGCGAATGGGTAGCTGACCACCTGCTCCGGGTGCAGTACGCAGGGCTCGGGCACGAACCCGTCGGACCCGACGACCGGCGGCTGCGGGGGTGCGGACAACACTTCCCCGACTTCCCACGACCGCCGCCAGCGCAGGTGCAGCTCCAGGTCGTATCGGCTCGGGCCGTGTGCGTTGAATGGGCACCAGAACACCTGGAGCAGATCGCAGTTGTCCGGCTTCGCCGGCAGGTCCGGGACATCCCGCCGGTACAGCTGCGCCAGGCCGATCATCGGCAGCGGATCCGTCTCCGACGCCTCGGGGAGCCGGTGCTCCAGGCGCAGCTCGGCCAGGAGCTCTCGTTCCTCCTCCGTGGGACCCGGGTTCCGTTCCCGGGCCCATGCGGCAGTCAGGATCCGCCGGTAGCGGTGGATGTCGGCCGGGCGCCGACCCCGCCCGCGGCCGTGGGCCTCACCGCATACCGGCCACGGCTCGTCCGCCGGCCACAGCATCGGGCCACCCACCGAGCTGGCCGACATCTGAGGGCTGCCCGGCCGCGGGTGGAGCCGCGTCGTCGTACCCCGGCAAGCAGCCAGTTCCGGGAAAAGCACCTCGACGTCAAGCGGGCGTGGGGGCGTGGTCCTCGTCATGGAATGCGACCTTAGACACCCGGCGACCCCGGCCGCCGAGCACCCCGGCAGCAACTCGCACTGTCAGTGCTGCCGTCGAAAGTCGGTTCTGGCGCGGATCTTTGGGAACCATCACGGATTGCGACGATGCAAGAAGTGCCGAGGTCAGCGGGCCCGCGTAACTTTTGGTTGACCGCCCGGCCGGGTGGCGAGGAGGGAGTGAGACATGGAGTGGGTCAGGGACGCGCGACTGGCAGCCGGGCCTGAGGCCACCTGGTACGTGGAGGCGGCTTTCACGTCCGGTGCTCACCTTGGGACGGTGTATGACGATCCGATGACGCCGGTAGTCGTGACGGGCATCGAGGAGCTGACGACGATCCGCTTACCGAGCGGACGGCCTGTCGTCGATGCGCCATGGCACGACGACCAGGTCTGGGAGGAGCGCCGTTGCGCGAGGACATCCTGATGCGAACCGATGCCGCGTCTGTGGAGCAATGCCTCGCAGTGAGCTTGCCCCGCCTGCGCGAGCTGGGCTTTTCGTTCCCTGAGTGAGAGAGCGGATGTGACCGAACCGCCGCCCTGGATGTCAGTGCCGGCTGCTTACATGAGCCCATGGACACCGTGCACACGACCGCCGCCCTCCTCCCGGACCCCGCCGAGCTCCGCGCGCACCTGCGCGCGCTGGCCGTGCTGGACCAGGCGATCTGCCGCGACCCGCGGTTCTCCCGCTACTCCTTCTCCACCACCTGGGGGCCTGGGACGGAGGCGGCCCTGATGGACAACGGCTCGGGTGACGACTTCTCCGTCCTCTTCACCCCGGCCGGTGTGCTCGTCCGCGGCTTCGACCACGAGTCGGAGATGAGCCCGTACGGCACGGACGACGAACAGGTCTGGCCCGGTGTCATCGACGAGGTGCCCGCCGCGCTGCGCCCGCTCCTGGACGATCCGGCCTTCATCGACGAGGGCCTCGGCGCCCCGCGGGTCACCGCCTGCCTGTGGTGGGAGGCCGGCGGCAGCGCCTGGCGCACCGGTTCGGGCATCGAGTTCCCCTCAGGCAGCCCGGACCCGGACGGCTCCGGGCACCTCTTCCGCCTCCTCACCGACCGCTCCCCCGAGGCCGTCCAGGCGCACTTCGAGGAGGACTACGGGCGGCCCGTCCCCCTCGACACCGTCCGCCACGTCCTCGCAGGCCACCCCCTGACCCCCGAAGCCGCCCGCGGCCTCAACCCGGCCGCCCTCTCCGACGAGGCCCTGCTCCGCCGGATCGCCGCCGACCCCGAGGTCGAGGCGTACCTTGCCTGCGACGGCGAGTTCGACCTCACGCGGACCGACCCCATCGAGTCGATCGCCCTGCCGACCGGTCTCCCGGTGGAGCCCGTGGCCGGCTGCAACGCGGGAGGCACCCACTACCTCTGCGGCCCGGCCGGCTCCGACCGCGTCCGCCCCGTCCTCTACACCGACTCCGAGGGCCAGGCCTCCCTCATCGCGGAGTCCCTCGCCGAAGCCCTGACCCTGGCCATCGTCCTCCCCTCCTGGCACGACGCGCTGGCCGGCTTCCGTCCCCCCGCGCTCAACGCCGACTACCTTGAGGACAACCCGGACCACCCCGAGGTCCGCGACCGCTTCCTCGCCGCCCTCCGCCTCCCCCCGGCCACCGAGCCCGAGGTCCTGGCCCGCCTCCTCACCACGGCCGCCCGCACCGTCCCGGACGGCTTCCTCCCGTCGGTCGAGGGCGAGGAGGACGCGGCCTTCGAACCGATGCTCCGTCTGCCGGCCGAGTAGGACAGCCCCGCCGCGCGCCGCCTTCCGGACCCAACGCGCCGACGGCGGAGCCATGACCGCACTGCCCGACTGGATGGCGCGTAAGGCCGCTGGTCCGAGGAGGCAGGTGATCCTTCTGGGTCTTCGGTCGTGATCCGGGTGAGCAGTCTGCGAGCGTCCTGGGCGCGGGGGTGGGCGAAGTGGAGGGACCGTTCGCAGGTGGTGAGCGCTTGGCGGGCGGTGGCTTTCGCTTCGGCGCGGCGGCCCAAGCTGTGCAGGGCTTCGGCTGCATGGATGTCCACCGCTTCGATGCCGGCGCTGTCCGGCGAGGTGAGGTGCCGGGCCTCGGCCGATGCCTCGTCGTGGCGGCCCTGCCCGTTCAGGCTGCGCGCCAAGACGCAGCGCAGGACCGCTGCCGTGGGTGCGTCCGCTCGTGGCAGGTTCCCGCGGCCGGGGCCCGCTGTTGGTCTGCTCTGCTGTACGGGTGAGGGGGCTTGGGGGCCGGGGCAGGTCAGTTGCCGGGGCTGTCCCGGTAGAGGGTAGCGGGCCACAACGGAGTGCCCAGCGCCGTCTCCAGCAGCAAAAGCGTATGCGTGGACGGAAGGCGCTGCCCCTCCAGGACACGGACCACCGTCGGGTGGGTGAGCCCGGCGCGGCGCGCGAGTTCCCGGCTGCTGACGCCCTGCTCCTGCATGGCTGTGGCGAGAGCCCCCGAGGTCGCGTGTCCGAGGCGGGCGCCGGGTGGGACGTCGGCGGTCAGCGGTCCGGTCGGCCAGGTCCCGGAAGCCAGGTGATCGCGCGGGATGATCTCGCGCGCCATGTCTTGCTCCATCGCCGTTGTCTGGTCGGTCATCTGCGGGAGCTCCATTGTCGTCCATGCCTCCTGTCGGTCCTCCACATCGTGGTGGTACTTTTTTGTACCGCCATGGGGAGGAAGCCGGGTAAAGGGGATCCTTTCCGGAGCAGAGGAATCAGCAGTCGCCTCCCTGCGGCCAGCGCCCCCAGTGAAGACAGTCATGCCCACCGGCGAGTCCGCCATTGAGCCAGCCGAGCCGGGCAGTGCTGCTGAGACGGGCCAGGCACAGCGGCCGAGTCCTCGTGGACGTCATGAGGCCGGAGACGAGGCACCCCGCGCACCCGGCCTGGTCCGCCGGGTGAACGGGCGACGGGGAAGCCAGGATCCTCACGCGGGCCTTGATCCCCCCGCTGGCCCGGGCGGAGTCGAGGGAAACCTGGAGATGACTGCGGCGAGCCCGGTGCACGCTTCGCCGGGCTCGACACAGGAACGGCGCGTGGGCGTCCGCGGCCTGAGCTCGGCGCTGGCCATCAGACCGGCCAACCCCACCCGCTATCTGCTCAAGGACCGGCGCGCCGCCATCGAATACGACCAGGAAGGTGCAGCCTCATCGTTCATCTGGTCGACAATGAGGGGTATGGACGTCCCTGAGCTGCTCGAATCAGCTTCCCTGCTGGTTCCGGAAGAGACCGCCACCGAGAACGACATCACGGTGCGAGACATCTGGGACTACCTCGTCCACGACGAGTGGGAGATCGCCCTGAGCCTGCTGGAGGAACTCGGGGACACTCGCGCGCTCCCTCTGACGTTCTGGGAGAAGCTCGCCGAAGCGGCTGAGCAGCTCCGGATGGAGCGGAGCGCGGCCTGGTGCCATTGGCGGTGCTCCGAGATCCGCAACGGCGTGATCCGGGCGGATCTGACGCTCCGTGCTCCCGCCGAGGCGCGACGCACGACGCCAATCCACTCCGGTGTTCTGCGACCGATGTGGGACATCGGATACCTCTCTCCCACCGGTGGACGTTCAGTCAGCATCGCCTTCCTCTGGATTGAGAACATGCCCATTCTGGAGCCCGACGGACGAGCCACGGTTCGCCTCGTGCCTCTCACTCCCGCCCACTGGACGCACGTCCAGGCTGGCCAGCAGATCACCATGCACGAGGACCGAACCGTCGCCGGCACCGCTGTCATCCTGGAGGTTCACCCTCCTGCCACCGCCATGCCCACACGATGACGCGACTGCCCCACAGCCCCCCTGCTGGTGCACGTATCTCCGCACTTGGTGGAGCCACTCGCAGGAGTACGTCGACACCAGCCAACGCGGTATGCGGCACGGCAGCTGGCGCGGCCTGCGCCCGTCTGGGTCACCGCTGCGTCACCGAAGGCGGATCAGTGCATTGAAGGGCCACGTGATGATCTTGAGTGGTCAGGTCGTCTGCTCGTCGTGTCTCGCAGCATCGACGAGGGTGACGGCGACGCCGGCTGACCGGATCTCCCCGGCGAGCTCACAGAGGCCTGCATCTCGGGACGCGCCCTGCACGCGGTCCCTACCATGACCGCGTACACCGGGGAGTCCTCGGACGGCTTGCTTCGTCCCGTTTCGCATAACCCCATGACTCGTACAGGGCCTGCACCTTGGGATGGGTGGTGTCCACGAGGAGCGGCACGAAGTCCACGTCGACCGACCGGATGAGTGCGTCGTGGATCTGCCGGGCCCGGACGGTGCCCTGCCAGACGGGCAGAACCATCAGCTCCAACAGGGCGAGAATCGGGCCGCGTACCCCCTGGGGCCGCCCGCCCGCCCCCTTCCACCAGCCACCTGGCTTGAAGCGTGAGCCGTAGGCGTACCCGACGGGCCCCCGTCTTCCCACCCTGAGACACACAGTCAGTCCGCGCGCGCCGCCCACAGGTCCACGAAGTACGCGAAGCGCTCACGCGAGTGGAGCGAGTCCGGGTCGGCCGCGTACACCTCGTCGTGCAGATCGAGGAGCAGGCTGCGGACGTCTGTTGCGTCGGCATGGGTGTACTGCTTCAGAGCCATGGGCGAGCCTTCTCGATCCACCTCAAGGCCTCGGGCCCTTTCGTGCCGGTGGCCTCGACGAGGCGGTGCGTCAGGCTGAGTGTGTTCATGGTGCGCCGGGAGCCGGATCCCGCCGGGATCAAACAAGCCTGTCCGCCCGCTGTCACACACCACCCGCAAGAAGGCGCGCAGGCAGAAATCCGGCACGGTGCCAAGCCCTTTACCGGGCTGCGTAATTGACATCGGACGGTCCTATCTACACACGTGCTTCGGTGCTGTTTGCCCATGTGGTGTCGAATTGCTGGAGGGCGATGGTGTAGAGGAGGCCTGGTGCCCGTGCATACAGGCAGGGCGAGTTCCTGCCGTGGGCGTTGTCGCTGTAGAAGGTGAGGTAGGCAGCCTTGTCGGTGGCGATGACGCGGCATGTGTGGGGGAGGTTGTAGCGGCGCAGCCGGATGCCGGGTTGCGTGTGCGCGGCTTGGGTGAGGTAGTCGATGTTGGTCCGGACCTGGCTTCTGAGGAGGTCAGGGGTGAAGCCTGGGTCGAAGTGGGCGACATGGTGGGAGCGGCGGTCGAGCCAGGAATCGTGTGGGGTGTCGGGGTCAGGGAGCAGGATCTGGACGGACGCCGGTGAGGTTGTGCCGGACCACAGGGGGGCGAAGGCTTCGCGGGTGAGGATGTTGCCGCGTCCTGCCATGACTTTGATCCACTGGGCGTGGAGGAGGTCCTGGCTCATGGCGTGTTCTGCGGAGGCCTGGCGTCGGTAGACGCGATGAAGGCCTGTGCCGGTGAACCAGGAACAGGCGGCGGTGAGCCACCACAGGGGGCGTGCGGCGCGCAGGAGGCTGAGGGTGAGGAGGAGGGTGCTGGTGGCCAGGGAGCTGAGGATGCCGAGCAGGAAGGCATTCATGATAAGGCTCCGGTCGTGGGAGTGCTCCTTGTAGTGGTGTCGGTGGTTGGGTCTGGGTCAGCAGAGGTAAGGGAGCAGGCGGCTGAGGACGTGGGCGGCGTTGCGGCTCGCGAGTTCGTGGTGACTGTGGCCCTTGTGTTGGTCTGCGTTGTCGGATATGCCGCGGATGACGATCCAGCCGGGGTTGGTTGTGCCGTGGACGGAGTTCTCCTGCCAGTACTGGCTGAGGCCGCCGGCTTCCATGTCCACGGCGAGGACCTTTTCGTGGTAGGTGGTGAGGTAGGTGCGGATGTCGCTGGTCCGGTCGGCGATGACGGCCTCGCCTGATCCGATGACTCCGGGGTAGACCGCGTAATGCTCGTCGGCGTGTGCGGTTATCTGGCCGTTGATGTGTGCCGGGGTGCCGTGGTCGGTGAAGTAGGCGTTCACGGCGTGGACGATGTGCGCCGGCGCCTGCCGGTGTTCTCCGCGGCGGCGGATGTCTCCCTGCGGATTGATCTTGCGGTTTTCGTAGTAGACGACGTCGGTGGAGACGATGACGTTGCCGATGCGGGCGTGGTCGTCGTGGATGCCTCCAGCGATGCCGACGAGGGCCCACAGTCGGGGGTTGTAGTGGCGGCGCAGGTGTTCCAGGGCGGCCATGGTGGAACGTTGGCCCTGGCTTTGGGTCTGTATGGCCACGATGCGCAACGTGGCGTCGGAGACGGTGCGTTCGCCCTGGTAGAAGTAGAGGCCGCTGGGTGTCTTGTGGCGGTGGAGTGTTAACGCGTCGCTGACGGAGCGGAGTTCCTCACTGAGGATGGTGACGATCCCGAGGTCGTACGGGTTGTCTGTCTCGAGGGCGGGCTCGGCGGAGGGCAGAGCGCTGGTCGTGGAGGCGTGGGCCTTCTCTCCGATGGCGATGGTGTTGTAGGTGTTGTTGTTGCCGCGGTTGATAAGGCCTTTGTTGGTGGTCATGTGGCTGCTCCGTTGTCGGCCGGTGCGGGCTGGTTCGCGGGGACGCTGACCTGAGCTGCGTCTCCCACGGCATTGTTGGTGAAGCTGTTGTTGTCGCCGAAGTTGAAGATTCCGCTGTTGATGATCTTGAGGGCGCGGTCGTTGAACACGGATGTGTCGACGTCCCGGCTCTGCAGGAAGTCGCTGGCCGCGCTGAGAAGGCGCTGCTCTATGGTTTTCAGACGTCCGAGGATGTCGCTCTTTTCCAGTTGGACCTTGGTCCAGGTCTGGGACGATTCTTGCCGTATGCTCACGCGGCTGCCAATCAGGACGTTGCGGATGGGAGTCGTGGTGAGGTCGCGGGGCAGGATGGCGGCCTTGGCCAGGGTGTAGAGGTACCGCAGGACTCGCCATGAGTGCTGGATGTCGGCAGGCAGCGCGCTCAGTTCGTTTAGGGCTGACCAGATGACGGCCGCAGTGCCGTGATGGCCGAACTCTTCGGCGCGCTGGAATGAGCGCGGCGTGTGGGCGAGTACGCATGCTGCCGTCGACAGAGACAGCGTGCGTCCCTGCAGGCTGACGTGCAGCAGGACGGTCGCAACGAATTCGGAACCGTCGGCGGGCGTGATGATCTCGAGGAAGTGGTGCTGCTTCGATTCCGGCGTGTCGATGATGGAGCGCAGTTCACTGCGCGTGAAGTGATGGGGAAGCAGCGACCGATCGGCGGCGACATCGGTCTCAGCGACGTAGACACGGTCGCGGACCTCGGCGGGCAGCCGGACGTCGTGGCTGTCGGCGTTCAGCGGCAGCACTGCTTCGCTTAAGTATTCGACGAGTTCGTGCGCCCTGAAGGGCGGCACCGCGTGCTCACGCTCGTGCAGTGGCTCGTCGTCGGATTCTGCCCGCAGCAGCTGGATGCTCATCGGCGGGTTCCACTGGTAGACGAGTTCGCCGGCTCCGATGAACGGTGATTCATCCCCGAAGAGCGTGAACATGGTCAGGTCATCGTCCTCGTCGTCGGCATGCCGGGAGCGGCGGTACACGGCGCACATGTGATGCTGCTGGCGGTCGGCTGCCCGCTGGCGGCCGGACAGGCGGGAGGGGCGCAGGACAGGGGTGCGCAGTATGCGGTTGAGGATCAGCTGGCGCGCGGCTCCGACGGCCAGGTAGACCAGCGTGAGCGCCCCAGCCAGCCAGAGTGCCGCCAGTGCCTGGCGGGGATACAGGAAGCTGGTGGTCAGGATGGTCAGGACCAGCCATATCGCGGCCGCGGTGACCCGTTTGACTACGCGCGCTTTGGGCGTGGTCAAACGCGGGAGGAGGAATTTGAGGAGAAAACGGTGAGCCCGTAGGGGGTCCGGAACGCGACGCCGGGACCTGCTGCCCGCCATCGACTGGCTGTCGACGCCTCGCAGCACTACCGCCAGACGCAGCAGCAAGAGCAGGCCGAAACCACTGGCGATGAGGACGGCCACGGGAGTGCTCCCGGTGAGCAGGGGACCGGCTATCGCGGCGAGGACCGTGACACGGGGGAAGGCCCTGAGCGCAGCGGCCCGCCATGCGTGATGCATGACCGGGACGATGTCGAAACCGTAGGACGGAGCGACCCTGCGGTGCGGCGCGGTGCAGACTTCGTCGATCACCAGGTCGCGAAAGCGTTCGTCCACATACACGCCGGTACACAGATGACGTGTGGCGGCCGTGAGTTCGGGCGTTGTCTCCTGTGCAGGTGGCGCGTCGGACGTGGTCATGTCCTACCCCCGGCTCCTACAGTTATGGTTGATGCGACCATAAGTGTCGGCGGAGTTTAAGTCAATGAGACCTTTAGGGGTACGGTGGACGACTGGCTGAAAGACTCGGACGAGGTCGGACCCTCCTGGCTGACCGTAGACCTCGCGATCTTCACCCTGAGAGACGACCAGCTGATGGTGCTCCTGATCGAGCGCGGCCTGGACCCCTTCCAGGGCATGCCCGCGATGCCCGGAGGCTACGTACAAAAGAACGAGACCCTGCACGAGGGCGCCCTGCGCGAGCTGGCGGAAGAGGCCGGCATCGACGGCAGCCGACTGCACCTGGAGCAGCTCGGCGCCTACGCCGACCCAGGACGCGACCCACGAGGCAGAGTAGTGACGGTCGCCTACCTCGCACTCGGTCCCGACCTGCCGATCCCCGTCGGCGGAACCGACGCCGCACGCGCATTCTGGGCACCCGCGGCACACGTGGAAGACGGCACGCTCGCCTTGGCGTTCGACCATCAGGCAATCCTGACCGAAGCCCTGGAAGAGGTCCGCCGGAAGATCGAGTACACCGCAGCGGCCACCGCCTTCTGTGGCGAGACATTCACCCTCACCGACCTGCGCACGGTGTACCAGGTCATCTGGGGCCAGCAACTGGACCCCAGCAACTTCCGCCGCAGAATCCTCAACACCCCAGGATTCGTGCAGCCGACGGGTGACCAGTGGCTGCCTCCCACCGGCCGTCCAGCCGCCCTCTACCGCCGCGGACAGGCATGGGTACTCAATCCGCCCCTGCTACGCGCCGCACCATCCTGCCAACGAGACTGAGACCGCTCCACGCTCGCCCACGGCCAGCTGCGGATGCGGGTGACGTACGGAGCCCTCAGCGGCTGGACGTGCAGGGCGCTGGCCTGTACGCCTGTGCAGCGCACCGGCCAGCAACACCTACGCCTGGGCGACGGCGGTCTTCACCACCGGGCGACTCGATATGGGCGCGCGCGACCGGAGCGCAGGCGCGAGGACCCAGCCCGGCAGGGACCGGCAGCCTCCGCTCACCCACCGTCGGCGGGGAGCACCCAACGGCCACAGACGGGGAAAACCGAACTGCCCCCCGCGGGCATGAGACGGCCATGGACAGTACCGCACCAACATCTCGCAGGGGAAGCGGACACCGGCCCTCAACTGTGCGCGCCCTCAGGGGAGTTTGCGGCCTGGGCGCTTCACAGGCGCAGTCAGGTCAATGACGGCTCGTAGGCGTGTCGGCGGGTGTGGTCAGCGCCGCATGTAGCGACCAAGGGGGGGTCGGCGACGGCTTTCGGGAACTGCTCGGTGGGCGTAGCTGGGGTGTGCTGGTGACTGAGAACAAGGGTGCAGGCCTGACCCTGTTCGTCCGCCAGGTGCACGCTGCCCCGCTGCCCCGCATCCGCCACCGCTGGCGCAACGAGGGCGGTTACCACGTGCTCTACCGCGGCCGGGTCTGGGCGGTAGGCCCATCCCCAGAGCTGGTGGACGATGCGGCGCTGCGCGGTGGTGGCGGTCCATGGGGCGGATTCCAGCGGCCAGTGACGCAGCGGCGGTTCGCCGCGTCACACCCGCCCGGGCGCCGTGGAGAGCTGGCTTGGGTGCGATGGTGGTGTCGGGCGGGAAGGGGGACGGGCTTCTTGGACGCCTTCAAAGTCTTGGGCGGGTAGCTGGCTCGTGCTCCAGCGCGGCGATCTGGGAGCTCGCAGTCAAGTTCCGGTCCCCTCCCCCGGCATGCGCGTCGCTAAGGCCGCGCCTGGGCCATGGCAGGGACCGGGGCGGCAACCCGTCAGGGCCTCGCGCGAACCGGCAGGGCGCCCGGTCAGGACGCCCGTGTCCGTCGTCGATCTGGCGGAGCACCACACCGAGGATCAGATTCTCCAGGGCGTGCGGCATGACTCCGAAGCTGGCGACCCACGTCTCAACCAGGTAGATCTCACTGTTCTCGCCGATACCGAGAAAGAATCGGCTGCCACCGACCTCGCCGAGAGGGAAGAGCTCTCGGCCGAGCACATCGCTCCATTCGAGGAACCGACCCTCCTCCCCCCAGGCCAGCTCGGGGTCCAGCTCGAACGGCTCGCCGGGCACTGCTTAGTCCCGGGCCGGCGGTCCTCACGGACAGCCTCCCGAACTCCGGGCTTGTGCCCGTCACTCTCCGACGGATCAGGCTTGCCACCGTACTTGCCCACCGGGCGACTCCCCCGCCTCGCTCTGCGTGCCGGGATCGTAGCGGGGGTCGGCTCCAGTCGAAAGGGCGCCACTACCGGGCATGCAGGAATGGGCTGTCCGATGTCCCTACCGCCGACGCGTCCCCCCGCGGGCTCCCGGCGTCCCAGAAGCAGCAAAGCCGCGGGGCCCGCCGGTCGGCCACTACCTGAAGGAGCGGGGCGGCCCACAGTGCGACCTGGGATTTATACAGGGCCGGCCGGCCCCAGAGCGGGAGAGGCCGAAGGGACGTGATGTGTCAGATGGGACGGTACATTTCCTCGGTGGTGCCGGGCGGCAGTGCGCGTGTCATGTGGAGGTAGGCCGTCCCGTACGGGGTGTCGCTCCGCAACAGCTCCCACTGGTCCAGTTCGTGTGCCAGGTAGCGGCGCAGCAGGTCACGAAACTGCTCGAACTCCTGATCGCTCAACGGCCCCGCTCCGTCTGCCTGCTTGGTCATCAACCTACCCTAGGGCCGTCGTAGGCGATCAGCATCCAGCACCGTGGAACTGGCGACGTGATTCTCAGCGACAGGCGCACGGGTACCGCTGCCCTGTCCCGGCTGAAGTCTGCGGTGGTGGACGACGAGGAGTTCGACCAGCTCAACGGACTTCTGCGGCCTTATAAACGACGACTCCCGCATCCAGGCCGTACTGACGGGGCTCCTGAAGACGCCAAGTCAGGAGGAAGAACCCTGGGCAGGGCAATTCCAGTCGGCCGAGTCGACCGTCTTCCCCTCCGCATCGCAGAGGTGGAAGCAGTCACCATTGACCCACACCGTGACCGACTCGGGCCGATGGTCGACCTGGAATGGCTCGTCCACGCGCAGAGTCCCGGACCAGGAACCATCCAACGCAGGCGAGTGGGTGACCATGACCCACGTCTGGTTCGGGAGAATCTGATGCGTATCCGCCCAGGGCTCCACAGTCAGCTCCAACGCCGCCTCACCGCCGTTACTCAGCAGCAGCCGCGCTGTTCCCCCAGTGGTCACCCCCGGCCCCTCCTTGTCTCTACGGACGCAGACCGCGCTGGCCCACGCGACCCGATCATCACACGCCACGATGAACTGATCGTGGGCGCGTCACCCGAACTAGTGCCTCGTCAGGCAACGTTCGCCTCCTCTGGGGTCGACTGACGGTGGCCAGAGGGCCACATCCTGTGGCCATGGGAGCGGAACTGTGGTGGCGAGTACTGCCGTAGGGTGCTCGGGTGTTCAATTGGCTCGAGATCAGCGTGTTGCCGCCAGGCCCCCGATGGGCTGCCCAGCTGTCTTTGCGGATCGATGGCGAGGAAGTGCTGGCAGCCGCGACCGGAGAGGGAGGCCGCGGCCCGTTTGCCGATGAGGCATTGCCGGCCGATGGCCCGGATTCCCTCTGGGCAACCGGTGAGGGTCGACGTGTAGAGCTGGGCGAGCCCGAGTGCACGGGTGGATGCTGTGGCTACCTGTCCGTGTTCGTGCAGCGTCACGGCGGGATTGTGGAGTGGTCCGACTGGCAGGTGCCCGTTAACAAGGCGCGCCCTCCGACTCTTCACTTCGACGCGGATCAATACGACGCCGCACTGACCCGCGCGCTGACAATGTTTACCTCGTGACCGTCTGCCGCGTGGGCGCTTCCCTGCGCGGCGGACCGGGCCGGGAAGGCCGTCGTCGACAAGGCAAACGTTGCCTGATTCCCTTGTAGCGGCACCGAGTGGAGACCCTCAGTTCCTTCGTGCTGTTCGAGTACCGCACCGTGATGCCTGAACGCTGCATGGCGATCGACGCCTTGCATCAGAGCGGCAGGCGGTCCGGGTGCTCGTGGGTGGTGGTGGTCGCGTGGACGCAGGGCGGATGTCTGGTAGGCGTCGTGCTCTAGAGGCCTTCGGCTAGCAAGGCGGCGCCCGACGCCTTCGTGCCCCCATCGCCGAGGTGTTGGCGTGCGCCGGTTCCGGACGGATGCCTTTGGTAGATCCGGCTGCGACGCCTTGTGCTAGAGCGGCGGCGTCCGGGGCCATCGAGCGTCAACACCCTCGTGTTGATCCCTCGTTGGTGTTGGTGGGACGAGCCCATTGCACGGTGACCTCTCGATATTCTCGAGCCGTCTGAGCTCCGGGGTAGACCGAGGTCCACCGACCAGAGCGAGCGCATCCGCCTGGGCGACACCTACTTCCACAACGGACCCCTGGGCCTGGCCGGCACCAGCACCGGCGGCGTGGACACGGGATTCAACCGCCAACCCCAGGGCACCCTTAACTCCATGACGACCGGGGCCAGTTCGCTGTATTCCCTCACCGACGCGCTCGGCTCCGTCATCGCACTCACCGACGACACGGGCACGAAGGTCACCAGCTACACCTGCCCCCGGCGGCGCCGACCGCACGGAAAGACGGCGCAGCCCTACCGCTTCGCCGCCGGCTACAAGGACCCCACCGGCCTCTACCACCTAGGCGCCCGCTACTACGACCCGACCCTGGGCCGCTTCACGCAGCCCGACCCCTCCGGCCAGGAGAAGAACCCCTGCCTCTACGCCGATGGCGACCCGTCAACCGCATCGACCCGCGGGGCCTTTCCTTTCTTTCGAAGGTCGGTGATTTCCTCGACTCCGCTAACGATATCTGGGGGGGCCGCCACTGGTTGCATAGGCGGTATTGGTGCCGCGTCGGAAAGTGGAGTCACGACAGCTGCCAGCACGTTCGGGCCCTGGGGAACCGGTGCCGCAAGCGTCGGCGGCTGCGCTGTAGGCGGAGTAGTCGGTTACTACAACACAGGCCTGCTCACCTACGGACAGAACCCCGCACGAAGCGCTCCGGGGCCCTAACTGGAGAGTACCTGCATCGCTTTCCCTGCGGTGGTGCTCGAAGCGCCACCGCAGGGGAGGATTTTACGTGGTCACACAACATCCATCATAAAGACCGTGTGACCACGCGCTCCCATCCCATGATGGGTGTATGTCCGTAAATCCAGGAAGGTCGGAATGAAAGACAAGGTCAACCTCAAAGCATTCGCCGTCATTGTATTTGGCGTATCAATCTTTGCCGTGATTAACGGCGGTCGGACGAAAGAGGCGATCCCCATCGTTCTTGGGAGCACGGGCCTCCTATCTGCTGCAACACTGACTTTCCTGATGGTTCGCGACCCAAGGCGTCGACCTATGAAATGACCAGGGCTTATATAGGACGAGCAGGGCCGTCGGCTAGGGCCTGGCGAGCGGTGTCGCGGCCGACGGAACGCATACGTTTGGCGTGGCGGAGCAATAGGCTCAGCGGCTGCGGCTCCGTGTGCCATAGGCGGAGACGCGGCAGGTAAGTTCGCAGAAGACACGACCACGGACGCCTGGTCATAAGAGAATCTGAACTGGCCGGGACGGGTGGATTGCTGCCCATCCCGGCCCTCAAGAGAGGCAGGAAGAGAGATGCAGCAGCTGGCGGGAAGGGGATCGTATATCCCCGACGGCTGGGAGATTCCTGTATTCCTGGGGTCGCTGTCTGTCGTGATTATCATGATCATGATTGGGCGATGGTACGGCTGGGGCGGGAAAAGGAAGTAACAACAAATGGGCCACGGAAGCGCAAAATTGCGCGGAACCTGGGTTACGTAATGCTATTCTTCGCCTTAGTGAGCATATCTGTAGGGATCGCGCTCGTCGCCGATGCTCAGCCTAGCGCCATCATGGCAGCCCCCATAATTGCTGCCATAGTAGGGCTGCTCCCTATTATTGCTGGCAGGACCAAGACTTCATGAACAGCTCACGCTCCATGACGTCGGCTGAACACGAGCCGACGTGCGTCTTGGGGAGCCGGGGCTGTGGCAGGTTCCCTCGGCCATGACGGTGACGATCCCCGAGCGCCAGGCGTCGCCGGACCGCAGCCAGGGAACCCACCGTCCCAGCGTCTGGTCGGTGGCGGGGTCGGCGATACGGGGCTGGACGTATGCGGCCTGCGGGTGCCGGTCGAACTCGGCAAGCAGCCGGGTGACGGTGTGCGGGTCCGGCAGGACTGCATCGTTGTCGAAGAACAGCACGAACTCGGCGCCATGAGCAGCCAGAGCCTCCGCTCCGACGTTGCGGCCCTCCGGAATGCCGGTATTTGTCTCAAGAGAGACACTTTGCACGCTGTCAGGTACATAGTCGGGTTCCACGCCGTTCCCGACGATCACGACCCGCAGGTCTACGCCCTGCTGCGTCAGGACCGAAACCATCGCCGTGCGGATTTCGTCATCACGAACGTTCATGGTGAGCACAACGACGTCGACCCTGCGCTTGGGCGCTTCCCTGCTCACCTGGACCTGTCCTTCATTCACTTGGCCTGCCACGCCCATCTCCACGAGAGCGCTCGCTGCTTTCGAGGGGCACAAAGAGGTCTCGACGCTTGTGGCCCAGCTCAGCGTAGCGCCCAAGGAACCGCAGAAGAGCTCAGCAGGTTGAACTCGTGGCGCAATCTCAAACATCCGCTGAACATGCCGATTGAAGGCAGTTCCCCCGGGCTATGCGCCATCGGCCAGGCCGGGCTCCTAGAAGGCATCGCGTCGG
Source organism: Streptomyces sp. NPDC005878 (assembly GCF_040629815.1). Taxonomy (NCBI): domain Bacteria; kingdom Bacillati; phylum Actinomycetota; class Actinomycetes; order Kitasatosporales; family Streptomycetaceae; genus Streptomyces; species Streptomyces sp. NPDC005878. The sequence goes on from NZ_JBEXWK010000031.1 coordinate 58,696, forward strand.
GGACTGCGTACGGCTAGGGCGTGTTGCGAAAGTGCTTGCTGTGGGTGTCGGGACAAGCGGCCCTTGATCAACGCGACCCGGGTTCGTACCATCTCCCGATGGGACATGACGATCTTCCGACTCTTGAACTCGCTTTTCCCGGACCAGAACGTGACCGTGGCGTGGCGGCGATCCTGAGCGGTCAGAAGACCGCGCTCACAGGCCTCCTGGAGATCTATGAGCACGCCGGAGAGGCAGTGCCGCAGAGCGGCCAGCGGTTCTCAGTGCTCGATTCCGAGGGTCGTCCGGCCGTCACGATCGAACTCGTCGACGTGCGGGTCGTTCCCATGAAGGAAATCGACGATGACTTCGCGCGAGCCGAGGGGCGCGGCTACTCCGACGTTGCACAGTGGCGAGCAGCCCACGAAGAGTTCTTCCAGAGCGATGGCGTGAGCGAGTTCCTGGGTCGCACCCCCGACACTACCGATGACACTCTCGTCGTCGCCGAACGCTTCCGAGTGGTCAAGCCCGTGTGATCGGTGCCCGGCATCCGACACGACGAGAGTCCGGAAGGATCAGCTGGGCAAGCTTGATAGGCGGCGGGACGGCTATTGGTCATAGCCACTCGTTGATGGCTGCGACCAGCACTGTTGCCTCATAGCGGACGGCAAGTTTGTCATATCTCGTGGCCACGGCTCGGTGGCGCTTCAGCCGGTTGATCCCGCACTCCACCGCGTGGCGCTCTTTGTAGTCGGCCTTGTCGAACTTGGGCGGTCGGCCGCCTCGGGAGTCGAGCTTCTTGCGGTTGCGGACATGGGCGGGCTCCGCTCGGGCCATTTCGAGGGTGATGGCCCAGCGTTCGTGATCTCTCCATGCTCCATTGATGAACTGGAAGTTGGCCGAGTAGCCCTCCCGCTTGAAGCCGAGACGCTTGACCAGGTTCAACGACGGTGTGTTGTCCGGCTGGATGTTCGCTTCCAGCCGGTGCAACTCCAACTTGCCGAAGGCGAGCTGTATGACGAGTCCCAGGCCTTCAGTCATGTAGCCGTGGCCGGTCGTGGAGGCGTAGGCCGTATAGCCCAGGGTTCCGCTCTGGATTGTGCCCCGGACGATGTCGTTGATGTTGATGCCGCCAACGATCGCACCGGTGTCCCGCAAGCAGATGACGAAGCCCTCGTGAGTGGGCTGTTCGAACCGTGTGAGGTAAGCCTCGAAGGCTTCAAGGGTGTCCTCTCGGGCCGATAACCAGCGCTGCAACATCTCAGCACTCTTACGGCCCAGTACTGCGAGCTCCTCGAAGTCCTCGCGACAAACATGGCGGATAGCCACGCGTTGCCCTTGCACAAGGTAAGAGGTGGAAGACATCCGTCGGATGATACGCGGCTGCACCCGAGCTCGGGGAGCTCGGAGTGTACCCACGGGTGGCCGAGTCGATCACTCATGGAAGTTGAGTACCGGCACTCAGGCGGGCCGTCCTGATGGGCTCGTAGCGTCCAGCTCATGCACATAGACCACACTGCTCCCGGGCCGTCGCGCCGCCGGGTGGGTATCACCGCGGTGGCTTCCTGTCTGCCGGAGCGGGAAGTAGCGTCCCGGCAGTTGCAGGAGCGGATCGCTGTGGCTTGCGGGCTTTCCCTGCCGCCGCGGATGTTCGAACGGGTCACCGGCATCGCCTCACGCCGTGCGGCCGGGGAGGGCGAGTACGCCTCGACGCTCGCGGTGCGGGCGGCCCGCAGCGCGCTGGAGCGGGCCGGGCTCACGCCGTACGACGTGGACCTGCTGGTGTTCGCCTCTGCCTCGCGGGATGTGGTCGAACCGGCGACCGCGCATATCGTCCAGGCTGAACTCGGCTCCCGGGCGCATGCGCTGGATGTGACCAACGCCTGCAACAGCTTCGTCAACGGCATCGACATGGCGCGGGCGATGATCTCGCGGGCCGCGCCCGCCGGGCCCTGGTCGTTACCGGGGAGACCCCGAGCCGCGCGGTCCGCCAGGCCCCGTCCGGTCCTGAGCAGTTCCGCGACGGCTTTGCCGGGTACACCTTCGGCGACGCCGGCGCCGCGGTCGTCCTGGAGGCGGTGGAGCGGGGCGGCATCCTCGACGTGGACACCGAGACCCACTCCGAGCATTGGCCGGTCGGCGGCATCTTCGGCGGCGGGTCCCGCCACCCCCGAGGCGACGAGCACACCTACTTCCACGGCGACGGCGGCCAGCTGCGCGAGGTGTTCGAGAAGATCGGCACGTCGGTGCTCGACCGCATGCGCCAGCGCACCGGACTGGCGTGGGAGGACTTCCGGCACATCCTGGTGCACCAGGTCACCGTGCCGTACCTGGAGCGGTTCGTGGAACTCACCGGCGTCCCGCGCGACCGGCTGGTTCTCACCGTCCCCGAGCTCGGGAACATGGCCAGCGCCACACTCGGCGTGCAGCTCGACCGCGTCCACGAGGACCTGCGCCCGGGCGACCGCGTCCTGTTCGTGGGCCTGGGCGGCGGCGTGAGCATCATGACGATGGTCTGGGAGAAGGCGTGAGTGCGCTGTGGGTCGTGGTGCCCGCGCACCAGGAGGCTGCGCGTATCGGGGCCACGCTGGAGGCGCTCGCGGGCCAGCACGACCGTGACTTCACCCTCGTCGTCGTGGACAACGCCTCCAGCGACGACACCACCGACGTCGCCCACGACTTCGCCCGACGGGCGCCCTTCCCGGTCCACGTCCTCGACGAGCCGGAGAAGGGTGTGGGCTGCGCGGTGGACACCGGTTTCCGGTACGCGATCGAGCACGGCGCGACGCTGCTCGCGCGCACCGATGCCGACTGCCTGCCGCGGCCCGGCTGGACGGCCGGGGCCCGTGCGGCTCTCGGGCTCGGTGCGGGCCTGGTGTGCGGACGTATCGACGCTCGCCGCGACGAGCATGGGCCGCTCGGGCGGGCCGCCTTCCGCGCGCTGGTGCGCCTCGCCGCGTTCTTCGGCCGGATCCGCCCCGTCCACCACCGCCGGCACGGCTACCTCGCCCCCTACCGGATGCACGCCGGTAACAACATGGCCATCACCGCCGCGCTGTATGAGGCCGTCGGCGGGATGCCGCGCCGCCCCTCCCCCACCGACCGGCTCTTCTTGAACCGGGTGCGCCGCCACACCACCGCCATCGTCCACGCCCGCGACATGGTCGTGGAGAACTCCACCCGCCGCCTGCGCGCCTACGGCCTGATCGGCACCGCCCGCTGGTACCTCGACAAGGGGCCCGGCCGACACGGGGAGGACCCGCGCTGATGCTCGACACCCTCGCCCACACCCTGCGGCGCCACCCCGACCGGCCCGCCGTCCTGGGCACCACCCGCACCGGCGCCGTCCGCACCAAGGTCACTTGCGGGGAGCTGGCCCACCTCGCCGACCGCTACACCGCCGCCCTCCACACGCGGGGCGTAGGGTTCGGCGCCACCGTGGGCGTCGCCGTACGGCCCGGGCCGCGGGCTCTGGCGGTGATGCTCGCCGTGCACCGGCTCGGTGCGCGGGCCGCGGTCCTCGATCCCGGCGCCGGGCCGGACGTGCTGCGCGCCCGCCTCGCCCTGGCCCCTCCCGACGTCGTCCTCGCCGATGCCACCGCCCAGGCGGTCGCCGGGTGGGCCCGGCCGCTCGCCCGCCGCGCCCGCCTGGCCCTGCCGGACCTCGCCGAACTGGGCCCCGTGCTCACCGTCGGGCCCCGGCTGCCCGGCAGTGCTCCGGCCCTGGACGCAGATGTCCGGACCGTAGCGCTGCCGCCCTGGGCGGATGGGGACGGTGACGCGGTCATCGTGTTCACCTCGGGCACCACCTCCCGGCCCCGCGCCGTGGTGCACACCCGCTCCTCGCTCGCCGCCGGCATGGCCACGGTGGCCGAGCTGGTCCAACCCGAGGCCGGGCGGCCCGTCCTGGGCGGCACCTTCTTCGTTCTCCTGCCCTCCCTGGCGAGCGGAGCCCCGGTCGCGCTGCCCGCCCGCTCCACACGCGTACTGTCCCGCCAACTGCGCCGCCTCTCCCCGCAGGCCACATATCTGACGCCACCGCAGCTGAGGCGGCTGCTGGCCGAGGGCGCCCGCTTCAACGGGCGGGTGTGGACCGGGTCGGCCCCCGCGAGCGCCCAGCTGCTCACCCGCGTCAAGCAAGCGGGAGCCGACGAGGCGTGGGGCGTCTACGCGCTGACCGAGCTGTTCCCCGCCGCCGCTGTCGAGCAGGCGGAGAAGACCGCCTTCACCGGCGCGGGCGACCTGGTCGGCGCGCCCCTCCCCGGAGTAGCGGCCAAGACCGACGCCTCCGGGGAGCTGCTGCTGTCCGGGCCCTCCGCCCGGGACCGTTACCTCGGTGAGGCCCCCGATCCGTGGGTCGCCACCGGCGACCAGGCGCGCGTGGACGGCGGCCGGATCGTGCTGGAGGGCCGGCGCAAGGACATGATCTTGCGGCACGCGGAAAACATCTACCCGGGCCTGTATGAGCCCGCATTGCACATACCGGAGGTCGAACTGGCCCTGCTCGTGGGCGTACCGGCCGGAGACGGTGACGAAAGACTGGTCGCCGTGGTCCAGCCGGGTGCAGGGGTGGACCCTGCCGCGCTCCGTTCAGCCTTGGAGGGACCGCTGGGGCGCATGGGTGCCGCCCGGCCGGACGCGGTGCTGCTCGCCGACATCCCGCTGTCCGGCCGCTCCCTCAAGCCCGACCGCGCAGCCGCCGCCCGCCTCGCCGCCCGGCACCTCGCAGAACGGAGCCGGGGATGAGCGCGCCCGGCAGCGCACCGCTGCTGCGGGCCGCGGTGCCCGCCGACGACTCAGAAGAAGTAGGCATCGGGGCCACACCCGCCGCATCCGCCGTCCGCGCCGCCCGGCGCCGGGACCGGCGCGTATACACCCGCTCCCACCCGGTGCTGTTCGCGCTCCTCGCCGCCACCCGCCGCCGCGCGGTCACCCGCATCGGCACAGCGGTACTGGTGAACGGCGCCGAGCCCTACCGGCACGGCCTCACCCGCATCCCGCTGGACCGCACCGCCGCCGGCACCACCGGCGGCGCCGCCCGGGAACTGTCCACGGGCGGCACCCTGTTCGACCAGGAGGGCACCGGACACCGCGCCACCCGGCGCGCCGTCGCCGACGATCTCGGCGCGGCCGGGGTGGAGCGGCTGCGCCCGGTGTGGCGGGACGTCCTGGACCGCCGTCTCGCCCCGCTCGGCGCGGGCGGCGACGTCGACCTCGTACCGCTGGCCCGTGAACTGGCCGGAGCCACCGTCCGCGCGCTGCTGGACACGGCCGGCGACCCCAAAGACATCGCCGCGGCGGCCGCAGCGGCAGCGGCCGCCGCCGTACGCGACCACCTGCCCGGCCCCCGGCGGCCGGACACGGCACGCGCAGCCGCCGCGACCGCTCGGCTGGAGGCGCTGCTCGCCCCGGTGTCGGGTGAGACGACCGAGTCGGCCCTTCGGGCCATGCTGGCGGTCGCCGCGGTCAACACCACCGTCGCCGCCCTCCCGCGCGCCGCCGCGTGGTGCGCCAACGCAGGGCTTTGGGAGCAGGCGGCCGACGACCGGCTGCGCCCGGCCCTGGTGGGCGAGCTGCTCCGGGTGACCGCTCCCTCCCCGCTGCTGCCGCGCGTGGCCGCGGCCGACGCGGAGCTGGACGGATGTCCGGTACGGGCCGGGGACCGCCTGATCCTGGTCGCACGGCACGCCGCGCGGGCCCACGACCAGCTGCCCGACGCCCGCCACCCGGCACCGCCCGCCGTGGCCCAACTCGTCTTTGGCACCGGACCCCACGCCTGTCCCGGCGCGCGGCTGGCCCGCGCCCAGCTCGACGACACCCTCGCCGCGCTCGCCCCCCATCGCCCCATCGTCGTACGCGCCCGCGTCGACCGGCGCGCGGCCCTGCCTAGCTGGCGCTCCCTCACCGTCCAGGCAACCACCGCCCCTCGCTCACCGGAGAACCGATGACCACGATCGCCGTCACCGGGGCGAGCGGCTTCTGCGGCTCGCACATCGCCGCAACCGCCGCCGCCCACGGCGCCGACGTCCTGTGCGTCGGCCGCCGCCCCGGCCCCGTCGGCCGCCACATCCCCTGGGACGCCACGCGCGAGGTGCCGGACCTGTCCGGCGCCGACCTCGTCGTGCACTGCGCGGCGGCCGTCGGCGACCCGGTGCCCGGCTCACCGGCCGAGACCACCATGCACGCTGTCAACGTCGACGGTACGGCACGGCTGCTGAAGGCGGCCGCAGGTCGGCCGGTGGTGTGGGTGAGCAGCGCCAGCGTCTACGCGCCCGGCCCGGGGCGTTCCCGCGTCACCGAGGACCATCCGGTGCGCGGGCACCTGAACGCCTACGGCCGCACCAAGGCCGCCGGTGAGGCACTGGCACTCGCCGCGGGCGCAGTGGTGCTGCGGCCGCGGGCGGTCTACGGCCCAGGAGACCCCCACCTCGTGCCCCGGCTGCTGTCCCGCGTCCGCCATGGCCTGCTCATGCTGCCGGGACCGAGCGTCCCCCTCAGCCTGACCGCCGTCGAAAACCTCGCCGACGCCTGCCTCCAGGCCAGCGGCTGGCCACCAGGGGCGTACAACATCGCCGACCCGACGCCGTACGACCGAAACGAAGCGATCCGGACGGTTCTCCACATCCACGGCGTACGGGCGCGTATCGGTTACGTCCCGCTACCGGTCGCCCACACCGCAGCCCGTACCGCCCAGACACTGGCACGGCTGCGCCCCCACACAGAGCCACCCCTTACCGTGTACGCCGTTGATCAGCTCGCCCACTCCGTGATCCTTAACGTGTCCAAAGCCGAATCCCACGGCTGGGCAGCCAGGCGCGGTCTCAAGGACTACGCCCAGGCGTCACTCTGACGCGAGCTCTCAGCGGCCGTCCTCCGTCGGGGCCGCACGGCGGTGGCGTCCCACCCGTGAGAGTGAAGTGCAGAGAAGGTCGTTCCGTGCACGTACAAGCGGGACGGCTGGGAGGGTAAAGCCATCGCGGTGGGCGCAGTGCAGCAGCTCAACGGTACCGCGTAGCCGGGTTCGGGGCTTATCCCGGCGAGCGCAGGCATGGGAGCGAAGCCGGATGCGGTGCGCGGGGTAGACCGTGGCCACGCCTTCATCCTGCTCGAGGGACCGGGCCCGGCAGGGCGTTTGCGCCATCGAATCGGTCACGGACATGCCCTGTCTGTGAGCTGCGGTGTCGGTGAGGTCACAGACGAGTGAGGATCCGCGCCAACTCGTCGACGAGCGCGATGAGGCGCGTGCGTTCGGCTCCGTGGCGGCCGCGGCGGAACCCGTGTCGGCGGCCGCTGTAGGCGGCCTGGACCGCAGTGAGTTGCGCCCACCGTCGTGCGCGTTCCGGGTCAAGCCCGGCGGCACTGGTGAAGGCGTCGAGCGTGCGGTCGATCCCCTTGGCCAAGTCTCCCTGCTCGGCGAGGGCGACTGACCGGGACTTGGTCAGCGTGGCGCAGTCGTACGCCCGGTCGCCTACCCAGCCCTTCGGGTCGACGGCCAGCCAGGGCACGCGGGTGGCCGCCAGGATGTTGCGCGCGTTCAGGTCGCCGTGGATGAGGGTGTCCGGCTGGTGGTGCGCGAGCTCGCGCACCGTCGCCGTCGCGGCCTGCACCGTCTGGGACGGCAGGGCGTCCGGGAAGTCCTGGACGTCCTGGCGCAGTTGCTCCTCCCACGCGGTGGCCCGGTCTTGAAGCCGGGGCAGCCAGGCGGGCGCAGGGACGGCGAGGCGGCGGCTGACGCTCCCCGCGATCGCCGCTACCTCGTCACCCTGCGCGGCTTGGGCCAGCGTCGTGGGGTGCGCCCGCTCCAGGAGCATGGCGAACCGGTCGTCGTCGCGCTCGTGCAGCCGGACCGCTCCGCGCCCACCCCAGGCCGAGAGAGCGTCCGGTTCGAACCGGTTCCCGGGATGAGGAAAGGACACTTTCAGTACGGCAGGCTCGGTCGTCTTGCGCAGCACTGGGACGACGATCCCGACGCCCCCGTACAGCAGGTCACCGTCCGGCGTGCAGTCCCAGCGCTTGGCCAACTCCCTCACCGTGGCCGGGATGGTAGCCAGCCATGCCGAGCCGGCCGGTCCTTCGCGGTCCACCGTGACCTGCACGAACTCCTCCGGGAGAACGATCACCGGCACACCGCCCGGCCCGGGTAGGTGGCGCCGTGCTGGTGCACGGCTCCTACCGGTCGGCGGGTCACCGACGTGCTGGGTGATGGGCGGGGATGGGCATGGCTCTCCTGGTGCCCTCGTGCGCGGCGCGGCTCCACAGGGGGTGCAGCGGGAGACGGCGCGTTCGAACGTAGTGGCCCAACTGTGGGCGCGGGCACGGATCGCGAGAAGACCACCGGGCGTGTGTCGGCCGCGTCGAAGGTGCCGATCTAGCCGCTGTCGCAACCGCCCGGGGGCATGACACTCCGGGTGCTCACCCGGCTGCGGACCCGCCCGCCCCTCCCCAGGCGCTGTCGTTCACCGAGCCGCGCGCCCTGCTGCGCGCGCTGAACGTCCTTGACGTCACCTACGAGCTGCTCCTCGGCACAGTTCTGGTTGTCGCGCCACCCATGGACCGTTCCAGCCTCCTTGCTCTGGACGTCGTCGACGAAGCGGGCTACAACGCCGGGCTGGTCGTCCTCAACGACATCCTCCGCGACCTCAAGGTGCCCGGCAGTAACCCACCCTCGACCCTGAAGCGTCTACAGGAACACCTCACCGAGAGGCTGCCCGCGCTGGACCGCGACGCCGTCGCCCAGGCCCTCGAGCTCCTGGACCAGATCCGCGTCATCCGCAACTCCGCCATCCACCCCAAGCCAAGCCCGAAACTCGCCGCAGCCCACCACGAGCTCGGACTGCCCCTCCCGGTCCGCGACTTCACCGCCGCCTGGGACAGCGTCCGCGCCCACGCGGAACAAGCTGTGCACACCCTGCGGGAGCGCATCCAGGCTGCCAGGCCCTGACGGAGGCCGTATTGGAGGCTGGGACCGAGTGATCTCCCACACAGCGCGGCGCCCGAGAACACGATCACTTCGACGGTCTGAAGGCACCCTTCGACGCAGACGGATCGCTGTGGATTCTGCCCGTGGCCTCAGCCGGTGGACCAGGCACGCAGCTGGGTGGCAACTTCCTGGACGCGGGCGCCCTTGTGCTTGGCGCGCATGACGAGAGCCAGGGATTCCTCCGGCGCGTAGTTCAGCACGACGCCGTTGGTATCGAGGAACGTCCCGGCAACCAGCCAGGCGAGGAACTCGTTCTTCGTCTCCAGCGGCTCGTGCAGCGCGATGGTCTCCAGCATGGCCGCGGCCTTGAGCCAGTCGCTGGCGTACACGTCGCGACCCATGTAGTGGGCTTGGACCCGTGCGCAGACAGCGTCGACCACGCCCAGGTCGAGACAGGCCGGGCCCCCTGGGTGGGCGGCCTGACGCACCTCGGCGGTCGCTGCCCCGCCGTCCGCGAGCCACGGGCACCACCGGACCACCCGCTCGATCACCCCCGCCGCCCGCGCGGCCGCTACCGGACGACCGCGAAACTGCCCAGGTAGCGGGCTCGCTCCGAGCCCAACGCCGCTACGAAAAGCCCGTGGCGACGACGCAGTGGGTCCGGCATCATCCCCGTGTGATGGTGATGCAGCCCGTTCTGGAGATATCCGCTGCCGACGGCTTCGCGCTCTGCCCGGTGGTCGAGCACAAGTCATGTGGCTACCTCGTGCTGAACGGGGAGCTGACTCCGGCGGAGATCGGCACGGCCGTCATGCGGATCGCCGACTGCAACGACTTCGAGCCGGAGGAAGAGCACGGGCCGTGCCCGACCGACCCACTCGGCATCTTCCTGCACGGGCTGCTCACCCTGCCTGATCTGTTCGCCTCCGGCGGGTTCCGGGTGACCGACAACGCCACCGACACCGTCTTCGTCGAGCCTGGCTGCTGTAACGGCCTGGAGGGCTGGCGAGACTGGCTGGAGGTGCTCGACGGTACCGGCTGCGCCTACTTCGGGCACGATCCATCCTCGGTGGCCGAACGTGTCAACGGCATTGTCCGGCTTGCGCTCGATGCCCACGGGACGGACGGCAGCCCGGTGACCGAGCTGTCGGTAGACCACATACGCAGGCTCCTCACCGGCGCCCAGCAGGATTTGCAGGACTTCCTCAGCCTTGCCGGGACCTGGGCTGAACAACACCTGCCGGCCCACGCTGGCGCCGTCACCGCCGCCCTGGCACGGGCAGTGGACCTGGCGCCCGCATCATGACCAGCTTCCTGACTCACCGAACGCGCGTGCACGACGACAACCTCCCCCTCTTCCGGCGGCACAGCGCACTGCGGACCTGCCTCACCGTTTTTGCGCCTTACGGTCTGCGGGCGACGTACCACCACCTCACGCTCAGCGCCGCGATCCCCCGGCAGCTGGAGGCGGACCCGGAGGCGCTGGTGCGGGCAGTAGAGGAACTGCACGAGGCGCGGGTGCTGTGGCTCGCGCGAGCGGAGGAGTATGCCGCGCAGCGCCGGGCAGAGAAGCGGGCCGGGCGGCGGGCCGTACCAGAGCCGCGACCGTGGTGGCTGCGGAGCTGGTGGGAAAACCCGAACCGTGCCTGGTTCGAATACCCGTTGCGCCACCCGCCGCTGCGGCTGCCCGAGTACGTCCGACGGCAGAACGCGATTCTGGACGGCGCCGAGCCGCCTGGCTGCCCGGCTTGCGGGGATGAGGGCCTGCCACTTCTGAGCTCGACTGGGCACGGTTGGGCCGAGCGGTGCCGCGCGTGCGCGTGGGTGCTGGCGCCATGTCCGTGCGGGCAGCGGCACCGGTTCGTGCCAGCGACCCCGTTCCACTGGAACGAGATCTGGCAGCGGGCGCACATGAGCGACGACGGCACACCGAACTCACAATGGCCTGCGTACTAGCTAATGCATCAGCTCGGCGTGGGGATGCTCCGGTGCCTTCGGGCAGACGTAGAGCTGCTGGTCGTAGCCGCTGCCTATCTGAATCGCGGTGTGGTTGAAGCCGATGGATGGTTTGTCGGCGGGTTCTTCGTGTGGGAGCCAGCTGCTGTTGTTGGCGGCTTCGAACGTGGCGATGGTCAAGAGGGCATCCATGTCGCTGTCGCAGGTGGGGCAGAGCCGTGGGGTGGGGTCGGTGGCGCCCCAGCGAGGCCACCCGCCGACTTTCCAACCGGGTGCACCGGCCAGCTCGTCGTCGTAGAACTCCTGCGGATATGACGCGTAGGCGCTGTTCACTCCCGTGTCGGCTGCCTGCCACACGCTCCAGTTTCCGAGCTGCTCCTGGAGTTCCTCGCTCAGCTCCAGGTGGTCGGGGTATTCGGTGACCTGCTCCGGGTTGAGCAGGCACGGCTCGGGCAGATAGCCGTCGAACTGCATAGCGGGTGGTTCCGGGGGCGTGGTGAGGATGTCGGTGACTGTGGCGGCCGCCCGCCAGAACAGCGCGGTCCTGGGCATGATCGGGTGGTCGAAGGGGCACCACAGCACCTGGAGCAGGTCGGCTCCTTCGGGCGTCTGCAGGTCGGGGATGTCCCGCGCGTACAGTTGCGCGACTGGGAGCATCGCTATGGAGCCCTCATACGGGGCGACAGCCAGCTGGAGCGGAAGCTCCTGCGGGGGGCGGATTCGCTCAAGGGTCTCTCGTTCCTGCGATGTCAAGACTCTGCCGCGCGAGGCGGCACGCATCAGTCGTTCCAGCCTCACGTCCGCTGGGGACAGGGCCAGGTTTATCCCGTCCACGACATGAGGACCGTCGCAGTGCGGCCACGGCTCGTCGGTGGGCCACAGCAAAGGTCCGCCGATGGAACTGTCCTGCGGCGATGGCGACCCGGGGCGGGGGTGCAACCGGGTTGCCGTGCGGGCCAGCGGAGCCAGTTGAGGGAATACAGCGGTCACGTCGAACGGCCGCGGCGGAGTGGTCGGGGTACTCGTCATACCCGCGATCTTGCCAAGTGACTCTGACACCTGGGGCACAAGGTCGTGCACAGGCGGCCCAAATACAGGTGATGACCGAACTCAAGGTCTGGAGCCGCGGTCATTCGTGGATACAGATGAAGAGGGCGGAAAGGAGGAGGGCAGCCTTGGTAGGCGATGGCGAACTTGTCACACGGCCGGCCCACGCCACTTCAGGGGAAGGGCTAGTTCAGAGAAGTGACCAGGCCGAACGAGATCGCTCCGGACCAGACAGGGCGGGGCATACAGCCTCCCAGACCCCCCAGGGGCGGCCACCTACTGTAGGGTCTCAAAATTCCCGGCACAGTCTCGGCCGCAATGGCACTGCTTTGGCACTTGTGCCATCCATCCGACATGCGCGGGGCGAGTGCCTCGCCTGCTGGGTGACTCCGCGCGAGGCTGGCACCGTCGCGGTTGCCGCGCTGGCGCCGTGGTCATCAGGGCGGCTGTCAAGGACGCGATGGGCGGGCGTCCTGGCCCTGTTCGCCCGTTGCGTCCGGTCCTGTTTTTCAGGTCGGCGGGAGGTGCATGGTGGGGTCCTGCCGCGCTGCTGTGCGGAGCGCCGCGATGACGGCTGCGGTCGTCGGGTTGGTCGTTTCGGTGTGGCGGGTCGCGGCGAACAGGAGGCGCTGGATCGGGTTGCCCTCGATGGGGGCCGCGCGGATTCCTGGCGTGGCCGGGTCGATGGCCGTCCGGGGGACCAGCGCGGTGGCAAGGCCGGACCGGGCGAGGGTGAGCTGGGCGGCGATGTCAGCGGTGACGTAGCGGGGCGTGGGTGTGAAGCCGGCCTGCTGGCAGGCTTGCAGGATGGCCTGTCCGCAGTCCGTGGTCGGCGGTGGCACGACGAGGTGGTCCGTGGCCAGTTCACGTAGGCCGACGGGCCGTCCGTCGGATCTGCTGAGGGCTCCGTCGGTGGCGGTGACGACGAGCAGCGGGTCGTCGAGCAGCGGTGAGACCGCGATGCTCTTGGGCGTGGTCTGCGGCATGTGGGGGTAGTGCTGCCCGAGCACCATGTCGACGGTGCCGAGTGTGAGTTCGCGCAGTTGTGCCTGGTCGGTGACGAGGCAGGTCACAGCGAGCTGCGGATGGTCCGTGCCCAGCGCGGTAAGTGCGGGGGCCACGATCCTGGCGATGGTCGACGGCAGCGCGGCGAGCGTGGCGGTGGTGCCGACCGTGCCCTTGACCGCCGCGACGGCGCATTCGGCTTCCTCCATGGCGGCGAGGATCCGGTCGGCGTGTTCGAGGAGGACGCGGCCCGCCTCCGTGAGCGCGACGGTCCGCCCGTCAGGACGCAGGAGATCAACCCCGACGTCGTGTCTCAGCGCGGCCAGCTGCTGGGACACGGCACCGGCGGACAGCGCCAGGGAATGGGCGGCGGCGGTGATGGAGCCACGGGCAGCGACGGTCCTGAGCATGTGCAGACGGCGGATATCGAGCATGACTCGATAGCTTACCTAAAGGGTTCCATCAGTAATCATCCCCTTGACCTGCCGAGTTGGGGTGAGCGACCTTCTGTGCATGGAGATCTTCGACTGCATCGCCGCCGTGGCCAGGCCGGTCCACGACTTCGGTGACGAGTTCATGTCCGACGACGCGACCGCCGCCATCGGCCTGCGCGCTGGGTTCTCCCCGGGGCGTGGCTTCTACTGCCGCGGCCGGTTCGGGGTGCTCGGCGAGGCGCCGGCCTCGGTGGTCCAGGCGGTGCAGGGGTTCCTCGGCCCTGATCTCGTCGCCACCGGCTGGCGGGACGGCCGGCCCGTGATGCCGGCGGAGGAGGCCGCCGCCTGTTACGCAGAGGCTGTCCGGACGTGGGGACGCGCCCACATCCCCGCCGACGCCGATGTGGAGCACTTCAACCGCCTGGCGCAGCGGCTGATCGACGCCGCCGACGCCGACGCGCTGCCCCTGTTCGCCGGCTGGCGCGCGCAGCCCGTTCCCGGCGACGATCCGGTCGGAGCGGCGATGCAGCGCATCCACGTCCTGCGCGAACACCGCGGCGCCTGCCACCTCGGGGCGGTACGGCTGTCCGGGCTGAGCGCCCGGGAAGCGATGGTCGTCAACCTCGGCGTCGAGCAGGCGACCCGCTACGGCTGGCGCGAGCCGGGTCCGGCCGCCGCGGCTCTGGTCCCCCGATGGCAGCGCGCCGAGCGGCTCACAAACGAGCTGCAGGCGCCGCTCTACGCCACGCTGACCACCCGGCAGCGCGCCGAGTTCGCCCAACTGGTCGACGCGTTGACCGGCGCCCGGCCCTCATGACGGTACGTCGCAGACACCAGCAGCTACACGAAAGGACGGTTGATCGCGGCCATGCTTCTCACTCATGAGGGCCGTTCGCCCTCCATCCACCCCACCGCCTATGTCGCGCCGACCGCCACGCTGTGCGGGGACGTGCGCGTGGGAGCCGGGTGCCGGGTGCTGTTCGGCGCCGTGCTCACCGCCGAGAACGGGCCGGTGGAACTGGGCGAAGGCTGCATCGTCATGGAGAACGCGGTCCTGCGTGGCACCCGACGGGATCCGCTAGTCCTGGGGCGGCAGGTCCTGGTGGGCCCCAACTCCTACCTGACCGGCTGCCGGGTCGAGGACGAGGTCTTCCTGGCCACCGGCAGCCGCGTCTTCAACGGAGCACGGATCGGGACCCGCTCCGAGGTACGGATCAACGGCATCGTGCACGTGCGCACGGTCCTGCCCGCCGACTCGACGGTGCCGATCGGCTGGGTCGCCGTCGGCGACCCAGCGCGCATCCTCCCGCCGGAGGACCACAACGGGATCTGGGAAGTGCAGAAGGAGCTCGACTTCCCCGGCCACGTCTTCGGCCTGGACCGGCCCGGCGAAGGCCAGAGCCTGATGCCGGCCATCTCCGAACGCTTCGGCCGCAGCCTCGGCCGCCACAGCAACGACCAACAGATCTGAGCCCCGCTTGGAACGCGAGGGTCCAGGGCTGAAGAAACACCCGGTAAGCGGACACCACAAGGAAGTGCCACGTTCGTGAGACTGGGCGACTGTGCCATCGGCCCAAGACAGCGGAAGAGCTGCTGGCCGGCGGGCACCACCTATGCCACGACCGGCGAGACCCTACATAGGTAACCAGCCTAAAACGGTGCGGATCCACAGGCAGCTGGAGGCAGATCGACGGCTTCTGGCTGCCCACTGAGATCGCGTCGGCCGCACCCTGGTCCGGGTGCTCTGCCACGGCGGCTGACCTGTCGCAGCGAAGTTTGAGCATTGCCACCGAAGGTTGAGCGCGGTGGGAGGCAGCCTAGGTGATGTTCATGGAAGCCTCGCCCACTCCGAACATGCAGGTAGAAGGCCGTGGCGTGGCGTTCGCCTGGATGCCAGGGCCTTCTACCTGCGCAGAACTGCGGTTAAAGATCGTGAGGCCACTCGGCGGCAACAGCCATGGAGCGTCACGGAGTCCACGTGAGTTTCTGAAGTTCGATCGCCGGTTATCGAAAGTCATATTCGGTGCGGTACGGCTCCGTCCTGCCAGCGGTAGAGGTCGCGCAGCAGGGAAATCTCGGATCCGTGATGGATCAGCTCCCTGTTGACGTGCAGAACCCTGTTCTCCATGGGAAACCGCTCGGGACCCACCGTGGGCGGATTGTCCAGGTCAGCGTCCGAGAGCTTGCGGACCCCAGTGTTCCATCTCCCATACATCTCATCGAGCTGTTTCAGCGCCTCGTCAGCGCTCCCCGCGTAGGCGAATGTCTGGGAGTCGACGGCCTCGCCGCCGAAGTACCATCCGACCCGATAGCCCAGGCACGAGACGATGATGTGCGCCAGCCGCCAGGCAATCGTGGTCACCGGCGCTGGCACCGGGGCAGGGGACGCGGAGTCCATCGTCCATTCCCCCGAGCCTTCCAACATCGACGCGGCCGACGTGCCGCGTGGGCGGATGCTCCAGCAGCCGCGCACCGGCTCCCAGAAGTACTCCTCGTCGGTAAGGCCGTCCAGCCGCGGCCGCAGGTTCTTGCGCCAGTACCAGTCCAACTGCTCCGCGAGCCGCTCGCTTCTTGTCATTGCCGCACACTACAGACCCGTCGAGCAGAGTGGTCGTCGCCGTCTCCGCTCCCGTGCGGCGTGCTCCAGGCGGTGGGCCTCCACCCGCCGGGCCTGCTCCCCGGGGTTCGCCAGGACGGCCCTAACTCCGTCTACTGCTGGACCGCGGGAGACTGGTACTCCAACAACGGTCACATCTCCGACGCCTGGCTGCGCACCGACGACGACAGCGGCCACCGCAACGTCTACGTCAACATGGTCAACCTCAGCGACCCCGACTTCTGGCGCGCACAGAACATGCTCCCCCAGTGCTGAGTACCTGAGCAGAGGGCCACGCAACAAAGCAGCTGGCACGGCGGCCTTCACCACACAAAGGCCGCCGAGGCGGCAAAGGCACGCCGCTAGGGAGCGGATGGGGTTGTACTCCAGGGGAGCCCCGTCCCTGGACGGTCCAGGCCATGACCTGGAAAGGAACGGCTCGTTGAGCTGGCATGAACCACATCAAACGGATCCTTGCCGGGCTGGCCAGCCGGTGGCAACCCTGAGCCTGGCGACGATCTCCCCCGCTCACGCAGCTGACGGGTATGACCGGTGCCCCGACGGCTACTACTGCATGTTCTCGGGCCTCGACGGCACGGGAGACATGATCAAGCTGAGGTCGAGCACGCCGGATCTCACGGCCCTCGGCATGAACAACCGGGCCCAGTCCGATTGGAACCGGACCCCCCGACCATCCACCTCTGGTCCGACGCGGGTTACACCGGGTGCACGGTGGTCACGTCCTCCGGCCCGACCGGCAAGGGCAACTTCTTCCCGGCCTATCAGGACTTCATCAGCTCGGTGCAGTTCGAAGGGCCGGGCGGCCCGAGCTGCGGCGGCTAAGACAGCTACGGCGCCCGGCGACGGGTATCCCCTCTTCCCCAACCCTGTCGTCGCCGAGTCGTTCCTGGACCGGCTCATCAACACCATCCACCAGGTGATCATGAACGGATCCAGCTACCGCCCGAACAAGCGGCCCAGGAACACGGCCGGCAAGGTGAATTAGCGTCCCGTCCCGCCGTCGCGGCTTCCCATGCTGGCGTCACAGTGCCGCGAGGGGGCTTGTCAGAGGCATCCGCTAGCTTCCTGACCATGGGAAACTCAGGCGGAACATTGACGACCCGGTCCACGGGGGAACTGCACCAGCTCATGCGGGCAGCCGGGTTCACGGGCCTTGAAGACACGGAGGCGTTGGCGGAGGGCTGGCAGGTGACGGACTTCGCCGACGCCGGACGGCGCAGCCTGGCGAACCTCGTCCAGAGCACAGGGACACCGGCCGTCATGGTGTCCTTCCTCGACAGCGACGTCGGTTTCGTCGAGGCCCTCACCCCGGACGGCAGTAGCTGGGAGGGCCTGCTCAACCGCGAGACGGCGAAGAGCTACGAGATCCCTCTGGAACACTTCCCCATCGAACCCGCCGTCGCCAGCGCACTCGCCTGGTCGGCCGCCGCCGGACTGACACCCGACGAGGAGACCATCCGGCAGACGCTCACCGGGTCGGCTCCATTCGCGGAACAGCTCTCCTCGGCCCTATTGGCCGCCCTGGGGCTACCCGGCGCAACCTAGCCATCCCAAGCAGGAAGCCGGGGAATTACGGCTCTGTCGGGGATCTTGTGATGTCGCACGGTCATGAGCCCAGGAGTACACGTTGGCGCAGAAGGTCGGGGTTGGCTCATCCGTAGGCCATGCGTTTGACGCGGATGACGTGGCCCTCGACCTGGCCGGAGCTCCATGGTGTGGAGAGTCACGCGGTGACGGCGTCAAAGTCGCGCCGCAGGCCGCTGACCAGGGAATGCATGGCTGGGAGGTCGTCGGCCAAGACGCGGTCCATCCAGTCGGGGAGTTGGTCTCCGCGGGGGTGGTGGAGGATTTCGGCGAAGTCGTGGACGTGCCGTGCGGCGGGGTCGAGGTGAGGACAGAGCACTGGATGCTTCCGGTGAACCCGCGCTCGCGCAGTTCCCGGTGGAGCTGGAAAACGTCGTGACAGCCCTCCCGCCAGCGGGCGTGGAGGTAGGGCTTGTGCTCGTCGAGCACGGAAAGCCGTCCGGTGGCTTTGGCCAGGAGTTCATCGAGGCTGCCAGCGCCAGCATAACGGCGGACAGTGGAGTGATCCAGTCGCAGTGTCCGGCCTATCGCCGCCAGGGACTTGCCTCAGCGAGCAGTGCCTGGACCGCGGCGAATCTCTCTGTCGTGCGGGCCACCAGGCGCCGGGGCTGGCCCATGACGTCGAGCGTGCCGTCCGGCGGGACGAACGGCACGGCCACCGGCCACGAACGCATCCTATGGACCCGCCCACGGGGCTGACGACCGATAGGAGCTTCAACAAGACCTTCACCGACCCCCGCCTCTGCGCGGCCAGCGTCGACCGCCTCACCTTCAACGGCACCATCATCGAAAGCGGCACCGACTCCGCCTCGACACGGGCGCGGGCCGAGGAGGCGGCCGAAGCTGGCTGACCGCTACCAGCTCTACTCGATGACCCTTCACCTTCCGGTGCAGGGTCATCACCGTTGATGAGGATCCGCATGCGCGTCTTCATCCAGCCTGGCCCGGTGGCCTAACGCCACATGTCCGCACCGTCGCGCCCACTCGGATCCATCGTCAAGAGGTCTTCGTGAAGACCCGAGAGGGGACGGCCGGTGGAACATCCGTCCTCGCCGGACTCCATGACCGCCCAGCCGACATCGACCCCTGACACGTTCACATCCCCGCCACAGTCAAGCTCGTCCACCACAGCGAATACCGCTTCGTAGGCGATGGCCCGAGCCAGCACTACGAGATCGTCCCGGTCTGCCCCCGCATCCAGCAAGCGCCGGGCTGCCGGCACCTGTTCCAAAGCTCCCGGAGCGGCCCAGCCATCGATCGCACCCCGCCACAAGGAGCGGAGCAGCACGAACCGAGCCAGCTGCGGCTGGTTCTCATCAATCTCAGACCGTGCCCAAGCCAGCCGGAACAGGCCGTTCGGCGCGTCCGGCACCTCGGGCGTGGTGGTGGGCCCGGGCGCGGGGCCGGAAGCGGTGACGGCGGGCGCGGACGGCGTCAGCGCGGGGGGGGGCGCGAACCCGTCCCGTTGGGCAGGCACCGGCGGGGGCTTGGGCCGTGCACTGGCCGAGGGCGTCACCGGCGCAGCGGCAGGAGGACACCGGCGCGGTGGTGGCCGCGGTCGCGGAGTGCGCGGTATCGGCGCCGGACGGCGGCTGATGCTGCACCAGGTACGGCCGGGCGTCCCTGGCGACGGGGGTGGGGGGCGGCGAGCTGCCCCCGCTCGACGACGATTACGGCCGTCGCCACGGACACCGCGACGGCCAGGACCGCGTCCACGGCGAGGACGGCGGTCACCGCCAGGGAGGAGCGGGCCGGACCGCCGCCCTGGGCACCCGCGACGGGCTGCACCACCGTCCCCGGCAGCACCGGCGCGGGAGGTGCGCTCGCGTACGGCAGGGGCGGCACGCAGTACGGGCCACGACCGGTACCGGGGCGGGACGGTCGGTGCGCTCCAGCACGACGCCCCGCAGGGGCGGGCCCGCCGCGCCCGGTGCTCCCGCCACAGGCACTCCAAGGCAGCAAGATCCGCCGGAGGGCGGCCAGCAACCAGGCGAGCTCTGCTTCACGCCGACCAACGCGTCCTGGGCCAACCCGGTCGAGGCGCACTCCGGGCCGCTGCGGCAGTTCGCCCTCACCAACTCCCACCGCCCCAGCCACAGCGTCCTGACCCGCGCGCCGCACCTCTACCTGCACTGGCGCAGCCAGAACGCCCGCCACCCCGACGTCCTGGCCGCCCAGCGGCGCGAACGCGCCCGTATCCGCAGCGAGAAAGGCATCCGCTGGGGCAGCCGCCCTCTCCACCCCGCGGCCTGAACGCCGCGCTGTGACCGTCGGCGATCTGATACCAGTGGCCTCGCCGCAGGAACAAGCCCGTCAGGGCTTTTCGGGCTTGCGGGCCAGCAGGCAGGCGTGCGGTCTGTTCACCCGTCCGCCGGGCTCCTGCTCCAGCCTCGCGGTGACGACGAGTCCGGCCTGCTCCAGCAGGCCGACCATGCGGTTCAGGGGCAGGAGGTACGACTCATAGGACACCGGACGGCCATAGCCCTGGGTCGGCTGCAGCCGTTCATCGCCGACGTAGTCTCCCCAGAGCAGGTAACCGCCGGGCGCGAGCGTGCGGTGGAACTCGGCGAACACCGCCGGCAGCCACTGCGGGGGCGTGTGGTGGGTGGAGTACCAGGCCAGGATGCCGCCGAGCTCGTCGTCCCTCATCTCCAGCGCGGTCATCGAGCCCTCGGTGAACCGCAGGTTCGGATAGGCCTGTCGGGCCAACCCGATCATCTTCGGTGACAGATCGACGCCGAGGGCGGACACCCCCAGCCCGGCTAGGTGCGCCGTCACACGGCCGGGGCCGCATCCCAGGTCCGCGACCGGCCCCAGACCGGCCGTCCGCACAAGCTCGGCAAACCCCGCCAGCATCGCACGTGACAGCGGGTCCATCGCGGCTGGAGGCGGGACGCGTTCGACGTAATCGGCAGCGACCGTGTCGTACGACTCGCGGACGGCGGTCAGAAAGGAGGGCTCAGCCATGCGGGCGACCCTAGACCACAGAACCGACAGACCCTGTCACGACCTTGAGTTGACCTGCGTACCATCCACCGCCGCAGACTGTGCGGAGACGCGAGGAGGGTTCCGGCGTTGAGCCCGGTCCAGGCTCTTGTTGGTCTCCCTGACAAGGCTCTTCGCCCACTCGTCGATCTCGCGCTTGTTGATGCCGCTGCGGGCCACGTCGCCCTCCTGTCTCAGGTACCTCAGCCAAGGATACGGACCGGGTCTGACAACGGGCCTTGCGTTGAGCGGAGCGCCGAGGGGGTTGCCCGCCGCACGGGCGGGCCCCTCATCGGCGGCCGGAGGCCGCCGGGGTCAGGTCTGGTGGTCGTCCGGGTCGGTGAGCCAGTTCACGACGTCGGCGTCGGTCATCCAGATCGCCTGCGTCTCGTGGGCGTCGCCCTGCTGGACGACGTGGACGCGGCCCTGCGGACACCGGCGCTGCTTGGGGGCTCCTAACTGAACGTGCTTGCCCCGTCTACACGTCGTCGAACCTCGAGATCCGGGCTTCCCGTTGGCCTGGCGGCCGGGATCCCTAGTTGCTGTGTTCGGCGGGCCCCGAAACAGAGAGCCGGTGAGCCCGCGATGCAGGGCCGATGGAACCGGAAGGACCAGCCTCCTCCCGAAGATGACCGAAAGCGCCGGCGCCGACCAGTCGCTCCAGGTCACCTCGGCCCCGGCGGTGCGGGTACCGGTGAGCATGGTGGTCTTGCTGGAGCGTGACATCGCCTACGACTACGGGGTGGTGGGGCAGGTCCGAATCGGAGTGGACGTCGTGCTCGGCGACGGCAACACCCAGCGGGCCGAACTGGTTCTGAACCCGGCCCAGTTATACGCGATGCCCGCGAGGTTGGATCGGGCCATCCGGGCTCGCGAGGCCGCCCGCTCGGTCGGCGGCCGGTGATGGGCCGCCACCGGTTACAGGTGCGCGGGGCGTCGTAGCCGGCCTTCACCAACTCCCTCGCACCAGCCACTGCATCGACGGCCTCCCCTCCACCTTCTCGGGATACCAGGGTGGCGACGCCGGCTGCATCCAGTACCGGAGCCATCAGTACTGAGCACGGAATCGGCCCGCCTATCCCCGATCGCCCTCCTGGCCACTGGCTTCGTTGGCGCGGTCGATCTCCGCCATGTGCTCCTCCGCCCAGGTCCGCAGCCCCGCAAGCGCGACTTCCAGGGACAGCCCGAGTCCGGTGAGCCGGTAGAAGACCCGCGGTGGCACGGTCGGTTCGACCCGGCGCGACACCAGCCCGTCGCGGGTCAGGCTTCGCAGCGTCACGGACAGCATCTTCTGTGACACTCCGGGCATCCGGCGTCTCAGCTCCGCGAAGCGCACCTCGTCCGGTGCGGCATCGGCGAGCGTCTTGACAGCCATGGACATCCACTTCGTACCGATGCGGTCCAGCAACTGCCGCGTCGGGCATTGAGGATCGAACAGATCGCCGCGTACCCCACGACCGGCGGCCCGGGCTCCTCTGGTGGTCACCTGTGGCTCACCACCTTCCTTGAAAGTGCCGTCTTGGAAGCGGCCAGGCGGTTACCTACCGTTCTGTGGTCACCAATGGTAACCAGATGGAGGAATCATCATGCCCGCGACCACCGCACACCACCTGCGCCGCATCGTGACGAACGGCGTCCAACTCAACGTCGCAGTCGCGGGGGACGGACCTGCGGTCCTCCTGCTGCACGGCTTCCCGCACACCTGGCAACTCTGGAGCGGCATCATGAGCCGACTGGCCGGGGAGTACCGGGTCATAGCCCCGGACCTGCGCGGCTTCGGTGCCAGTGCACGTGCCGTCGACGGCTACGACGCGGGCACCCTGGCCGCCGATGCCGAAGGGCTGCTCGACGCACTCGGCGAGCCCTCGGCAGCGGTGGTCGGCATCGACGCGGGCACGGCCCCCGCCGTCCTGCTCGCGCTGCGCCGGCCCCACCGTGTCCGGCGCCTGGTCGTGATGGAAGCACTGCTCGGCCGCCTGCCCGGAGCAGAGCACGTCGCCGCGGGCGGTGCCCCGTGGTGGTTCGGCTTTCACTCCGTCGCCGGCCTCGCTGAAACCGTCCTGGCCGGCAACGAGGCCGCTTACATCGACTGGTTCCTCGACTCGGGGACACTCGGGCGAGGGGTACCCGACGACGTCCGTGCGGCATTCGTCCACGCGTACACCGGGAGCGAGGCCCTTCGCTGCGCGTTCTCCTGCTACCGGGCTCTGCTCACCAGCGCCCAGCAGATCCAGGAGGCCGTCGCGACGGCACGGCTGACCATGCCCACCATGGCCGTCGGCTCTGACCCCATCGGCACGGGGCTCGAACGCCAACTCCGTCCCCACACCGATGACCTGGTCGGACACCATCTCCAGGACTGCGGCCACATCATCCCCCTCGACCGCCCCGACGCATTGTTCGCGCTCCTTTCGCCCTTCCTCTCCGTCGATCTACCCAAGTGATCGGGACGGGGCTCAAGGATCACGGTGGCGACGCGGCCGACGAAGCGGAGCACGCGACGGCCAGTGTGAACATCAAGCAAGCCAACGTGTCCATGTCGCGTCCTGCCTTCGGCGGCCTGACGTGCCAGCATCTTGGCGAGTTACTCAAAGAACCCGCGCCGCGCTGGGAAGTGCGTTTGCGATTCCGTGCGGCACACATGGCGCCGCGGCGCTCGGCAACGGCAACGGCATCGGCATCGGCATCGGCATCGGCATCGGCAGGATGAGCGGACCGAAATACGAACCGTTCTGCGCCGCCGTCCCTTGGCGGCCCTGGCCATGACATCGCAGACCTACCTCTCCGAACTGTTCTCGGTGGACAGACAGGTCTCCGTGGTGAACGGTGGCAGTTCCGGCATTGACCGCGCTGTCGCCGGGGCCTGCTGTTGCGGGACATGAGGTTGGTGACGCCCGAGCAGGTCTTCACTTCGTCGTAGCCATGAATGTCGGAAGATCGCGGTGCCCTCGGGCGTTACGTCCGGGTATGAAGATCAGCGAAGCTTCCAGAGTCAGCGGTGTGAGTGCCCGGTCGTTGCGGCACTACGAAGACGAGGGCTTGATCGTCCCCGGCCGATTCAGCAACGGCTTCCGCGACTACTGCCAATCCACGATCGACCGCGTGCTCGTCATCCGCTCGCTGCTGGAGTCCGGGCTGCCCGTGCGGTTGATCAGGGAGTTCTTGCCCAGCCTCACTGAGGAGTCTGATATTGGCACGGATGTGGTGTGCGCGGAGTTCCTGCACGAGGTGCAGAGCCATCGAGATCGGCTCGCCGCACGTATAGCGATTCTCAGCGATCAGCAGGCGGCACTCGACGCCTACCTTCGCGAGGCCCGCCGTGCTGATCTCTGACGCCAGTTGACCTTGACACAAGTGTCAGGCTCCTACGTTCGGTGCATGGAGATCAACGAGCAGCAGAACAGCGCCGAACAGACGATGCGAGCACTGGTCCAGCGGTCGCACCGGGGCCCGAAGGGTCTGGACATCGCGACCGATCAGCGCCGCCCCACCCCGGGACCCGGCGAGTATCTGATCCGCGTGGGCGCCGCCGGCGTCAACTTCGCTGACGTCATGCAGACCCATGGAACGTACGGAGGCGGGCCGCAGGCACCCTATGTGGCGGGCTTCGAGGCCGCCGGCGAGATCATGGGTGTCGGCCCCGACGTCCAGAGCCCGCTGCCACTCGGCGCCCACGTCGTCGGAGCCGGTCCGGGCGCCTTCGCGCAGTACATGACGATGCCAGCCGCAGGGGTGCTTCCCGTGCCTTCCGGCTGGAGCGACGCCCAAGCCCTCGGTCTCGTGCTGAACTGGGCCACCGCGCTGGCGGCACTGAAGCCGTTGGGTGAGATCAAGAGGGGTGAGGTGGTGCTCGTGCATGCCGCGGCCGGCGGAGTGGGGCAAGCCGCTGTCCGCCTCGCCCGCCACTACGGTGCACGCGTCATCACCACGGCGTCACCAGCCAAACACGACACCGTCAAGGCCCTCGGCGCCGACGAGGTCCTGGACAGCCGACACCCCGATCTGGCCGCGGAGATCACCCGCCTCACCGGCGGAGTCGACCTGGTCCTGGAATCGGTGGGACAGGCCACGTTCGAGGCCAGCCTGTCGGTCACCAAACCCTTCACCGGACGCATCGTCGTGTTCGGCGCCGCTTCCGGCGACGCCACATTGACCACACACGACCTCGTCTTCACCCACCAGGTCCAGGTCAAGGGTCTGCACATCGGTGCGCTGGCCGTCGCGGCCCCGTCCATCTACCAGTCGTTGCTCGTCGAAATCGAGAGACTCATCGCCCACGGGGTGTACGCGCCCGGCGCTCCCCACATTCATTCCCTGGCCGAGGGGCGAGCGGTGCTGCAGCAACTCGAAGCGGGCCAGACCGAGGGCAAGCTCGCCCTCGATCCCTGGCGTTAGGCACGCCTGTGCTTCACCGCAATGCTCCACTGTCCCCCGAGGGGCGGCTGCGTCGTGGCCGGTGCCGGCGGAGGCCGCAAGCTGAAGCAGTAGGGCGGGCCGGCAGGAACCCGGGACGGGGGGGCCGGTGGGCGGCCGCCTCCAGGAACGTACGGAGCCGTTGGGCGAAGGCGGAGCCGGACATCGGCAAATCCATTTCCGGTTCGCGCAGATACGGACCCTTGAAGCACGATGTCGGCAGGGGCAGATGAGGTGTGACCGGCGCGGTATACGGGTGACGGAATACCGGCAAGCTGGTGGGCCCCGACGCCCTGGGGACCCCCGAGTGGTGCGCTGCCCCTGCCTTCCGTCCACACGCCGTCCACCGCCTCATTCAGCCCTGGAGGGTGGCGAGCCAGTCGGTCAGCAGGCGGTTGACCTCGTCGGGGCGCTCCTGCTGGATCCAGTGGCCGCAGCCTTCCAGCAGGTGGGAGGCGGTCAGGCCGGGGAGGGTGGTGGGGTAGGCGTCGATGGCGTCGGACATCCAGGTGGTCGAGGCGTCCCGGGTGCCGCCGATAAACAGGGACGGCTGCTTGATCGGGGCTCCGCGGTGGGGGGCGAGGTCTTCCCAGTCGCGGTCCATGTTGCGGTAGCGGTTGAGGGCGCCGGTCAGGCCGGTGCGCTCGAACTCCCCGGCGTAGACGTCAAGGTCGTCCTCGGTCAACCAGGCCGGCAGGACCCCCGTGGGGAAGCGGTCGCGCAACCGCCCGCCGCCGCCGCGGGTGATGAAGTGCGGGTCGGGTTCGTCCTGGGCGGGCATGGTGTCGGCGGACAGGGCGGCGTAGAAGCCCGCGAGCCAGCCGCGGGCGTCGGGCTCGATCTCCGCCTCGGCGCGGCCGGGTTTTTGGAAGTAGGAGACGTAGAACTCCTGCTCGGGACCGCCGATCTGGCCAAAGATCTCGGTGGGGCGGGGGCCGCCGGGCGGCGCGTAGGGGACGCTCAGCAGACCGACGGCGCGGAAGACTCCGGGGTGGAGCAGCGCGCCGGCGGCGGCGATGCTGGAGCCCCAGTCGTGGCCGACGATCACCGCGTCCTTTTCGCCGAGGGCGCGCACGACGGCGACGTTGTCCTCCACCAGGTCGAGCATCCGGTAGGCGGCGGCCGCTTCCGGCTTGGAGGAGCGGCCGTAACCGCGCACGTCGATCGCCACCGCCCGGTAGCCGGCCGCGGCGAGGGCCGGGAGCTGGCG
The DNA here is from genome assembly GCF_040629815.1 of Streptomyces sp. NPDC005878. Lineage (NCBI taxonomy): Bacteria > Bacillati > Actinomycetota > Actinomycetes > Kitasatosporales > Streptomycetaceae > Streptomyces > Streptomyces sp. NPDC005878. Next base: position 84,846 of record NZ_JBEXWK010000031.1, read on the forward strand.
GCGCCAGGAGTACCAGGACTCGGGGAAACCGTGCACGAGCAGGACCAGCGGGCCGGTGCCCTGTTCGACCAGGTGCAGGCGCCCGGCCGGAGCCTTAACGGTGCGGTGGCGCAATGCGGCAGACGACTCGGACTGCATGGACTTCTCCTCGGTTCGCGACGACGCGGCTGCCCATCGATCATGCGGCGCAGCACCCGCCCAACGCGATCACCCTTGCCATTCTGGCAACCTTGCAGGACAGAGCGGTGAAGCGGCAGGGCACGAAGGAGCGTGGAAGGTGGCAGTCAAGGATGTGGACGGCACGCTGGCCGCGATGGGGCCCCGGTTGCGGGCCGCACGCGAGCGCCACGGCGCGACGCTCGCCGGTGTCAGCTGCGCGACCGGTATCTCGCCCAGCACGCTGTCACGGATCGAGACCGGCCGACGCACGCCCACGCTGGAGGTTCTGCTGCAGTTGTCGAAGGAGTACGGCGTCTCCCTGGACGAGCTGGCCGGCTCAGCACCCTCCCCCACGGCCGAGCGGCGCGCTACGGCGCCGCTCGGCTTCGGCGACGACAAGGCGGTGTTGCCGTTGACCCGGTACGTCGGCGGCCTGCACGCCCACAAGCACGTCCTGCCCGCCCTCGAGGACCCGCCCGCGCGGCCCCGTCAGGTCTCCCACGACGGCTACGAGTGGTTGTGCGTCCTGTACGGACGCCTGTGGCTCGCGCTCGGCGACCACGACCTCGTCCTGACCCCTGGGGACGTTGCCGAGTTCGACACCCGCACTCCGCACGGGGTGGCGAACTCCAGCCCCGGCGGTCCGGTCGAGTACCTGATCATGTTCGGACCGCAGGGCGAGCGCCTACGGCCGCGCACCTCTCCACCCGCTGCTCGCGGGGCTGGTGACAGACGGGCTGCGGGTGAGCGGCTGGGGCAAGCCGCGTTGCCTTGTCGCTGACAACCGCGCTGCTTCGTTCGGTCTCCATCCCCACGTCATCCCGCTTCGCCGGTGGTGGCAACGACTGACCTTTGGCTCACCGAACCGGATGAGGACGCTGATGTGTGGTCGCAGCGCCTCCTCACCCAGCCCCGCCTACGACCCGGGCCCAGCGCACGAGACGGCGTGGGGGCGCCGATGCTGCCTGCGGTGAGGCCAGTACGTGTCCCGGCCTGTGTCCAGGACCATCACCACGAGGATGTGGGACCCACCCCGCTGCCACGGTGCTCCCTGGTCGCAGCCCTGACGGCTTTCGTCCGCAGCCTCCCCGCGGAGCTGCGGGCGGCGCCCCGTCCTGCCCGGGCAGCCGAGCCCCCGGCGGGCGCACAGCGTTGGCCTGCGTGGCCGGGAGGGGATGCGTGTGCCAGTTCCGCGCCAGCCTCCCCCTCTCTCGCGGGACTGCGCGCATCGCCGCAGGGAACAGCGATCGTGAGTTCAACTCGGAGATTCTTTGTTCGCCGCTAATCCGGTTGATTCCCCTTGAGGTTTTTCACGTACAGGAATGCGGCCCCGTAGATGCAAACAAGCAAGACAAGGAGACCCCAGCCTCCCCCGCTCCCGGTGGCGATCAGAAATATCGATAGAAGCACACCGATAACAAAGAAGGCGGTGGAAAATTGCATCCACCTATGGACTCCTGCGCGCTGCTCAACGGACCATCCGGTTCGGGGCATGGGTGACTCTCCTTGCTGGCTGGCCGAGGACCGGGCTCACGGCTCCCGGCCCTCGGCTGAGGGTGTGTCAGTCGCCACTGACCAGATTTGATGCGATGTGGCCGGCGCTCCACCCCATCGCGTAGCACTCCACAGAGGCCGCCAAGGAACCACCACGCGTGGCGGGTGCTGTCACAGTTGCGACACTGGCGCAGGCGGTGAAGGTCAGGCCGCCTGCCACTACACCGCTGACGTAACCCCACAAGCCCTGTGTATCACCTTGAGCCACATGTGCTGCGCCGGTGATCACGTCACCGACCGGTCCCCGCGCGTCCGTCAGGCCGCCGAGGCTGACCAGCCCCTGGGGATCGGGGCGGATGGCGGGGTCACCCTCGGTGTAGAGGTAAAGGTGCTTCTCCTGGCCGGAGGGGCCGGGCCGGATAAGGCGGCCCAGAGTGGGGTCGTAGCAGCGGGCGCCGAGGTGGTAAACGCCCGTGGGGTCTTTGTAGCCGGCGGCAGAGCGGTAGGGCTGCGGGGTCTTTTCCGTGGCCGTGCGGTCGGCACCCCGGGGGGCGTAGGTGTAACTGCGAACCTTCGTGCCGGTGCTATCGGTGAGCGCGGTGCCAGCGCCAAGCACGTCAGTGAGGTAGTACAGCGAACTGGCTCCATTCGTCATGGAGTTGAGGGTTCCCAGGGGTTCGCGGCTGAATCCCATGCCCACGCCGCCGGGGCCACAGGGAACGCAGGAAGCCGCTGCTGTGTCTTTCCCCGCGGTGCGGGGACGCGGCCCCGCACCGCGGGTGTCCGGTTCACTGCCACCCCTGCGAGCACAGCCGGCATCGAGCACTGTGACCAACATGCGTTAACAGCATGGAATGGTGTCGCCCTTAGATGTGGCTGAACATCCCGTTGCGTAGAGGAGGGCTCGTAGAGCGCGAAGCAGGGTGTCGGCGGCTCAGCGGTCATCCGCCGCGAGACGTCCAGGCAGCGGTGTCGGGGCCCGCCTGGGGGCCACGCGTCACTCCATGCGATCCCGGGCCGTGCGGAGCAGGCCGGTGGCGGAGGCGACGGTGACCTGGGACCCGCTGATGCGGCTGCCGTAGCCAGTGATACGCAGGCAGTGGCCGTGGTACGGGCCCCCGACGACGATGCGCCCCTGGTCGTCGAGCTTGTAAGCCTCGGCGTCGATCTCCGGCGCGGGCTGTGCTGTGGGCGGGGAACACAGTACTCCGGACGTGTCCGACCTGAAGGAAACCGTCCAGAAGTCCTTGGCGGTGTCCGGCGGGCGGTAACGGCACTCGTACCCGGTCGACTCCTGCGAATCGGCCGCCACGAGCGCGATGCCGACCGACTTCTCCACCACTGCCTTGGGCAGGATGTCGCAGGGGCGTTTCCAGGAGACTGGCGTCTCGGCGCCGTCTCCTCCCCCGCACCCGGCCAGCACCAGCAGCGCGCCCGTCGCCCATATGCTCATCCGGCGGCCGGTCATGACGCCGCGGGTCTCGAACGGCGGTGCGCACAGGCGGTGTTGCGGAGTTGGATCGCCATAACGTCCCTGCTTCTCGTTCCGTGCCCTCTGCTCGCGCTGATTCTCTTCGGCACCCCTGACAACGGTCAAGATCCGGCCCTGGGCCGCGTCCAGCGCCGTGCCGGGCACGCAGGAACCGGAATCACGCCGACCGGGGAAGGCGGGTCAAGTGCGTCGGTCCGGAGCTTCACGGCGCCGGCCGGCCGTGGCGCCGGTGGTGGTCACACGGTGGTACGGGGACCCGCGGCGCGACGGAGCCGGTTGGCGATCGCCAGTCCCAGCCCCTCCTCCGTCGGCAAGGACGCGACGATGACGTCGCAGCCCTTCTGGTCGAGTTCGCGCAGGGACGCGTACAGGCCGCGCGCGTGGGCGGCCATCGAGACGGGGACCTCCACCACGGCGTGCGCCTTCACGGGCGCCCCGGCGAAGGCGGCGGGAAGGAAGACGCCCACCCGGTGTCCCAGGCCGACAGCGTTTTCCGCCTCGGCGATGACCTTCTCAGGCTCGACGAGGACGACCCGCGCCCTCGGTGCGTAGTGGGACGGATGTTGTCCCGGCACGCGGACGCCGCTGGTCGCCGGGACGGTGAGGGGGTGGCCCAGCACCGCTTCGAGGTCCTCGCGGGCCACCCCTCCGGGCCGGAGGATGGCGGGGGTGTCACCGGTGACGTCGACGATGGTGGACTCGACGCCGACCTCACAGCGGCCGCCGTCCAGCACGAAGTCCACGGCGTCACCGAGTTCGGCACGGACGTCGTCCGCGGTGGTGGGACTGACGGAGCCGAAGCGGTTGGCGGACGGGGCCGTGATGCCGCCGCCGAACGCCTCCAGCAGCGCGAGGGCCAGCGGATGGTCCGGCACACGCACAGCTACCGTCTCCAGACCACCGGTCGCCTCCAGCGGCACACGGGCACCGCGCCGCAGGACCAGCGTGAGCGGTCCGGGCCAGAAGTGCTCGGCCAGCAGGCGGGCCGCCTCAGGCACATCCTTCACCCACGCGTCCAGCTGTTCCGCGCCGGCGATGTGGACGATCAGAGGGTGGGAGGCAGGGCGGCCTTTGACCTGGAAGATCCGCGAGACGGCGGCGGGGTCCTCGGCATTGGCGCCCAGACCGTAGACGGTCTCGGTCGGAAGGGCCACCAGGCCGCCGGCGCGCAGCACGGCGGCCGCCTGGTCGATGTCGATTGCGCTCACCCTCCCCATCCTAGGCGGGTCGGGGACCGGCCTCGTTCATGATCGAACCAGGGGAGGCAGCCGCACCGGGTGTCGCGGTGCGTGCGCGGCGTCGTCGAGCCCGCACCCGCCAAGGGCAGCCCCGCGGGGCGGTGCGGACCAGCTCCTGCCCGCAAGGCCCCGCCGGAGCTCCGCTCCGGGCCCCCCGCCTCGCGGGCGGCCCGGAGCGGTCCCGCCGGAACCGGGGGGATCAGCGCTTGGTCGACAGGAGCATGACCAGGACATTGCGGATGTCCCGGATGTTGCGGAACGTACGGCCGCCCACGGTCCGCGGCTGCGGCTGTTCGCCCCGGAGCAGCTGGCGGGTGAAGCCCGTCAGCGCGCTCCAGTCGTTCTCCAGCGCGATGTTGTCGGTGGACTGGCGGCCGCGGTCGCCGCCGTCCGGCATCGCGCTGAGGATGCTTTCGTACACCGGCCGGAAACGGGCCGCCTCGGACGTCGCGGTCACCATGGTGAGTGCGGCCGTGGCCACCCTCCGGTTGTCCGCCGTGCCCGACCTGTTCGCGAAGTCGTAGAGGTCGTTCAACTGGGAGACGAGCGTGGAACGTTCGAAGGTGAGATGAGCGCGGTCGACGGACGAGTTGGCTTCGAGGTGCCCCTGCTGCGTTCCGTACCGGCCGTTGAACGGCAGGATGCGCGAGGAGCGGCCCATCTGGCGGCCGAGGTCGAAGTCGTCGAACTGCACCACGTCCCCGCCCTCGACCGAGAAGCCACGCAGGTAGAGGTTGTCGGCCGTGTAGTGGAGGCTGACATAGCGGTTCCCCGGGAGCTGCACGCGCAGCGTCACGATGTCGGGGCTCGCGCTGGTCTCCAGCAGCGTCGGGTCGGCTGGGAGGTGGTGGCCGACCGCTGTGCGCAGTCCGGCGATGACGCGGCCGTAGGTGGTGCGGACCGAGGCGTCGTCGGTCTGGGTGAGGTCCCAGATGTACGGTGCCTGGATCGCCTGGGGCCCCACCGCGGCGGCGGCCGTCGCCACAGAGGCGTGTCCGTCGGCGGCCTGCGCGGCGGGCGCCACGCCGGTGAGCAGGGCGGCGGTGAGCAGGAGAGCGGGTATTTCCTTGCGCATGGTGTTCCTTACGAGAGGGAGGGCGTCGAAGGGGCCGCCCTGGGGCGGCCGGCCGGTCAGGCCGTGCGGATCCGGAAGGTGACCTGCGCGTTCTTGCCGCCGCCGCCCGACTGGTCGCACGCGAACCCGGTGGGCACGTTGCAGGTGTAGCTGTTGCCGCCGGAGAACGGGTTGTTCCAGCTGATCGAGACGATGCCGCCTTCCGACATCATGTAGGAGGCCCGTCCCTCGGTGCCGGTCATGAAGCCGGAGGACTCGCTCTTCCAGGAGCCGCTGGCGCCGGGGTTGATGAGCGAGGCCGGCAGGGAGTTGTCGCTCCAGACGCCGTGCGACAGGCTCGCCCCGGTCCGCACGAGCGCACGGCCGGAGTCGTTCAGCAGGTTGACAGCGGTGCTGCGCACGGGGGTGGCGGCGGCGACGGCGGATGCCTTCAGCGTCGCGGGGCCGCCCGTGAGGGTGATGCGGACGGTGGCGTTGTTGCCGCTGCCACCGCTGATCGAGCACTGGTAGCCGGACGGTGCGTCGCACCAGTAGCCGTTGCGGCCGGAGTACGGGTTGTTCCAGTGCATTCGCACCTCGTCCGCGGTGCCCGCGATCCGGTAGTTGGTGTATCCCTCGGTGCCGGTGAGCATTCCGCAGGAGTGGCTGCCCCAGGAGGGGCTGGTGTGCTTGGCCACGTAGTCGGGCGGGAGGTTGTCGTCGTCCCAGCAGCCGTGGGAGAGGCTGGAGTAGGTGCGGATCAGCTGCTGGTTGGTGCTGTTGCTGAAGGCCACGCCCACGCTGCGGGCGGAGGACGCGCTGACGTCGGCGGACGCGCCGGCGCCAGCGGACACCGAGGAGGTGGCGGGGGCGGCGGTCGCGGCCTGCGCGGCCGGGGCCAGGCTCGCACCGGCACCGGCGAGAGCGGTCACGGCCAAGGCCAGGGTCCGCAGGCGGGCGGGACGGCGGGTGGGACGGGGGGAGCGTACGAACATGGTCGACATGCCTTCCGAGGAGAGGATTGGGGGGCGCCGCAGTCGGGCGGGGCGCCGGCCGGGCCGACGTGCCGCGCTGACGGGCGGCCGCCGGGCCGGCCGGGTGACCGGCCCGGCCCGGGGATCAGTTCACGTAGTACAGGTCGAACTCGTCGCGCCCGTTGTCCACGCACTCGTAGCGGCTGAACAGCCCCATGCCGACACTGAGCGAACCCGCCGCGCGGCAGGAGTCGTACGTCTTGTAGTGCCCGCCGAAGTAGCGGTAGTCGGCCGCCTGCGCGGACTGGGCGGCGGCGCCGCCGAGCAGGAGGGCTGCCAGGAGCAGGGATCCGGTAGCGGTCGTTCTCATGCGCATGAGCCAGGTCCACCGTTCGGTGTGAGCCGCGTGCGGCTGTGGCTGTCAGGGACGTGACGAGCCTTTCGCTGCCCGTCGACGTTTCACCGACGTACCGCTGACGCTTCGCTCACGCCCGCCGCTTCCCCTCCCCCGCCCTGGCCGCCAGCGCCGCACGGCGCTCGGCGTATTCCCCGGCGCCGGTGATCCGCGAGAGCAGTTCCAGGGCCTGCCCGGCCGTATCGTCGAGCCCGTGCGCCTCCGCCTGCCCCGCCGACTCCTCCAGCTCCGCCAGCGCCTCGGCGATGCGCCCGAGGTCCCACAGAGCCTGCCCGCTCTGCAGGTGCAGCCACGCCCGCCCGACGACCTCCTCCTCACCAGTGAGCGTCAACGCGTGCCGAACGTGGGCCAGCGCCTGCTCGGGGCGCCCGCCATCGAGGGCGAACCTGGCGAGATGCTGCAGGGCCAGCCGCTGGGTCGGCAGATGGCCGCAGCGGACCGCGAGCGCCAGCGCGCGCAGACACTGGGTACGCGCGGGCCGGGACTCTCCCGCCCGGGCGTAGGCCATGCCGAGGTTGATCCGGGCCGTCGCCTCGGAGACCGGATGGGTGGCCATCGCGGGCGCTGGCTCCAGGCAGCTCAGGGCCTCGGGCAGCCGGCCCTGCTCGATCAAGAGCCAGCCGAGCAGCGCGCGGACACGCGACTCGCCGTCCGCCCCGGCCGCGTGGGGGTCGCGCCGCACGGAGTCGAGCGCGTCGGTGAGCAGGGGGCACCACTCGTCGCGCGGGCGCAGGACCATCAGCGGCCACTGCAGGATCCCCAGCCGCCAGGCCTGGGCGTGCAGGTGCTCGGCACGCGCCGCGGTGACCGTCCGGGCGAGCAGTTCACGCTGATCGGCGTACCAGTCCAGGGCCTGGGACCGGGAGGTGAACTCCGCGTGGGAGGACGGCAGCCAGGTTCCCGGCGGCAGGACGCAGCACGCCTGGGAACCCGGTTCGGCTGTCTCGGTGGCGGCCAGGCAGGTGTGCAGCAGCAGGTCCACCAGCCGCCGCAGCGCACTGTCCGTGCCCGGCCCGGCCGGGGCCCCGTCCGCCCCCTCCCCTGCGGTGCGGGCGTACAGGCGGACCAGGTCGTGCAGGGACCAGTCGCCGTCGCGCCCCTCCACCACGAGGTGGGCGCCGGCCAGGGCGTCGAGCGCGCACAGCGCGGCCTCCTGGGTGGTACCGGCCAGGGCGGCCGCCGCGTGGAGGTCGATGCGCCCGCCCGGGTGCGACGTGAGGGCGTACAGCATCCGGCGGTCCTCGGGCGCGACGTGCCGCAGGGAGGCGCCGAGCGCGGCGCGCGGCCCTTGGTCGTCGACGGACAGGAGGGCCAGTCTCCGGTTGCCGTCCAGGAGTTGTGCGGCCATCCGTTCCAGGGAGGCGTCCGGCTGGTAGGCGAGGCGGGCCGCCACCACGCGCAGGGCCAGTGGCAGTCCGCCGCACAGTCCGGCCAGACGGCGGGCGGCGCCGGGCTCGGCGGCGACGCGCCGCGCTCCGAGTACGGAGACCAGCAGCGCCGTGGAGTCGCCGTCGTCCAGGACGTCGACCGGTACGGGCCGGGCGCTCTCGGAGACGACGAGGCCCCCCAGCCGGTCCCGCGAGGTGACCAGCGTGACGCAGCCGGCTCCGGCGGGCAGCAGCGGGCGTACCTGCGCGGAGGAGCCCGCGTCGTCGAGTACCACCAGGAGGCGGCGGTCCGCGGTCAGCTGGCGGTAGAGCACGGCGGCGCCCTCCGCCGAGTCCGGGACGTGCTCGGGGGCGACGCCCAGGCGTCGCAAGAACTTCTGGAGCACGAGGTCGCCGTCCGCCGGGCCGCGTGCCCCGAAGCCGCCCAGTTCGGCGAAGAGCAGGCCGTCGGGGAAGCGGTCGGCGTTCTGGTGGGCCCAGTGCACGGTGAGTGCGGTCTTGCCGACGCCCGCGGGGCCGGTGACCAGGCACACCGGTGATTCCTCCGCGATCAAGGCGTCCAGCCGGGCGAGTTGGGCGGCACGGCCGGTGAAGCCGCCCGGGGGCCGCGGCAGGGCGCCCCGGCCGGTGTGGGCACCGGGGAGGGACATCATCGCTGCGGCGGATGGCGGCTCGGCCGGAGCCGGAGGCTGGGAACGCGCCGCTGGGGACGGGGCGTCGGGGCCCGCCGCGGGCGCCGGGGTCTTGGGTGGCGGGGACGAGGGCTCGGGACGCGGCGCCGGGGACGGGGGCTCGGGTAGCGATGACGAGGGATCGGGACACGGCGCCGGGGACGGGGGCTCGGGTAGCGATGACGAGGGATCGGGACACGGCGCCGGTGACGGGGGCTCGGGTAGCGATGACGAGGGATCGGGACACGGCGCCGGTGACGGGGGCTCGGGTAGCGATGACGAGGACTCGGGACACGGCGCCGGGGCCGGGGGCTCGGGTAGCGATGACGAGGGATCGGGACACGGCGCCGGGGCCGGGGTTTCAGGGCACGATGTCGGGACTACGGGACGCGTGGGCGGGGACGGGGTTTCGAAGCGCGCCTCCGCAACTGCGGGCCTCACGCGCGCCGCCTGCGCCGAGGTCTCAGCGCGCGCCGCCCGGGCCGGTCGCTCGCGGGGCGGGGGCGGCGGCTCGTCGCGCAGCACCTCTTCGAATGCCCGGGCGAGCCGGGGGCCGGGGCACACGCCCAGCTCCTCGGCGAGCAGTCTGCGCGTGTGGTGGTATCGCTCCACGGCCTGGGCCCGGTGGCCCGACCGGTGCAGGGCCAGGACCAGCGCGGCGGCCAGCGATTCGCGCAGCGGGTAGGCGGCCGTCTCGGCGCTCAGCTCGGCCGCCGCCCGCTCGTGCCGGCCCAGCCGGGCATACCCCTCCGCCAATTGCTCCACCGCGCCGACGCGCTCCTCCTCCAGCGCGCGGGCCGCGTCCAGCAGCAGGGGGCCGGCGGTGGTCCCCGTGAGGGCGGGGCCCTGCCACAGCGCCAGCGCCTGGTGTAGCAGACGCACCGCCTCGGCGGCGTCCGGCAGGGCACTGGCCCGGCGCACCAGCTCCTTGAAGCGTGCACTGTCCACCTTGACGGGCGGGGTACGCAGTTCATAGGCACCGGTGTGGGTGATCAGGTCCACGCCGTGTGCGGCACCGCCGGCCTCCGCGATGAGGGCGCGCAACTGGGAGACGTGGCCTTGGACGACCGAGCGCGCCCGAGCCGGTGGCTCGCCCTCCCACAGCGCCTTGCCCAGGGCGGTGAGGAGAACGGGCCGGTTGGGCAGCAACAGCAGGGCGGCCAGCAGACTGCACCGCTTGGGCGGGCCGAGCGCCAGCCCGCCCGACTCCGTGTCGATCCCCACCGTCCCCAACAGCCTGAACTCCACCGCGCCTCCTCCGTGCTTGCCTGCAACCCGAAGAGGACAGGGAGTGACCGGAGGTTGTCACAGAGCGAGAACCCGCCGCATCCCTGGCTGAAAACGGCCAGGTCAGCCTGTCGCCTCAGTCCCCGGCCCGGGCGCGGCCCTCGGGCGGGATCAGGCCTGCGGCGGCCGCCCTGGCGCCGGAAGGCTATGGGGCACCGGTCCGCAACCGCCACACCACCCCGTTGGTCACCTGCCGATGATCCGGCCACGGACGCCCTCGCCCGTCAGCACCCAGCAACAGCGGCGCTATCCGCTCCCACGTCGAATCCGTCGTCCAGGAATGAAGCGGTAGGGCCGAAAGATCCGAACCAGCACCGGGAATCAGGCCGCGACGAGTTCCTGCACGCGGTCCGGCGTCTTGACCTTGGGCTTCCTGTTCGGCAGCGAGAGCCGGAAGACCTTGTGCCACGCGGAGAACACCTGCTTGGGCAGCGGCCCGGTGACGTAGTCCAGCTCGTACTTCTCGAACAGCGCGCGCACCTTCACCGCGACCTCGGCGTACCGGTTGCTCGGCAGGTCCGGGAACAGGTGGTGCTCGATCTGGTGTGACAGGTTGCCGGTCATGAAGTGCATGGCCTTGCTGCCGCTGATGTTCGCCGAACCCATCATCTGGCGCAGGTACCACTGGCCGCGCGTCTCGCGCTCAATCGACCGGCGCTCGAAGACCTGCACGCCCTCGGGGAAGTGCCCGCACATGATCACCGAGTGGGACCAGATGTTGCGGACCAGGTTCGCGGTGAACGTGGCGGCGAGCGTATTGAGGAACGAGGGGCCCGACAGCAGTGGGTGGATCACGTAGTCCTTGAGCACCTGCTTGCGGATCTTACGGCCGACGGCTTTGGCCCGCGCACGGAACTCCGGGTCCTTGCGGCGGTGCTTGTCCAGGTTGTCGCCGAGCTCAAGGTCGTAGGCGGCGATGCCGTACTCGAAGAAGCAGGCGTTGAGGAAGTTCCACAACGGCTGGCCGAGGTGGAGCGGGTGCCACTCCTGGTCCTCGTCGACGCGCATGATGCCGTAACCGAGGTCGTTGTCCTTGCCGATCACGTTGGTGTACGTGTGGTGCAGCTCGTTGTGCGAGTGCTTCCACTGCTCGGCCGGCGAGACGTGATCCCAGTCCCAGGTGGTGGAGTGGATCTTCGGGTCCCGCATCCAGTCCCACTGGCCGTGCAGGACATTGTGGCCGATCTCCATGTTGTCCATGATCTTCGCCACGGACAGACCGGCGGTGCCGAGCAGCCACGCGGGCGGGAACTTGGAGAACAGCAGCACGCCCCTGCTGGCCAGCTCGAGCTTGCGCTGCGCGGAGATGACCTTGCGGATGTAGGCGGCGTCTTTCTCACCGCGGCTTGCGATCACCTCGTCGCGGATCGCGTCCAGCTCGCGGCCCAGCTCCTCGATCTGCTCCGCGGTCAGGTGGGCAGTGGGGTCGATGGCGGTCAAAGTGCTCCTACCGTTCGATGTCGCAGGGGCCCGCCGCAGCGGACACGCATGTCTGGATGAGGACGCCCGGCTCTGCCTCGGTGATCTCGCCGGTGCGCAGGTCGCGGACGGCCCCCGCCTTGAGCGGTGTGACGCAGCCGTAGCAGATGCCCATGCGGCACCCGGAAGGCATGAGCACGCCGGCCTCCTCGCCGACGTCCAGCAACGGCGTGGCGCCGTCCGCGTCGACGGTCTTGCCGGTGGTGCGGAAGGTGACCTCGCCGCCGCTGTCCCCCGAGACGACGATGCTGGGGCGGAAGCGTTCGGTGTGCAGGCGCTTTTGGACGCCGTGCTCGATCCAGTGCGCCTCGGCGGTGTCGAGCATGCCCGCGGGCCCGCAAGCCCAGGTCTCCCGCTCGGCCCAGTCGGGCACGAGCTCGTCGAGGCGGGCGATGTCGAGCATGCCGTCCGTGTCGGTGTGCAGCTCGGTGAGGCGCAGCTTCTTGTCCGCGACCAGGTCGTGCAGCTCGTTGCGGAAGATCACGTCTTGTGGCTGCGGTGCGGAGTGGACCATGACGACGTCGTCGAACTCGGTGTCGCGCAGCATGCCCATCACCGGTGTGATGCCGCTGCCGGCCGTCAGACAGAGCACCTTGGCGGGTGTGGCCTCCGGCAGCACGAAGTCACCGGTCGCCTGGTCGAGGTGGATCAGCGTGCCCGGTTTCGCCCTGCGGACCAGGTGGTTGCTGACCTTGCCGCCCGGGATCGCCTTCACGGTGATCGTGACGCGGCCGTCCCGGCGGTCCGTGGGCGAGGTGAGCGAGTAGGCACGCCACAGGCGTACCCCGTCGACGTCGACCCCGATCCGCACATACTGACCAGCCGTGTGGCCGCGCCACCCCCGCCCCGGTCTGATCACGAGGGTCGCGGCCTCACCCGTTTCGGGGTGCACGGCCTCGATGCGCCCGCGCAGTTCAGCGCCCGCACGCAGCGGGCTGAACAGGTCGAGGTAGTCCGACGGCAGCAGCGGCGTCGTGACCATCTCCAGAAGTTTCCACGCCCTGCCGCGGAGGGCTGCACTCGTCATGACTCCACCTTGATGCGCCTCAGGGCGTAAAGTCCTGTCCGAAGGACGTGAATCTGTTCGGCTGAATTGTTCGCAGGAAACAAATCATGAACCATGCTATCCGGAGAGCCAGCGAACTGACCCTGGATGAGACGACGGTCACCGCGCTGCGGGCCGCGCTGAAGACCACCGCCGACGAGGTCGTCCAGGCGATCATCGATGAGGTTCCTTCCTATGCCAACGCCCTTTCGGGCCGCATGGGCGGCATCATCCGCCGCGCCGTACGTACGGCCCTGGGGCATTACCTGGACCTCGCGAGCGGCAATGCCACAGGTGGCGACGCCGGTGACGCAGCCTACGAGCTGGGCCGCGGCGAGGTCCGCGAGGGCCGTTCGATGGACGCCCTGCTCAGCGCCTACCGCGTCGGCGCCCGCGTGGCCTGGCGGTGCCTGGCCACGGGTGCCGTACCCGCGGGGCTGCCCGCCGCCGAGGTCGCCAAGTTCGCCGAGCTGACCTTCGCCTACATCGACGAGCTCTCCGCCGCGAGCGCCGCGGGTCACGCCGACGAGCTGGCCGCCCAGGGCCGGGCCCACGAGCGCCACCTGGAACACCTGGCCCGCGACCTCCTCGCCGACGCGAGCCCGGACGTGCTGAGGGCCTCCGCGCAACGGGCCGGGTGGCATCCTCCGGTGTCGCTGACCGCGGTGCTGCTGCCCGCCGCTCAGGCTCGGCCTGCCTACCGCACGCTCAACCCCAACACGCTCGTTCTCGACGATCTGCCGGACGCCTGGGGCGTGCTACTGGTCCCCGATGCCGACCGGGCACATCTCCTGAGACAGCTGAACCACCGCGCCGCCGTCGTCGGCCCGCCCCGGCCATGGACGCGTGCGTCCGCCTCGTACGCACGAGCCGTACGCGCACGCTCCCTCTCCTCCGACATCCGCGACACGGAGGACCACCTGCCCGAGCTGGTACTGAGCGCCGACGCGGAGGCGTATGCAGACCTGCGTGCCCGAGCCCTCGCACCCCTGCGGACCTTGCCTGCCGCGACAGCGCGGCGGCTGGAGGAGACATTGCGGGCGTGGCTGCTGCACCAGGGCAGGCGGGAGGAGGTGGCAACGGCATTGTTCGTCCATCCCCAGACCGTCCGGTACCGGATGTCACAGCTGCGAGAGCTGTTTCCGGAACTCGCATCGCCGCACCGCGTCCTTGAGCTGACGCTTGCCCTCGGTCTCCAGGTCAGCTGACGCATGCCCCGACGTCCACGACCCTGTCCGGAGCGGCGAACGTGCCCTCATTTCGCTGCGGAGCGCACCTGCCACAGCACGTTCCAGGGCGCAGTGCCGTCACGGCGGATGTGCGTGCTGTCCCAGCCGTCCTGAACGAGGGGGGTGGCGATGGCGAGCGAGCCTTGCCCGAGGAATCGTCCCAGCGGACGCCGCATCCTTCGCCGCGTCGTGTCTGTCCAGTCGGCCGGGCTAGGTGCCCTTCTGGTGATGGGCGGGTCTGGTGTACGACTCGCCAGTTGCGACGACCCGTCCCAGGTCGTGATGGGTTGCCGAACGCCTATTCCTTGAACCGGGTGGGCGGCCGCAGCCAGGTTGGACGGGTTTGGCCGCACGCGCTGGCGTCAGGGTCTGAGCGTGCAGGTTTCTGGACCCGGTCCACAAGGGGATCGTGGTCACCCGCCAGTGTGCCGCCGGCCGCGCGGTCCGGGCCGGTTCGCCGGCGGTAGCAGTGGCTTAACCGCTCTGTTCTGGTGAGCTGAAACGACCAGCCTGGCCCTGCTGGCCAGGGTCAGAAGCAGGGCCAGGGCCAGGGCACTATCACCGCTGATAGCGGCCTGGCTCAACCCGCAGGGCCGGACCTGGGAGACTAGGGATCATGAACGACCGTCGACCACTCTCGCTGCCCGCCTTCTCCGAGCCCGCTTCCGACGCTCCCGTACCCGCCCAGGCGGGTGGGCGCCGACTGATGCCGGTCGAGCAGGGCGCCGACTTCCGCCAGCCGCCCGGCGAGCCCGAGCCCGCACCCTCCCCGGCCCGACGCCCGCTCGCCCCCGCCGACCCCACCTTCTCGGACCCGGACCGTCCTATCTGAGCGCTACCACCACGGGTCGCGCCCCGTCCAGGACCAGCTCACCGCCCAGCCCCACCGCCCCGGTGTGCCATCTGGACAGTGGTCGTAGTCGGCCGGGCTCCCGCCTCGGATACCGTGTCCCTCTACGGGGTGCCATAACGGATGTGACGCCCCCCACCGGAGGTAGTCAGCGTATGAGTTCAAAGCGCAGCAAGAATCCAGCCCTGCCCGTACTTGACGACGCATTCCGGCTCGAGTCGGTCAAGAACGCCGAAGAGTCAACCCGTGACTTGGCCGCGCGGCTGGCCACCACCGAGCTGCGCCGCGTCTCCCACCCCGGCCGGATCACCTGGGAGCCCATCGAACAGGCCGAGCCCGTACCGGTCCCGCCGACTGTGGTCGACGGTGACGGGGACCTGTGGCTGCGGGACCGGGGCACTGGCACCTGGACCATGCCCGAGTTCAACCCGAAGGAATTCCCGGCCCGCTGTGGCGAGGTTCTGACGTGGAACGAGCTTGCCCGCGAGTTCGGCCCGCTTACCGCACTGGCCGACGACCGCCGCATCGGCGGCGGCGGCGGCCGACGCTGACTGCGCAGCCTTCCGGGATGACCGCGCCCCTGAAGCGCCCGTCACGGTAGCTGGGAGCTCCAGCTACCCGCCGAGCTCACATTGGGGCCACGCCCCCACGCACCGATCAGTGACGCAGCGTGGCCGGTCCACAGAACCTGAGCCTGAACCCGTTCTCGTGAACAGAGCCAGACGCCCTCTCACCGAGCACGATGGGAGCGGCGGGCGGGACCGCTAAACGATGCGCGCCTTCGTGGGGCGGAGGCACGTTGTGGGATCCCCTTGCCTCCTCCCCCAGGGGGTAGTGCACCGGACGTGCGGAGACAAAGACCTCAGATCCTTGTTCCCGCACGTCCGAGGCGCTCGCGGCATGCTTGGTGGCCGGTCGGCCAGCCCACCCCGGCCAGACGTCCCGCCGGAGGAGAACGCTGGTCTAGCGCAGCGCCCAGCCCTGGTATCGGTTGCCGGGGTTGCAGCCCTCTTCGTGGAAGAGGTAGGGGCGCCCATTTCCTTCGTCCAGGCAGGACCGCACGCCGAAGTTGAAGAACTGGTA
>NZ_JBEXWK010000032.1:0-14380 GCF_040629815.1 Streptomyces sp. NPDC005878
GCCCGGGGTCGAGCCGCGCCCCTGGGGGGGTTGGGGTGACCGGGGCCGAGAGGGCAGGGGCCGCAGGCCCCGCCCTTGAGGGGCGCGGGGAACTGCGCGAGCAACCCACCTCAACCGTCAGTCGGCCATCGGGCCCTTGAGGGGCGCGGGGAACGGCGCGAGCAACCCACCTCAACCGTCAGCCGACCACCGGGCCCTTGAGGGGCGCGGGGAACGGCGCGAGCAACCCAGCTCAACCGTCAGCCGACCACCGGGCCCTGAGGGGGCGCGGGGAACGGTGCGAGCAACCCACCTCAACCGTCAGCCGACCACCGGGCCGATCAGGGGCGCGGGGAACTGCGCGAGCAACCACCACCCCACCCGCAGACGAACCCCGGCCCAGGCCACGCCACCCCCTCACCTGACGGAACGTCAGAACGGTTCACAATTGGCCCCCGCTGCGTTATACATAGGCCCCACCAACCCTAGAACGCGTTCTAAAACCGGCTCCGAAGCCACCCCCTGCGGCCTCGGCGCGGCCGACGGTGCGGACGGCCGCGCCGAGGTCTTCCCACTCCAAGGACCTCCAAGGAGCAGCACCCGTATGCCCATCGACGTCGCCAAGGCGCTCGCCGCCGAGCCCCGGTCCACCGAGATCGTCTGGGATCACAAGGACATCCAGCTCTACCACCTGGGCCTGGGCGCGGGCGTCCCGGCGACCGACCCGGACGAGCTGCGCTACACCCTGGAGTCGCGGCTGCACGTCCTCCCCTCGTTCGCCACCGTCGCCGGCGCCGGCATGGGCGTCGTCGGCGGGCTCTCCGCGCCCGGCATCGAGATCGACCTCGCGGCCGTGCTCCACGGCGGCCAGGGCATCGTCCTGCACCGCCCGATCCCCGTGCGCGGCAAGGCGATCTCCACCTCCAAGGTGGCCGCCGTCTACGACAAGGGCAAGGCCGCCGTCCTGGTGCTGCGCACCGAGGCAGCCGACGACGAGGGGCCGCTGTGGACCAGCGACGCCCAGATCTTCGTACGCGGCGAAGGCGGCTTCGGCGGCGAGCGCGGCCCCTCCGCCCGCACCGAGCAGCCCGACCGCGCCCCCGACCGCACCGTGGAGCGGAAGGTGCGCGAGGAGCAGGCGCTGCTCTACCGGCTCTCCGGCGACTGGAACCCGCTCCACGCCGACCCGGAGTTCGCCGCCCTCGCCGGGTTCGACCGGCCGATCCTGCACGGGCTGTGCACGTACGGCATGACGCTCAAGGCGGTCGTCGACACGCTGCTCGGCGGCGAGGTGGCGCGCGTCCGCTCGTACACCACCCGCTTCACCGGGGTCGTCCACCCGGGCGAGACCCTGCGCGTGCGGATGTGGACCGCGCCGGGCCGCGTCCAGGTGTCGGTGACGGCCGTCGAGCGCGACGACGCCCCCGTCCTCTCCGACACGCTCGTCGAACACGCCTGAGGCCAGGCCCGCGCCCACGCCCCAGGTCACGTACGTCAGAGGTCACGCCTCCGGACACGCCGCCGGACACACCTCCGGTCATGTCCGAGCTCACGTCTCCACCGCCTGATCCAAGGAGCCGCCCCATGCGCGCAGCCGTACTGCACGAGATCGGCCAGGACAAGCTCGATGTGCTCGACGACGTCGAGGCGGTGGGCTTCGGCCCCGGGAAGGTGCGCATCCGTATCCGCGCGACCGGGCTGTGCCACTCCGACGTCTCCGCCATGTCCGGCGTACTCCCGCAGCCCGCCCCCTTCGTCCCCGGCCACGAGGGCGCGGGCGAGATCCTCGACATCGGCGACGGCGTCACCGCGCTCGCCCCGGGCGACCGCGTCCTGGTGTGCTGGCTGCCCGCGTGCGGGACCTGCCCCTCCTGCAGGCGCGGCCAGACCCACCTCTGCCTCGCCGGGTTCATGAACGCGGGCACCCCCAACTTCCGGCGCCCCGGCACCGAGGTCTTCGGCTTCGCGGGCACCGGCACCTTCGCCGAGGAGGTCGTGGTCGCCGCCGGGTGCGCGGTCCCGATCCCCGACGACGTGCCGTACGAGATCGCCGCGCTCATCGGGTGCGGGGTGACCACCGGCCTGGGCGCGGCCATCAACACCGCGCGGGTGGAGGCCGGTTCGTCGGTCGCCGTGATCGGCTGCGGCGGGGTCGGGATCTCCGCCATCCAGGGCGCCCGGGTGCAGGGCGCCGCGCGGATCGTCGCCGTCGACCCGGTGGCCTCCCGGCGCGAGGCGGCGCTCACCTTCGGGGCGACCGAGGCCGTCTCGCCCAGCGAACTCGACGACGCCAAGCAGCGCGTCACCGGCGGCGAGGGTTTCGACTACGTCTTCGAGGTCGTCGGCAAGTCCGCCACCGCCCGCACCGCCTACGGCGCGACCCGGCGCGGCGGCACCCTGTGCGTGGTCGGCGCGGGCGCCATGGACGACTTCTTCCCGCTCAACATGTTCGAGCTGTTCTTCGACGAGAAGCGGATCCTGCCCTCGCTGTACGGCGGCGGGGACGTGCTGCGCTCCTACGAGCGGGCCGTGGCGCTGTGGCGGGCGGGCCGGATCGACCTGGAGGGCCTGATCACCCACCGGGTGCCGCTCACCGGGATCAACGACGCCCTCGACCAGATGCGCACCGGCGTGGCCCTGCGCACCAGCATCACCCTCTGAATCCACCGCATCCACCGCACCTCCCTCGGAATCCACCGCACCCACCGCATCCTCCGCACCACCCTCTGAATCCACCGCACCCACCGCATCCCTGAAAGGACACCGTCGAGCGATGGCACTGCCACTGGAAGGGCTCAGCGCGATCGTCACCGGCGCCGGACGGGGCCTGGGCCGGGCCGAGGCCCTGGAACTGGCCCGGCTGGGCGCGTCCGTCGTCGTCAACGACCTCGGGCAGCCGGGCCGCGACGGCACCGGCGCGGCCTCGGCCGGGCCCGCCGAGGAGGTCGCCGCCGAGATCCGCGCGGCGGGCGGCGCGGCCCTCGCCCACACCGGGGACGTCGCCGACCACCAACAGGCCGCCGAACTCGTCGCTTTGGCGGTCGAGCGGTACGGCAAACTCGACATCCTGGTCAACAACGCGGGCATCCTGCGGGACCGGATGATCTTCTCGATGACCGAGTCGGAGTGGGACGCGGTCATCCACGTCCACCTCAAGGGCCACTTCAACACCACCCGCTTCGCCGCAGCCCACTGGCGCGAACGGTCCAAGGCGGCAGGCCACGCGGTCTACGGCCGGATCGTCAACACCTCCTCGGAGGCGTTCCTCGCGGGCTCCGCCGGCCAGCCCAACTACGCCGCCGCCAAAGGCGGGATCGTGGGCCTCACCACCTCCACGGCCCTGGCCCTCGCCAAGTACGGCGTCACCGCCAACGCCATCTGCCCCCGCGCCCGGACCCGGATGACCGAGGACGTCTTCGCGGGCATTCCAGCGGCTCCGGGCGGCGGGGATCCGGGGGAGGGGCGGCTCGACCCGCTGGCGCCCGAGCATGTGGCGCCGCTCGTCGGCTATCTGGCGTCCCCCGCCGCCGCCCGCGTCACCGGCCAGCTGATGGTCGTCCACGGCGGGATGGTCGCGATCATGGAGCGCCCGAAGGTGGCCGCCACGTTCGACACGGCCAAGGAGGCCTTCTCGTACGGCGAACTGGACGAGCTCCTCACCCCGTACTACGCCGACCGCCCGGCCGACGAGACCTTCGCGGCGACCGAGGTCCTCGGCCTCAAACGCGGCTGAACGCCCCACGGGAACGGACACGCGCCCCCGAGCCGCCCCCAGGACGCGGGAAGGGCCCGGGATCCACCGATCCCGGGCCCTTCCCGCGTCGTCGCCGACGTCAGCCGTTGTCACGGCCCCCGTCGCCGTCGCGCCGCCGGTGCCGGCCGTGGGCCTCGGCGGTCGGTTCCTCGGTCACCGCCGGTCCGCCCCGGTGCCGGCCGTGGCCGCCGGGGTCCGTCGTGGCTTCGGCGGACACGGCGGTCAGTGTCTCGGACATGTGGTGCAGTCACCCCGTTGTGTTTCGTCCGTTGTGTTCGCCGTGGATCTTAACCAGGCGCCCACCTCCTACTGACGCCCGGTCAGCGGCGCCTGCGCGAGCGGTACGGGCCGCGGGACCCGCGGTTTCAGCGGTACGGGGGCGGGGCGCGGCAGGTCCGCCGGGACCGGGAGCGCGGCCACCGAGCAGGGCGCGGCCGGTGTCGTACACGGCAGCCGCAGCAGCCCCTCCCGCGTCCACAGGCCCGCGCCCGCCAGCCACCCCGGGGGCGCGGCCAGCTGGTGCAGCCGACGGCCCGCCGGGCGCCACACCCCCAGCCAGGTGCCCCCCGCCGCGTCGATCCGCAGCGCCACCGCGCAGCTCTCCGGCATCAGCACCTGCCCGGGCTGTACCGCGAACGGCGTCACCGCCGCGTCCGCGAGCCGCAGGCACTCGGGGAAGCGGACGGGCAGGGTGGAGCCGAGCACGCCCCAGCCGAGCCGGTCGTGGCCGGGGGCGTCGGAGCGCAGCAGCAGCAGACCGGTGTCCGGGTCCGCCAGCAGCAGCCGGTCCTCGCTCTCCTCGGTGATCTGCAGCAGCGGGGTCACCTCGCCGCCGCGCTCCAGGTCCACCGCGACCGCCTTGGTCCGCCCGTCCAGCTCCCGGTCGAGCGCGAGCATCCGCCCGGTCCGGTCCAGCCAGACACCGCCCGAGCATCGGCCCCGGAGGGTGGCGACCGGCTCCGGGCCGAAGGCGCCGCCCGCCACCAGCCAGAGCGTGCTGTCCTCGGGCCCGGCCGCCAGGGCGTACGCGCGGCTGCCGTTGGGGGACGGCGGCAGCAGCGCCAGCTCCCGCACCGGGTCGCGCGGGATCGTGCCGAGGGCGAGCTCGCCGGTGCCGGGCCCGGTCGGGTAGAGCAGGGCGAAGGCGTCCCGGTCCGCGATCCGGCGGTGGATCAGCACCCGCCCGTCCCCCATCGGCAGCACCGAGGCGTCCGGGTCCTCCGGCTGGTTGCCGGGCAGCGGCACCGCGTACGGCTCGGGCCCGTCGAGGGTCCACCGCTCCGGGAACCAGCGGTCGCCCCCGCCCGGCGCCCGGACCAGCCGGGCCGCGTAGGAGCCGTCAGCGGTGATCGTGAACGCGCTCCGCCGGATCGCGTCGCCGTCGCCGGCAGCGGTCTCGATGGCCAAGGCCGTCATGAGATGGCTCACCTCCGGCCCTAGAAGCTAGTTTTCGCACTTCCTGCCGAACAACACGAGACCACTCGCTTCACACCAAAGGGTGGCCATCGGGCGATTCCCCGGTGGAAGGGGCGAGGGATGTGCAGTGCGGGGCGAGCCGGGCGGGACGTGCCCGGGGCGTTCGCCGGGGCGGATGGGACGGAAGCCGTGGTGGGCGGGGCCCGGAGCGCGGGTAACCTGTCCCCGTGCCCCGTCTGTCTGAAGTCATCGCCGCGCTCGACGCCCTCTGGCCGCCCGAGCGGGCCGAGGGATGGGACGCGGTGGGCACCGTTTGCGGAGACCCCGACGCGGAGGTCCGGCGGGTGCTGTTCGCCGTCGACCCCGTCCAGGAGATCGTGGACGAGGCGGTGAAGCTCGGCGCCGACCTGATCGTCACCCACCACCCGCTCTATCTGCGCGGGACGACGACGGTCGCGGCCGGCCACTTCAAGGGCCGGGCCGTGCACACCCTGATCAAGCACGACATCGCGCTGCACGTCGCCCACACCAACGCCGACACCGCCGACCCCGGCGTCTCCGACGCCCTCGCGGGCGCCCTGGACATCCGGGTCGTCGGGCCGCTCGTGCCCGATGCCACGGACCCGTCGGGGCGCCGGGGCCTCGGCCGCGTCTGCGAGCTGGACCACCCGATGACGCTGGGCGAGTTCGCCGCCCGCGCCGCCGCCCGGCTGCCCGCCACCGCGCAGGGCATCCGCGTCGCGGGCGACACCGGGGCCCTGGTGCGGACGGTCGCGGTCAGCGGCGGCTCGGGCGACTCCCTCTTCGACGCCGTACGGGCGTCGGGCGCCGACGCCTTCCTCACCGCCGACCTGCGCCACCACCCGGTGTCGGAGGCCACCCAGCACGCGTCCTCCGCGTCCGGCCCGCTGGGCCTGATCGACGCCGCCCACTGGGCCACCGAGTGGCCCTGGTGCGAGCAGGCCGCCGCACAGCTCGACGAGATTTCCGACCGCCATGGCTGGGACCTGCGGGTCCACGTCTCGAAGACGGTCACCGACCCCTGGTCATCCCACCACTCTTCTGGAGCCCCCAACTGAACGCCGCGCCCGCCGACCAGATCCGCCTCCTCGACGTACAGGCCCTCGACGCACGCCTGTCGCAGCTCGCCCACAAGCGGGCGTCACTGCCCGAGCACGCCGAGATCGAGTCGCTCACCAAGGACCTCACGCAGCTGCGCGACCTGCTGGTCGCCGCGCAGACCGAGGAGAGCGACACCGCCCGCGAGCAGACCAAGGCCGAGCAGGACGTCGACCAGGTCCGCCAGCGCGCCGCCCGCGACCAGCAGCGCCTGGACTCGGGCGCCGTCTCCTCGCCCAAGGACCTGGAGTCGCTCCAGCGCGAGATCGCCTCGCTGGCCAAGCGCCAGGGCGACCTGGAGGACGTGGTCCTGGAGGTCATGGAGCGTCGCGAGTCCGCCCAGGAGCGGGTCGCCGAGCTGACCGAGCGGGTCTCCTCGGTCCAGTCGAAGACCGACGACGCCACGGCCCGGCGCGACACCGCCGTCCAGCAGCTGGACGCGGAGGCCGCCGAGGTCGCCAAGGAGCGCGAGGTCGTCGCCGCCGTCGTCCCGGCCGACCTGCTGAAGCTCTACGACAAGCTGCGCGAGAAGCAGGGCGGCGTCGGCGCGGCCCGGCTCTACCAGCGCAAGTGCGAGGGCTGCCGGCTGGAGCTCGACATCACTGAGGTCAACGAGGTGAAGGCGGCGTCCCCGGACACCGTGCTGCGGTGCGGCAACTGCAACCGCATCCTGGTCCGTACGGCGGAGTCGGGCCTGTAGTGCGGCAGTTCGTGGTCGAGGCCGACGGCGGCTCCCGGGGTAACCCGGGGCCGGCCGGGTACGGCGCGGTGGTCCTGGACCCGGTGACGGGCGAGACGCTGGCCGAGGCGGCGGAGTACATCGGTGTCGCCACCAACAACGTCGCCGAGTACAAGGGCCTGATCGCCGGGCTCAAGGCCGCCAAGGCCCTGGACCCGGCGGCGAAGGTGCGGGTCCGCATGGACTCCAAGCTGGTCGTCGAGCAGATGTCGGGCCGCTGGAAGATCAAGCACCCCGACATGAAGCCGCTCGCGGCCGAGGCCGCCCGGATCCTGCCGACCGGGCAGGTCACGTACGAGTGGATCCCGCGCGAGAAGAACAAGCACGCGGACCGGCTCGCCAACGAGGCGATGGACGCGGGCAAGCGCGGCAGGCAGTGGGAGCCCTCGGCGTCCACGGCGGCACTCTCCGCCGGCCCCGCCGACACGGACGCGGCGCGGGTCGTCGGGGACGCGGCGGCGGGCGCGGCACGGGCCCGGGCGGCCCTCGCGGCCCCGGCCGCCGCGGTCGCCACCGTCCCGGCCCCCGCCCGCGGTGCGAGCGCGGCTCCGGCCGCCGGGTGGAGCGCGCCCGACCTGGGCACGCCCACCACCTTCGTCCTGCTCCGGCACGGCGAGACGGCGCTCACCCCCGAGAAGCGGTTCTCCGGCAGCGGCGGCACCGACCCGGAGCTGTCGGCGGCCGGCCGCCGACAGGCCGAGCAGGTCGCGGCGGCGCTCGCGGCCCGGGGCACCGTCCAGGCGGTCGTCTCCTCCCCGCTGCGGCGCTGCCGTGAGACGGCGGCGGCGGTCGCGGGCCGCCTCGGTCTGGACGTACGGATCGAGGAAGGCCTGCGCGAGACGGACTTCGGGGCGTGGGAGGGGCTGACCTTCGCGGAGGTGCGCGAGCGCCACCCGGACGACCTCGACGCCTGGCTCGCCTCGCCCAAGGCCGCGCCGACGGGCGGCGGCGAGAGCTTCGCGTCGGTGACGCGGCGCGTCTCGGCGGCCCGGGACCGGCTGCTCACCGCCTACGCGGGCCGTACGGTCCTGCTGGTCACGCATGTCACCCCGGTCAAGACGCTGGTGCGGCTCGCCCTGGGCGCCCCGCCGGAGTCCCTGTTCCGGATGGAGCTGTCGGCGGCGTCGCTGTCGGCGGTGGCGTACTACGGGGACGGCAACGCGTCGGTGCGGCTGCTGAACGACACGGCGCATTTGCGCTGACGGGTGCGGCGCACCTGCGCTGTACGGCATGGCGCTCCTGCGCTGAGGGGCCCGGTCGTTCGGCCGCGGACCGTACCGGCTCGCGCGCGACCGCGGGGTGAGCCCGTGCGGTTCGGCGGCGTCCGGTCCCGGGCCGGGGCCGGACGCCCCCGGCCCGCTTGCCGGGCACCCCCGGTCCGCAGCCGGAGAAGCCCCCTCACCGCAGCCCCAGCCCCGCCGCCTCCCTCGCCAGCGCCTCCACCCGCGCCCAGTCCCGCGCGGCGACCGCGTCCGGGGGCAGCATCCACGTACCCCCGACGCAGCCCACGTTCGGCAGCGCCAGGTAGTCCGGCGCCGAGGCGAGGGAGATGCCGCCGGTGGGGCAGAAGCGGGCGGCCGGGAGCGGTCCGGCCAGCGATCTGAGGTAGGCCGTGCCGCCCGCCGCCTCGGCGGGGAAGAACTTCATCTCGCCGATCCCGCGCTCCAGGAGCGCCACCACCTCGGAGGCGGTGGCGACCCCGGGCAGGAACGGCAGCCCCGAGGCGGTCATCGCGTCGAGGAGGCCGGCGGTCCAGCCCGGGCTGACCAGGAAACGCGCCCCGGCCGCCATGGCCCGTCCGACCCCGGCGGCCGACACCACGGTCCCGGCCCCGACCACGGCCTCGGGCACGCCGTCCGCGATCGCCCGGATCGCGTCGAGCGCGGCCGGCGTCCGCAACGTCACCTCGATCGCCGGCAGCCCGCCCGCCACGAGGGCCCGCGCGAGGGGTACGGCGTCGGCGGCGTCGTCCAGGACGACCACGGGGACGACGGGGGCCAGGTCCAGGACGGAGGTCATACCGGCATCCTGCCGGGGGGTGTCGCAGGGCGCAACGAGCGTTGCACCCTGTGCAACGAGGGCCAGTTGCTTGCCGTGGAGGCTAGTGGATCTGCTCCACGACCACGTCCAGCGCCCACGGCTTGCCCGCCTTGGCGGGCGGGGCGCACTCCACCACGTACCCGAGGTCGCGCAGGGCCTCCACGAGCCGCGCCGGGCCGGCGGGGGCGACGCCGTGTGCGAGCAGGTCGCGGACCAGCCGTCCCTTCGTGGCCTTGTTGAAGTGGCTGACCACGGAGCGCTTCTCGACACCGTCGACGATCTGGGAGTGCAGGACGCGTACGGTCGCGGTCCGCCCGGCCACCTCGCCCGTGGGCTTCCAGGCGGCGGCGTACGCGGAGGAGCGCAGGTCGAGGACGAGGCCGGTCCCGGCGGCCTCGGTCATGACCGGGTCCATGACGCCGCGCCAGTACGCCCCCAGCGCGCCCAGGGCCGGCAGCTTCACGCCCATCGAGCAGCGGTACGAGGGGATGCGGTCGGTGACGCGGACGGCGCCCCACAGCCCCGAGAAGACCAGCAGCGATTTTGCGGCCCGGCGCTTGGCGGCGGGGTCGAGGGTGGCGAGGCCGAGGGCGTCGTAGAGGACGCCGGTGTAGATCTCGCCGGCGGGGCGGGTGCCGGCGGTGCGGAGCCCGGCGTTCTTGGCGACCTCGCCGCGCAGGCCCTCGCTGAGGCCGAGGACCTCGCGGGCCTTGTCCTCGTCCGCCAGACACAGCTCGACGAGCTCGTCGAGGACGGCGGAGCGGGCGGGACGCAGGCCGGGGAGCGACAGCGACTCCTCCTTGAGGGGGTTCCCGCGTCCTCCGTCGGCCTTTCCTTCGGAGGGGGGGAGCAGGACGAGCACGGGGGTCTCCTCGGAGGTGGGCGAACAGGGGGACGGCCCCGCCCCCACATTAAGCCCCCACCCTGCCGCTTCCCCAAACCCTGGGGGGTGCGCCGAAGGTGCCTGGTTTCCGGGGGGCGCGGGGATCTGCGCGAGCAACCCACCACCGGTCTGCGGACAGCACACCAGGCCGCCCGCCCAGAACCAGGGGATCCGGGCGCGCCCAGGACGACAGGCCGGGCCCGGTCGGGGGCCTCGGCGCAAAAGAGGCCGTGCACCCGGGCCCGGCCTACGCTCGGGGCATGCCTCGCCGCCACCTCCACATGACCGGCGCAGCCGACCCGCTGAGGGCCGCCCTGCGCGACCTCCGCACCACCCTCGCCCTCCCCGACACCTTCCCCCCGGACGTCCTCGCCGACGCGGACCGCGCCGCGGGCAACCCGCGGCTCCCTGTCCGCGACGCCACCGACCTCCCCTTCTTCACCATCGACCCGCCCGCCTCCCTGGACCTGGACCAGGCCATGCACCTCACCCACCGGGCCTCCGGCGGCTACCGCGTCCACTACGCCATCGCCGACGTCGCCGCCTTCGTCGACCCGGGCGGCCCCGTCGACACCGAGGCCCACCGCCGGGTGACCACGCTCTACTTCCCCGACGAGCGCATCCCGCTCCACCCGCCCGTACTCTCCGAGGACGCCGCAAGCCTCCTCCCCGGCCGGGTCCGCCCCGCCGTCCTGTGGACCATCGACCTGGACACCCACGGCGCCACCACCGCCACCCACGTCGAGCGCGCCCTCGTCCGCAGCCGGGCCAAGCTCGACTACGAGGGGGTGCAGCGGCAGATCGACGACGGCACCGCCGAACCGTCCCTCGCCCTCCTCGCGGACATCGGGCGGCTGCGCGAGGAGCAGGAGGTGGCCCGCGGCGGGATCTCCCTCAACGTCCCCGAGCAGGAGATCGTCGAGCACGACGGCCGGTACGGGCTCGCCTACCGCGCCCCGCTGCCCGCCGACGGCTGGAACGCCCAGATCTCCCTGCTCACCGGCATCGCCGCGGCCGATCTGATGCTGGCGTACGGCACCGGCGTCCTGCGCACCCTGCCCAGCGCCCCGGACGGCGCCGTCGCCCGGCTGCGCCGCTGCGCCGTGGCACTGGGCATCGACTGGCCGCACCACGTCCCGTACGCCCAGGTCATCCGCTCCCTCGACCCCCGCGACCCGCACCACGCCGCGTTCCTCCAGGAGTGCACGACGCTGCTGCGCGGCGCCGGGTACACCGTCTTCACCGGCGGGAACGTTCCCCACCCGGCCATCCACGCCGCCGTCGCCGACGAATACGCGCACTGCACCGCGCCGCTGCGCCGCCTCGTCGACCGGTACGCCGCCGAGATCTGCCTCGCGGCGGTCGCGGGCGCCGACATCCCCGCCTGGGTACGCGACGCGCTGGACGGGCTCCCCAAGGCGATGGCCGAGGGCACCCGCCGGGCCAACACGGTGGAGCGCGAGTGCGTCGACCTGGTGGAGGCGGCCCTCCTGAAGGACCGCGTCGGTGAGGTCTTCGACGCGACCGTCGTCGACATCGAGGACGGCGAACCGACGGCCGGAACGGTCCATCTCACCGACCCGGCCGTGGTGGCCCCCGTCCGCGGCACCACACCCCTCCCCCTGGGCGAGCCCCTCCGCGTCCGCCTCACCCAGGCCGACCCGGGCACCGCGAAGGCGGAGTTCGCCCCCGCGTGACGGACGCCGACCGCGAGGTCGAACGGCGCTGCCACGCACGCGGGGGCATCCCCCTGTACCTGCTGACCGACCGGGAAAGGCCCAGGTGACCCTCTTCGGCGAGCCGGAGGACGACGGCCACCGCCGGCACCGCGCCATCCCCTTGGGCAAGGAGATCGCGCTCCCCGAGCCGTTCGGCTTCGGCCTCGCCACGTCCGACTTCGTCCGAGCGGGCCCGTCCGGCAGGTAGCATGGTCGGCACGGCAGACGAGCCGGGCGGACGGCCGCGTGGGGATCCCCGGATCCTCCCGAGGAACGTCCGGGCTCCACAGGGCAGGGTGGTGGGTAACACCCACCCGGGGTGACCCGCGGGACAGTGCCACAGAGAACAGACCGCCGGGGACCTCGGTCCCCGGTAAGGGTGAAACGGTGGTGTAAGAGACCACCAGCGCCTGGGGTGACTCAGGCGGCTAGGTAAACCCCACCCGGAGCAAGGTCAAGAGGAGCCGCCGTGAAAAGCGGCTCTGCGCGGACGTTCGAGGGCTGCCCGCCCGAGTCCGCGGGTAGACCGCACGAGGCAGGTGGCAACACCGGTCCTAGATGGATGGCCGTCTCCCCGGCCGCCGCGAGGCGACCGGGCGACAGAACCCGGCGTACAGCCCGACTCGTCTGCCTCTCACCCGCCGTGCCCCCGCCGGTGGCGGGGTCCGTGGGGATGGGGTGAGCTGGGAGGCGAGCCGTTCGCGGAGGCGGACGTGCGCCGTCGTCCCGCCCGCATCCGGAGGAGCCCCCGTGTCCGTCCCCGTCGACCAGCTCAGCGACCCCGCCGTCCGCGCCTTCGTCACCGCGCTCAACGCCGGGGACCGCGCCGCCTTCCAGGCCGTACTCGCCCCCGGCGCCACCATGTCCGACGACGGCTCCGACCGGGACATCGCCGACTGGACCGAGCGGGAGGTCTTCTCCAGCGGCGGCCACATGGACGTGGAGTCGGAGAGCGACGGCGGGCGCTCGCTCGTCGCCACCTACCGCAACGACACCTGGGGCGAGATGCGGACCGCCTGGCGCTTCGACGTCCAGGACGGGAAGGTCGGCCGGTTCGAGACCGGGCAGGCCTGAGCAGGCAGGGCCTGCGCGCCGGCCTGAGCGCGCCGGCCTGAGCGCGCCGGCCTGAGCGGGCCGGCCTGAGCGGGCTGGCCTGAGCGGCCGGCGGTCCGGTTACGCCGGGATCACCGCCCCGGCGCCCCCGACCCGTACCCTCGCGTCGCCCGCGCGCAGCGTCACCGTCAGTACGCCCGGACGGCCCAGGTCCTCGCCCTGGTGGAGCGTGAGGACCGACTCCTCGGGAACCAGGCCCTGTTCGCGTACGTACGCGCCGAAGGCCGCCGCGGCCGCGCCCGTCGCCGGGTCCTCCACGACACCGCCGACCGGGAACGGGTCGCGGACGTGGAAGACGGTGTCGGACGCGCGCCAGGCCAGCTGAACCGTCGTCAGGTCGAGCCGCCGCATCAGCGCGGCCAGCCGCTCGAAGTCGTAGGAGAGGTCCGCCAGGCGCTCGCGGGTGGCGGCGCCGAGGACCAGGTGGCGGTTGCCGGCGAAGGCGATGCGCGGGGGCAGGGCCGGGTCCAGGTCGGCGGCGGGCCAGTCGAGCGCGGCCAGTGCCTCGTCGAGGTCGGCGGGCGCGATGTCCTCGACGTGCGGCTCGACGCTGGTGAGCGTGGCCCGCAGCACGCCCTCGTCGTCCGTGACCGTCACCGGGACGGTGCCCACGGGGGTCGCGAAGACCAGGTCACCGGGGCCGATCCGCTCGGCCAGCGCCACGGCGGTCGCCACGGTG
Source organism: Streptomyces sp. NPDC005878 (assembly GCF_040629815.1). Taxonomy (NCBI): domain Bacteria; kingdom Bacillati; phylum Actinomycetota; class Actinomycetes; order Kitasatosporales; family Streptomycetaceae; genus Streptomyces; species Streptomyces sp. NPDC005878. The sequence continues at coordinate 13,441 of NZ_JBEXWK010000032.1, forward strand.
GCGTGCCCGCAGAAGGGGACCTCCGCCTTCGGGCTGAAGAAGCGGACGGTGAACGCCCGCCCCTCCTCGCCGAGTCCCTCGGGCGGCGCGGTCAGGAACGCGGTCTCGCTGTAGTCCAGCTCGGCGGCGATCGCGAGCATGGCAGCGTCATCGAGCCCGGCCGCGTCGAGCACGACCCCGGCGGGGTTGCCTCCGGTGGGGTCGGAGGAGAAGGCGGTGTAACGGAGTACGTCGGTCATGCCGCTGACAACTCCGCGCAGAGGCCCGGCATTCCGCGCCCCGGGGCCCGCGTCCGCGCCCGACCCGTGCCGCGCCGCCCGCGCACTTCCCCGCGCCCCGGGGGCGTTCGTCCGCCCGCGGACGGTACTGGCTTGCCCGCGCAGTTCCCCGCGCCCCTGGGGGGTGTTCGTTCGCCTGCGGATGGTGGTGGGTTGCTCGCGCAGTTCCCCGCGCCCCTGAAGGGGCCGGTGTTTGTCTGCAGGTGGTGGTGGGTTGCTCGCGCAGTTCCCCGCGCCCCTGGGGGGCTGGGGCTGAGGTTGGTCCCTGGCTGCGGCCGACCCCCTAGGGGCGCGGGGAACTGCGCGACCAGCCACCCGTGACCGGCAGACGAAGTCCGCGCCCTGGGGAGCCCTCTGGCAGGCCGAGCCGTGGTCCCCGCCCGGGGGCCGTCCCCCTAGGGGCGCGGGGAACTGCGCGACCGGCCACCCACGGCTCGCAGTCGAAGTCCGCGCCCCGGGGAGCCCTCGGGTCGGCCGAGCCGTGATCCCGGCCAGGGGGGTCTACCTGAGGGGCGCGGGGAACTGCGCGACCAACCACCCACGGTCCGCAGTCGAAGTCCGCGCCCCGGGGAGCCCTCTGGCAGGCCGAGCCGTCATCCCCGCCCGGGGGCCGTCCCCCAAGGGGCGCGGGGAACTGCGCGACCAGCCACCCACGGTCCGCA
>NZ_JBEXWK010000032.1:14478-45296 GCF_040629815.1 Streptomyces sp. NPDC005878
CAGTCGAAGTCCGCGCCCCCGGGAGCCCTGGGGCAGGCCGAGCCGTCATCCCCGCCCGGGGGCCATCCCCTAGGGGCGCGGGGAACTGCGCGACCAGCCACCCACGGTCCGCAGTCGAAGTCCGCGCCCCCGGGAGCCCTGGGGCAGGCCGAGCCGTCATCCCCGCCCGGGGGCCATCCCCTAGGGGCGCGGGGAACTGCGCGACCAACCACCCCCCGCCCGCAGACGAAATCCGCACCCCGGCCGAACTCACCCCCGCCCGATATACGGCATAGCCGTAGCCAGCACCGTCGCGAACTGCACATTCGCCTCCAGGGGCAGCTCCGCCATGTGCAGCACCGTCCGCGCCACATCCGCCGCGTCCATCACCGGCTCCACCGCCAGCTCCCCGTTCGCCTGCGGCACCCCCGTGGTCATCCGGGCCGTCATCTCGGTGGCCGCGTTGCCGATGTCGATCTGGCCGACGGCGATCCGGTACGGACGGCCGTCCAGGGAGAGCGCCTTGGTCAGGCCGGTCATCGCGTGCTTGGTCGCCGTGTAGGCCACCGAGTTCGGGCGCGGCGCGTGCGCCGAGATCGAACCGTTGTTGATGATCCGCCCGCCCCGCGGGTCCTGCTCCTTCATCTGCCGGAACGCCGCCTGCGCGCACAGGAACGCCCCGTTGAGGTTGGTGTCGACGACATGCCGCCACGCCTCGTACGCCAGGTCCTCCACCGCGACCCCGCCGGGGCCGAACGTGCCCGCGTTGTTGAAGAGCAGGTCGAGCCGCCCGTACCGGTCCCGTACCGCCGCGAAGAGGGCCGCCACCTCCTCCGGTGAGGTCACGTCCGTACGGACGGGGAGGACGTCGGCGTCGGGCCCGGCCAGGGCCGCGGTCTCCTCCAGGGGCTCGGGACGGCGGCCCGCCAGGGCCACCGACCAGCCCGCGTCGGCCAGCGTGAGCGCCACGGAGCGGCCGATGCCGGAGCCGGCGCCGGTGACGACGGCGGTCTTGCGCGCTGCGGATGCGTTCATGGCCGGGAGCGTACGGGAGCACCCCGCGCCCGGGCCGCCGCCGTCCGCGATACGGGCCCGGCCCCCCGGCCCACACCCCACCCCGCACCCCAGCGCGCTCCCGGGCCGCACCCCGCCCCGCACCCGCCCCGCACCTCAATCCCACCCCGCCCGCACCCCGGTCCGAAGCACCCCCCGCGGGCTGAGAGCATGGATGCTTGAAACTACAACGGTCGCGACGGCCGGAAACCGGAGAGACACCCATGGCGGAGAGCAGCCGGACCGCGCCGGCCCCGATACCGGCCGCGGCCACCGTCGCCGCCCGCCGCGCCGGTCTGCTGGTCACGCTCGTCCTCGGCGGGCTCACCGCGCTCCCGCCGCTCTCCATGGACATGTACCTGCCCGCGCTCCCCGAGGTCACCGGCGCGCTCCACGCGCCCGCCGCCACCGTGCAGCTCACCCTCACCGCGTGCCTCGCGGGCATGGCGCTCGGCCAGCTCGTCGTCGGGCCGATGAGCGACAAGTGGGGCCGCCGCAGGCCGCTGCTCGTCGGCATGGCCGTGTACGTGGTGGCCACCGCCGTCTGCGCCTTCGCCCCCGACGCCGCCCTGCTCATCGCGTTCCGGCTGCTCCAGGGCCTGGCGGGCGCGGCGGGCATCGTGATCGCCCGCGCGGTGGTGCGCGATCTGTACGACGGCGTGGAGATGGCCCGGTTCTTCTCCACCCTGATGCTGATCTCCGGGGCCGCCCCGGTCGTCGCGCCGCTCATCGGCGGACAGGTGCTGCGGCTGACGGACTGGCGCGGGGTGTTCGTGGTGCTGACCGGGGTCGGCCTGCTGCTCACCGTCTTCGTCTGGCGCTTCCTCGGCGAGACGCTGCCGCCCGAGCGGCGGCACGAGGGCGGGGTCGGCGAGGCCCTGCGCACCATGGGCTCGCTGCTGCGGGACCGCGTCTTCACCGGCTACGTCCTGGCCGGCGGCCTCGCCTTCGCCGCGCTCTTCTCGTACATCTCGGCCTCCCCGTTCGTGATCCAGGAGATCTACGGCGCCTCCCCGCAGACCTTCTCGCTCCTCTTCGGGCTCAACTCGGTCGGCCTGGTCGCCGCCGGGCAGATCAACGGGAAGCTGCTGGTGGGCCGGGTCGACCTCGACAAAGTGCTGGTGTGCTCGCTGAGCACGGTGGTGCTCGCGGCGGCGGCGCTGCTCGTCATGACGTCCGGGGTGTTCGGCGAGCCGGGCCTCGCGCCGGTCGCGGCCGGGCTGTTCGTGCTGATGTCCGCGATGGGCATGGCCACGCCCAACACCACCGCCCAGGCCCTGATGCGCACCCCGCACGCGGCGGGCTCCGCCTCCGCGCTGCTCGGCACCTCCTCGTTCCTGATCGGGGCGGTGGCGTCGCCGCTGGTGGGGATCGCGGGGGAGGGGACGGCCGTGCCGATGGCGGTGGTGCAGCTCGCCTCCGGTGTGGCGGCGCTGCTCTGCTTCCTGCTGCTGTGCCGCCCCTGGCAGCGCCAGGAGGCGGCGGTCTGACCCCGCCCTGGCGACGGGGGGAGGCGGCGGTCTGACCCGGCCCTGGCGGCGGAGGGAGGCCGTGGCCCGATCTGCCCCGGGCGCCCCGGGCGCGCCGCCGGGACGGCCCGCGCCCGTAGAATCCCCAGGTGAACGAGAACGCCCCCGTCCCGCAGGCCCTGCGCTCCGCCCTCGCCGGGCTGCTCGACGGGCTGCCGCCGTCGCAGGCCGCGCGGGCCGTCGACCGGCTGATCGCCAACTACCGGGGAGCCACCCAGACCCACGCGCCGGTGCTGCGCGACCGCTCCGACGTGGCCGCGTACGCCGCGTACCGGATGCCCGCGACCTTCGAGGCGGTACGGTCCGCGCTCGCCGCCCTCCAGGACGCGGCGCCGCACTGGTCCCCCGCCACCCACACCGACGTCGGCGGCGGCACCGGCGCGGCGAGCTGGGCCGTCGCCGAGGCGTGGTCCCCCGCGACCACGGTCCTGGACTGGGCCGAGCCCGCCCTCGCGCTCGGCCGCGAACTGGCCGAGTCCTCCGGCGTCGAGGGGCTGCGGGCGATCCGCTGGGAGCGGGCCCGGATCGGTACGGCGCTGAGCCTGCCGGAGTCCGACCTCGTCACCGTCTCGTACGTCCTGAACGAGCTGACCGCCGAGGACCGCGGGGCCCTCGTGGACGCGACCGCGCGCGCCGCGACGGGCGCCGTGGTCATCGTCGAGCCGGGCACCCCCGACGGCTACGCCCGGATCATCGAGGCCCGGGACCGCCTGATCGCGGCCGGCTTCACCGTCGCGGCGCCCTGCCCGCACAGCGCCGCCTGTCCCATCGAACCCGGCACGGACTGGTGCCACTTCTCCGCCCGGGTCAGCCGCTCGTCCCTGCACCGGCAGGTCAAGGGGGGTTCGCTGGCGTACGAGGACGAGAAGTTCAGCTATGTGGCGGCCGTCCGGGGGGTGGCTGCGGAGCCCGCCGCGAACCGGGTGACGCGACGCCCCCAGATCCGCAAGGGGCAGGTGCTGCTGGAGCTGTGCACGGGGGAGGGGGTGCTGCGGCGCGAGACCGTGACGAAACGGCAAGGGGACCTGTACCGGGCATCCCGCGACACCGCGTGGGGCGCCCCCTGGCCCCCGCCCGAGTAACCCCTGCGGGCGCCGGTTCGGGGGCTCGTGTTCGTCTGTGGACGGTGCTGGGTTCCTCGCGCAGTTCCCCGCGCCCCTGGAGGGGTCCGTGTGCGTCTGCGGGCCGACATGGGTCACCCGCGCAGTTCCCCGCGCCCCTAAAGGCGGTCCGTGGCTGATCGACCTCAGCCGGTACCCCGCAAGGGGCGCGGGGAACTGCGCGACCAGCCACCCACGGCCCGCAGGCAAAGACGGCGCCCCCCGCGGAGCGCCCCGCGGTCCGTGCCTGATCGACCTCAGCCGGTACCCCGCAAGGGGCGCGGGGAACTGCGCGACCAGCCACCCACGGCCCGCAGGCAACGAAAGACGCCGCACCCCCACAGAGAACACCGCCCCCCCGCGGAGCGCCCCCTCAGGCCCGCAGCTCCTGCGTGCAGCACTTCACGCTGCCGCCCCCCTTCAGCAGCTCACCCAGATCCATCCCCACGGGAACGAACCCCCGCTCCCGCAGGGACGAGAACAGCCCCACCGCCCCCTGCGGCAGCAGCACATGGAGCCCGTCGCTCACCGCGTTCAGGCCCAGCGCCGCCGCGTCCTCCTCCGAGGCGATCACCGCGTCCGGGAAGAGCCGCGCCAGCACCGCCCGGCTGCCGGGGGAGAAGGCGCCGGGGTAGTACATGATCTCGTCGGCCGAGTCGTCCAGGACGGACAGCGCCGTGTCCAGGTGGTAGTAGCGCGGGTCGACGAGGTCGAGCCCGATCACCGGACGCCCGAAGAACTCCTGCGCCTCGTCGTGCGAGAGCGGGCTGGACCGGAAGCCGCGCCCGGCCAGCACATAGGACGCCGTGACGGCGAAGTCCCCCTCGCCCTCGTTGATGTGGGCCGGCTCGTGGATCTCCGTGAAGCCGTGCGCGCGGAACCACTCCAGATGGGCCTCGGCCTCCGCCTCCCGTTCCGGGTGGGCGAAGCGGGCGCCCAGCACCCGGCCGTCGATCACGGTGGCCCCGTTGGCCGCGAAGACCATGTCGGGCAGGTCGGGGCGGGGGTCGAGCAGTTCGACGGTGTGGCCGAGCGCCCGGTACCGGTCCCGCAGGTCCTCCCACTGCGCGAGCGCGAGCGGCAGGTCGACGGGCTTGGCGGGGTCCATCCAGGGGTTGATCGAGTACGTGACCCTGAAGTGTGCCGGTGGGCACATCAGATAGCGCCGGGGTCTGGCGACTCGGGGTGCACGGAGGTCACGGGTCTCACTGAGCAATGAGGGCTCCTCACGGACGACTTCGGCTGCACGCGCCGCATCTGCGGGTGGTGGTCAGCCCATGGTGCGGCCTGCCCGCCGTTCGCGCAGTGATCCGTACGGGTGTTTTTCCGCCGCTTCACCCACTGTTGCCCCGCGCGCACCCTTGACAGAGACGATACGTTCCGCCTCGGTGACGCTAGGATCCCGGCATGGTGAACAAGGGGCACGCGTCCGAGAAGACACCCGAATCCCCCCATGCGAAGGCACCCGCCGCCACCCACGCCAAGGCACCCGACTCCACCCGCCGCAGCGAGCGCTCGCGGCGCGCGATCTACGACGCGGCGCTCTCCCTCGTCGGCGAGGCGGGCTACGCCAGGACCACCATCGAGGGCATCGCCGCCCGCGCCGGGGTCGGCAAGCAGACCATCTACCGCTGGTGGCCCTCCAAGGCCGCCGTGCTGCTGGAGGCCTTCGTCGACCTCAGCCACCAGGCCGTCCAGGGCGAGGTGGCCCTGCCCGACACCGGTGACCTGGAGTCCGACCTCAAGCTGGTGCTGCGCGCCACCGTCGACGAGCTCAACGACGACGCCACCGAGGCGCCGTACCGGGCGCTCGCGGCGGAGGGCGTCATCGACCCCGAGCTCGCCGCCGCGTTCGTCCACAACCTCCTGGAGCCGCAGCTGCGGCTGTACGTGGACCGGCTGCGCTCCGCGCAGGAGGCGGGCGACGTACGGGCCGACGTCGACCCGCGCACCGCCCTGGAACTGCTGGTGGGCCCCCTCGCGCACCGCTGGCTGCTGCGCACCCTGCCGCTCACCCACGCGTACGCGGACACCGTCGTCGAGTACGCCCTGCGCGGACTCGCCCCCCGCTGAGAGGCCCCGGTTGGGGGGTACGGCCTCGGCGGGCGCAGGATGGTGGGAGCATGGGGAGAAGGTTCTCGCGGGGCAACGGTGAGGTGAGGGGATAGATGGGCGCGGAGTACGGGCGTTCCGGCAGCTCGGAGAGCAAGCTGTCCCGCTGGCTGCGCAGGCGTCCCAAGGACGCCCCCGGCGCCGACGCGGGCCGCCTCGAACTGCTGCTCGCCGCCGCCGCCGCGAAGCTGCCGCTGGCCCCGGCCGCGTATCCCGTCGGCTACCGGTGCTCCTGTGACCGTGTGGGCTGTCCGACCCCGGCGCGCCATCCGGTCTCGTTCGCCTGGCAGACGCAGTCGACCACCGACCGCGCCCAGATCGAGCGGTGGGCGGCGGGGCAGCCGGAGGCGAACTTCATCACCGCGACGGGGATGGTCCACGACGTGCTGGACGTGCCCCTCGACGCGGGGCGCGAGGCGCTGGAGCGGCTGCTCGCCGAGGGCGTCGACGTGGGGCCGGTGGCCGAGTCCGGGGGCGTCGGCGACCAGGCCCGGATGCTGTTCTTCACGGCGACGCGGGGGACTCCGGAGGACGAGGACGAGTGGTGGCCGTGCGAGCTGGACTGCCACCCCGAGACGATGGACGAGCATCCCGGGCTGCGGTGGCACTGCCGGGGCAGCTATGTGCTGGTGCCGCCCGCCCGGCTGCCCGGAGACCACGTCGTGGCGTGGGTCCGTGGGCCCGAGCACGATCTGCCCGATCCGCTGACCCTGCTCGAATCCCTCACGGACGCGTGCGCCCGGCACGGCGCCGGCGACGCCCACGCCGTGGCCTGGCCCCTGGGCCGGTAACCCCTTCCGGGGGGCCGTTGCCCGCCTGCGGGCCGGTGGTGGGTTGCTCGCGCAGTTCCCCGCGCCCCTGAAAACCTGGCCCGGATCGCATGTCATCGCCGTACGGGGCCAGGCCTTCTGCCGCTGGGGGCGCGGGGAACCGCGCGACCAGCCCCCACCGGCCCGCAGCCGGACAACCGGCCCGCCCGCCCCCACACCTACTCCCCCTTCGCCGACACCAACCCCTGCAACCGGTTGATCACCGCCACCGCCCCCCGCCCCGCGGGGACCCGCGCCGCGTCGTCCGAGACGCGTTCCTTCGTCACCGTCGACTTCGCCTCGCCCGTCATCAGGGCCCGTACGTCCGCGTTGATGTTCAGCCGCACCCCCTTCGCCGCCGTCTGGCGTTCGAAGTGGCGGGTGGCGAAGAAGGCGAGCGCGCCGCCGTCGCGGGTGCGCAGGGCCAGGGGGGCGAAGTCGCCGCCGTCCAGGGGCTGGTCCACGTACTGGTTGGACATCCCGGGCAGGACCGCGTTCTTCTTCCGCTGGGCGCGCCACTCGGTGGTGTGCGGGCCGGGCGCGAAGGTCTCGGGGCGGCCGGTGCGCAGATACGCCACGTAACTCTCGCTCAGGTCCTTCGGGGCCACCGCGAGGCCGGTGTCGTCCGGGCGTACGGGCTCGGCGAAGCCGTCCTCGTCCACGGCGAAGGCCGGCACGTCCTTGGGGGCCAGGACCGACAGGTGGGCGGCCTTCCAGACGTCGTCCGCCCCGGCGCGGACGAACACCACCAGCCAGCGCGTGTCCGTGGGGCCGGTGTCCTGGTCGCGGTTGGAGTCGGTGTCCGCCACGAACCAGCGCGGCCAGCCCGCCTTCCTGGGTATGGAGAACCGCGCGTCGGTGAGCTCCAGCGGCACGTGCTGCGGGTTGCCGCCGGGGTCGGTGACGTGCCGGGCCTGGAGCCCGGCCTGGTTGACCGCCCCGAGCGGGCCGGTGACCCGGCCCGCGTCGAGGGCCGGGTCGTAGGCCTTGTCGGCCTTGTTGTACGCGTCCGTGAAGTCCCTGAGCGCCTGCGCGGCCTCAGCCCTGGTCGCCAACGGGACTACTTCCCGCTCGCCGTGCACCGTCACGCAGCCGCTCGCCGTCACCGTCAGTACGGTCACCGCCGCGAGCGCCGTCGTCAGCCGACTCACCCTGCTCATGGACTGCCTTCTGCCCCTCGTCCTTCGTGGCCGCGTTCTTGGCCGCCGCCGCGGGAGCGGCGCTCCCGGCGGACTTCGCGAACCCTACCGGGGCGAAGAACAGCGCGAGCGTGGGGATGAGGTACAGCGCCCACACCGTGACCTGGAGGACGGTCGGGTCGGGCTGGAAGTTGAAGACGCCCTTGAGGACCGTGCCGTACCAGCTGTCCGGCGGGACCGTGGAGCTGATGTCGAACGCCAGGCTCTTGATGCCGGGAATGAAGTCGGCCTCCTGGAGGTCGTGCACGCCGTACGCCAGGACGCCCGCCGCCACCACGACCAGCATCGCGCCGGTCCAGGTGAAGAACTTCGCCAGGTTGATCCTCAGCGCGCCCCGGTAGAAGAGCCAGCCGAGGAACACCGCGGTGGCGAGCCCGAGGAGCGCGCCGATCAGCGGGTCGGTGTTGCCGCTGTCGGAGCCGGCCGCGTGCACCGAGGTCCAGACGAACAGCGAGGTCTCCAGGCCCTCCCGGCCCACCGCCAGGAAGGCGGTGGCGACCAGAGCGCCGGTGCCCAGGCGCAGGGCCGCGTCCAGCTTGCCCTGGAGCTCGGACTTCAGGAACCGCGCGGTGCGCCGCATCCAGAAGACCATCCAGGTGACCAGGCAGACGGCGACGACCGACAGCGAGCCGCCGAGCGCCTCCTGCGCCTTGAACGTCATCTCCTGCGAGCCGAACTCCAGGCCCGCGCCGAAGCCCAGCGCCACCAGGACGGCGACCGAGATGCCGATCCAGATGGGCCGCAGCGCCTCGCGGTGGCCGGTCTTGACCAGGTACGCGACGAGGATGCAGACGACCAGGCTGGCCTCCAGGCCCTCGCGCAGGCCGATCAGATAATTGCCGAACATTCGATTCCCCTCAGCCCTCGGCCGATCAGCTGAACAGCGCCCGGCCCCACCAGTCGTCCTTGTCGCGGACGCCCGGCGGGACGGCGAATATCGCCGAACCCACGTGCTGGATGTACTCGTTGAGCGCGTCGTGCGCCAGGTTGCGCTGTACGGGCAGGAAGCCCCTGCGGACGTCCCGCTGGTAGGCGAGGAAGAACAGGCCCGCGTCGAGGCGGCCGAGGCCGTCGGTGCCGTCGGTGAAGGAGTAGCCGCGGCGCAGGATGGTGGCGCCGCCGTTGGAGTCGGGGTGCGCCAGACGCACGTGCGCGTCGGGCTTCATCGCCTTCAGGAACGGCTCGTCGCGCTCCTTCGCCTTGCCGACCGGGGCGCCCTCGCCCTTGTCGCGCCCGAACACGTCCTCCTGCTCCTGGAGGCCGGTGCGGTCCCAGGCCTCGATGTGCATCCGGATGCGGCGGGCCACCAGGTAGGAGCCGCCGGTCATCCAGGGCGAGCCGTCCTTCTCGCCGACCCAGACGTGCTTGTCCAGGGCGGCGGTGTCGGTGCCCGCGATGTTCCGGGTGCCGTCCTTGAAGCCCATCATGTTGCGCGGGGTCTGCTCGTCGGGCGTGGTGGAGGAGGTCTTGCCGAAGCCCAGCTGGGACCAGCGCACCGCGGCGCGGCCCATGGCGATCCGGGCCAGGTTGCGGATCGCGTGCACCGCGACCTGCGGGTCGTCGGCGCACGCCTGGACGCACAGGTCGCCGTCGCTGCGCGCCGGGTCGAGGTTGTCGTGCGGGAACTTCTCGATGTCGACCAGCGCCTCGGGCCGCTTGCCCTCCAGGCCGAAGCGGCCCTTGGCGAAGAGCGAGGGGCCGAAGCCGACGGTGAGGGTCAGCCGGGACGGCTTGAGGCCGAGCGCCTCGCCCGTGTCGTCCGGCGGCGCCTCGGCGAGACCGCCGTAGGCGCCCTCGCCGACCGTCTGGCCCGCGGTCATCCGGGCCGCGGCGGCGGTCCAGTCCTTGAGGAGCTGGACCAGCTCGGCGCGGTCCTTGGTGGTCACGTCGAACGCGGCGAAGTGCAGCCGGTCCTGGACGGGGGTGGCGATACCGGCCTGGTGGGCGCCGTAGAACGGCACGGCAGCGCCGGACTCGGCGGCGGGCACCGCGTCACCGCCGTCACCGCGCACCGCGGCGACCGCGCCTCCCGCCGCGGCGGCGCCGAGCGCCAGGCCCGCACCGCCCCAGCCGAGCAGGGAACGGCGGGACGGCGCCGAGGACTTCGCGTCCCCGGCGGCGTCGGTGGCGGTGCCGGCGTCGGTGTCGGTCGTGTCGCTCATGACGTGTCCCCTCCTGTCCTGTGCGGGTGCGGCGTTACTTGGCGACGGCCGCGGCGAGCTTGGAGAGCGGCTCGCTGAGCGCGTTCACCCCGTCGGAGAGCTGCTTGCGGTCACCCGCGCCGACCTTGTCGTACGGGGTGAAGTCGTAGGAGTTCTTGTCGGCGCGGTACTTGTCGAGCTGGGCCTCGATCGCCGCGAACTGCTTGTCCAGCTCGGCGGTGAGCTTCGGGTCGTTCTTGGCGGCGACCGGCTTCAGCAGCTCGTACGCCTTCTGGGCGCCCTCGACGTTGGCCTTGAAGTCGACCAGGTCGGTGTGGCTGTAGCGCTCTTCCTCACCGGTGACCTTGCCGGTGGCCACCTCGTCGAGCAGCTCCTTGGCGCCGTTGGCCATGGAGGTCGGGGTGATGTCGGCGGTGCCGACGCGCTTCTGCCAGTCCGCGATGTCCGCGGAGAGCTGGACGCCGAGCTTCTTCTCCTCGTCACCGATCTTGCCGTCGGCCCACAGCGCCTTCTCCAGGCGGTGCCAGCCGGTCCACGTCTGGCCCTTCTCCAGGCCGTCCTCGCGCACGTCGGTCTTCGGGTCGATGTCACCGAAGGACTCCGCGACCGGCTCGGTGCGCTCCCAGCCGATGCGCGAGGGGGCGTACGCCTTCTTCGCGCCCTCGACGTCACCGGCGGCCACCGCGTCGGTGAAGGTCTTCAGCTTCGGCAGGGTCTCGTCGGCCTGCTGCTGCACGTAGGTGCGGTAGGCGGCGACGGCCGCGTCCAGCTTCGGGTCGCGCCGGGGGGTCTGGCCGCCGCCGGTGACGGTGACCTTCTGGCGGATGCCGCTGCCCTTCATGCCGGGCTTGCAGGCGATCTCGTACGAGCCGGCCTTCACCTCGGCGGTGAGGTTCTGCTTGAGGCCGGGGCCGATGTTCTCGCGCTCGGCGACGATCCGGTCGTCCGGGAAGAGCAGATAGACCTCGGTGACCTTGGAGCCCTTGTTCTCGATGGCGAACTGCACGTGCCCGGCCGCGAACTCGGTCTTCGACACCTTGCAGGCGTCGTCCGAGGCGGTGACCTGGATGGCGCCGTCAGCGCTCTTGGAGTCGCTCTTCGAGGAGCAGCCCGTGACGGCGGCCAGAGCCGCCGCGGCCGTGGCGGCGGTGACAACGGAGAGACGGACGGCTCGCATGTGGGCTCCACACTGGTTTCGGTCAGGGGGTGAGGCGGACCTAACTTAACCGAGGCTTACCTGACCGATACCCATCGGGTCCGTGATTCAGCTCTCACCTCCCGCTCAGTGACACCGGTCGATAACAGGCCAATCACAAGAAGGCCATGACGGGGTCAAGGAGCGGTCAAGTGGCGCTGCGAGCACCATGATCCATCCGATTTGCCCCCGGCTCACGCCCCTGCGCATGGCTGATTTCTTGCGCCCCTGCACGCTTCTCTGCGCCCCTGTGACCCCGTACGGGTGAACGCCGGTCCCGGGCGTTCACCGTTGCTGTTGAATGCGGGGGTGACGGAAAACGGCGCATCCGGCGTCCTCATCGACGTACTGAGGGTCTTCTGCGGCCCCGACGGCCGCCACGGCAACGCCCTCGGCGTGGTGCGCGAGGGCTCGCTGCTGCCCGACGAGGCGGCCCGCCAGGCGCTGGCCAAGGAGCTCGGCTTCAGCGAGACGGTCTTTGTGGACGACCCCGAGCGGGGCGCCGTCGACATCTACACCCCGGGCCTGCGCCTGCCCTTCGCGGGGCATCCGCTGGTCGGGGCGGCGTGGCTGCTCGACGTGGACGTACTGGAACCGCCCGTCGGGGAGGTGTTCGCGCGCCAGGACGGCGAGTTCACCTGGATCACGGCCCACCCCGGGTGGGCTCCGCCGCGCACCCTGCGCCGGTACGCCTCGGCGGCCGAGGTGGCCGCCCTCGAGGTGCCCGAGCCGGGGGAGTGGGTGTACGCCTGGGCCTGGGAGGACGAGGCGGCGGGCCGCGTCCGGGCGAGGGCGTTCCCGGGCCGGGGCGACGGCATCACCGAGGACGAGGCCACGGGAGCGGCGGCCCTCCTCCTCACGGCCGAGCTGGGCCGGGCCCTGAACATCACCCAGGGCGCGGGCTCCCAGCTCCTGACCGCCCCGGGCCCGGACGAGACGGTGGAACTGGGCGGCCGGGTGCGGCTGGAGAGCAGCGCCACGGTGTGAGGGGGCGGCCTCGGGGGCGTTGGGACGCGCGTGCCCGCACGGCCCGCGCCGTGACGCGCCGGGCGCCCCGCAACCCCCAGGGGCGCGGGGACTGCGCGACAAGCCCCCACCGGCCCGCGGACGGAGTCCGGGCTAAGCGCTCCGCGCGAACTCCTCCCCCAGCTCGCGGAACACCGCCGTGTTCATCGCGAACGCCCGCCGGCACTCCTCCACCACCCGCTGCCTCTCCAGCTCGTCCACCTCCACCGCGTCCAGCAGCTCCCGGTACCCCCGCTTGAACGCGGCCGGATTCGGGATCGCCTCGAACACGTAGAACCGCACCCCGTCGCCGTTGCGGGCGAACCCCCAGGTCCGCTCGGCCCGGTCCCGGATGATCTGACCGCCGGAGAGGTCCCCGAGGTAGCGCGTGTAGTGGTGCGCCACATATCCGGCGGGCCACGTCGCGGCACACTCCCGCACCCGCGCCGCGTAGCCCCGGGTCGCGGGCAGCGGCGCCGCGTCGCGCTCCCAGCCCGCACCCCGCAGATGCGCCAGGTCCCGCTCCAGGGACGGCGTACGCATCAGCTCCGGCCGGATGAACGGCCCCGCCACCGGGTCGTGGCGCAGCGCCGCCGCCCCCTCCTCCAGCGCCCGGTACACGAACCACAGCTGCTCGGTGTACCGGGCGTACGCCTCCACGCCCAGCCGGCCGCCGAGCAGGGCGCTCATGAAGCGGGAGTTCTCCGCCTCGGTGTGCTGCTCGTGCGACGCCGTGCGGATGCGGGCGGAGAAGGGCGGGGAGGAAGGCGTGTCCAAGGCGTGCCTCCGGGGAAGCGGGGCGACGGGTCAGGGCAGCGTGAGGATCTCCGCGCCCGTCTCGGTCACCACCAGTGTGTGCTCGAACTGGGCCGTCCGCTTCCGGTCGCGCGTGACGACGGTCCAGCCGTCCTCCCACATGTCGTACTCGTGCGTGCCCAGCGTCAGCATCGGCTCGATGGTGAAGGTCATCCCCGGCTTGATGACGGTCGTGGCGTGCGGCGCGTCGTAGTGCGGCACGATCAGCCCGGAGTGGAAGGCGGTGCTGATGCCGTGGCCGGTGAAGTCGCGCACGACGCCGTAGCCGAAGCGCTTGGCGTACGACTCGATGACGCGCCCGATGATGTTGATCTGACGGCCGGGCCTGACGGCCTTGATGGCCCGGTTGAGCGACTCCCGGGTCCGCTCGACCAGCAGCTTCGACTCCTCGTCGACGTCGCCGCAGAGGTAGGTGGCGTTGTTGTCGCCGTGGACGCCGCCGATGTACGCCGTGACGTCGAGGTTCACGATGTCGCCGTCCCTGAGGACGGTGGAGTCGGGGATGCCGTGGCAGATGACCTCGTTGACCGAGCTGCACAGGGACTTGGGGAAGCCCCGGTAGCCCAGGGTGGAGGGGTACGCGCCGTGGTCGCACATGTACTCGTGCGCGACCCGGTCGAGCTCGTCGGTGGTGACGCCGGGCGCGATGAGCTTGGCGGCCTCCTCCATCGCGCGGGCGGCGATACGGCCCGCGACCCGCATGAGCTCAATCGTTTCGGCGGTCTGCACCTCGGGGCCGGTGTACGGCGCGGGCATGGGCTTCCCGACGTACTCGGGGCGGCGGATGTTCCCCGGGACGGAGCGGGTGGGAGAGAGCTCCCCTGGTACGAGCAGCGACTGGCCAGACATGCCGGCGAGTCTATCGAGCCGTGTTGGGGCAGCATGGTCGAGAAGGTCCGAGGGCGGGCCGAGGAAGGAGCCTTCGTATGGCCCTGTTCAAGAAGCGTACGGCCGGAAAACCGGGCGAGTGGTACTACTGCCTGGTCCACGCCAAGGTCGAGGAGGGCCCGGAGTGCCCCGCCAAGGACCGCTTCGGCCCCTACGCGAGCCGCGAGGAGGCGGAACACGCGATGCGGACCGCGCAGGAGCGGAACCTGGAGTGGGAGACGGATCCGAAGTGGCATGAGAAGGGGGAGTGAGGGGGCGGGGGGCGGGGGGCTGGTGGTTGTGTGCGGGTGGGTGGTGGGTTGCTCGCGCAGTTCCCCGCGCCCCTGAGGGGGTTGCGCGGAGCCGGGGGGTTTGACTCGGCCGGGTGCTTCGCGGGGCGCGGCCTGGTGGTTGTGTGCGGGTGGTGGTGGGTTGCTCGCGCAGTTCCCCGCGCCCCTGAGGGGGTTGCGGGGAGCCGGGGGGTTTGGCTCGGCCGGGTGCTTCGCGGGGCGCGGCCTGGTGGTTGTGTGCGGGTGGGTGGTGGGTTGCTCGCGCAGTTCCCCGCGCCCCTGAGGGGGTTGCCCGGAGCCGGGGGACTTGGCTCGGCCCGTGGTGCCTGTAGGGGCGCGGGGAACTGCGCGGGAAGGGACCACGGCCCGCAGACGAAGGCGGGTTTTCAGGGGCGCGGGGAACTGCGCGACCGGCCACAGTGCACCTGCGGACGGAGGCCGGGGCTCGCCCCGCAGGGGCTATGCGGGGGGGGGCAGGGCACCCGGGGACGGAGACCGGGGGCGCCCCGCAGGGGGTGTGCGGCCGGGTACAGCGCACCCGGGGACGGAGGCCGGGCCCGCCCCGCGAGGTCACCAGCGCGTTGGTGGTGGTGCCGTCAGCTGGTCCGCCAGGCGGGTGAGGCGGTCGCGGAAGCGCCGCCGGCCCCGCTGCACGGGCAGCCCGTTCTCCCCCGCCGCCGCACTCACCAGATGCTGCACCGTGTCCAGGTCCACCTCCGCCCCCGCCGGCACCGTCAGCGACTCGTGGACCAGCCCCCGTACCTCCGCGTCGCCCCCGTCCAGCGCCAGCACCCGCGCCCCGGCCCGCCGGGCGTCGTGGACCCGTTCCAAAAGGCCCCCGTCCGGCCGATCCGGGGCCACCACCAGGAGCGTCTCGCCCCGCCCGGCCGCCTCCAGGCGCCCGAGCCCCACGGACAGGTGCGGGCCGCGGCCCGGCTCGACCCGGTGGCGTACCAGCGTGGGGGTGAGCTCGGGGACCCCCGACCACGCGGCCTCGTCGGTCAGGTGCGCCGCCAGGTGCCACGGCTCGTACGCCTCGGTGCCCACCAGCAGCAGCCCGCCGCCGTTCGGCACCACCGACCCCCGCAGCACCCCGGCGAACCTGCGGGTCCCGCGCAGCCACTCCGTGCCCGCCAGGACTTCCCGCAACAGTGCGACGCGTACGGCATCCATGCCCCGGCATCCTGCCGCACCGCACGCCCCGGCGGGCCGCATCCGTCACTCCTCACCCGGGCGGGGGATGCCCCCGGGCACGCGACGTAAGGTCGGGCCATGACTTCCACTGAGAGCGCCGAGAACACCCCGAAGCCCGCCGCCAGGGACCCCTGGGACCTGCCCGACGTCTCCGGCCTGGTCGTCGGCGTCCTCGGTGGCACCGGTGACCAGGGCCGGGGCCTGGCCTACCGGCTGGCCCGGGCGGGCCAGAAGGTGATCATCGGCTCGCGGGCCGCCGAGCGCGCCCGGGCCGCCGCCGACGAGCTGGGCCTCGGCGTCGAGGGCGCGGACAACGCCGCGTGCGCGCGCCGCAGCGACATCGTGATCGTCGCCGTGCCGTGGGACGGGCACGCCAAGACCCTGGAGGCGCTGCGCGAGGAGCTGGCGGGCAAGCTCGTCGTGGACTGCGTCAACCCGCTCGGCTTCGACAAGAAGGGTGCGTACGCCCTGAAGCCGGAGGAGGGCAGCGCCGCCGAGCAGGCCGCCGCCCTGCTGCCGGACTCGCGGGTCACCGCCGCCTTCCACCACCTGTCGGCCGTGCTGCTCCAGGACGCCTCGATCGAGGAGATCGACACCGATGTGATGGTCCTCGGCGAGAGCCGCGCCGACACCGACCTGGTGCAGGCGCTCGCCGCCCGGATCCCCGGGATGCGGGGCGTCTTCGCCGGGCGGCTGCGCAACGCCCACCAGGTGGAGTCGCTGGTGGCCAACCTGATCTCCGTCAACCGCCGCTACAAGGCGCACGCCGGGCTGCGGGTGACCGACGTGTAGGCCCGGCCGGGGCATGGGGGACACTGGACGGGCATCAGCGCCGCACCCGGACAGGAGCCGACCCCATGCCCCGCCTCGCTCTGTACGCCCTCGCCGTCTGCGTCCTCGCGGTCGCCGCGGCCGTGGTCTCCTTCGTCCGGGGCAACTGGACCGGCGTCGTCTGGATCCTGCTGGCCGGGCTCTCCTCCAACATGGCCTGGTACTACCTGCGCAAGGCGAAGGCCGACGCCCGGCGCGCGGCGGCCGTCAGCGGATGAGCGAGGGGATCTCCGGCGTGCCCTGCCAGAAGCGGTAGAGGCGCTGGCCCCAGTAGGTGTCCCACTCGGTGACGCCGAGCCCGCGCAGCACCGCGTGGATGGCGTCGAAGAACACGCTGTTGACCGACGGCACCCACAGGAACGCGAAGACCGCGAGCAGCCCGAAGGGCGCGAACGGCTCGATCTGGCGGCGCACCCCGTGCGACAGCCACGGCTCGATCACCCCGTACCCGTCGAGACCCGGGACGGGCAGGAAGTTCAGGATCGCCGCCGTCACCTGGAGCAGCGCCAGGAACGCCAGCGCGTAGCGGAACCCGGCGGGCACGCCGTCCAGCGCGTGCAGCCAGAACGGGGCCGTGCAGACGACGGCGAAGAGCACATTGGTGAGCGGGCCCGCCGCCGCGATCAGGCTGTGCTTCCAGCGGCCCCGGATCCGGCCGTGCTCGATGAAGACGGCGCCGCCCGGCAGACCGATACCGCCCATGATCACGAAGATGACCGGCAGCACGATCGACAGCATCGCGTGCGTGTACTTCAGCGGGTTGAGCGTCAGATAGCCCTTGGCGCCCACCGTGATGTCCCCGCCGTGCAGGGCGGTGCGGGCGTGCGCGTACTCGTGCAGGCACAGGGAGACGATCCAGGCGCCCGTCACGAAGAGGAAGACGGCGAAGCCCGGCGCGGTCGAGAAGCCCGTCCACACCGCCCATCCGGCGACCGCCGTGACGGCGGCGATCCCCAGGAAGACCGGGCTGACGCTCCGGTCGCTGCGGCGCGAGGTGGCGGTGGCCATGGGCGGGGCTCCCGGGGTGGAAGTGCGGTCGGACGGCCCCGACCGTACAGGTGATACCCCGGGAACGTCCGGCCATCCCGCAGGAGTTCCACCCCTGGTCACCGTCGCGTGGCCGGGAGTTGGCGGGCGGGGGCACGGCGGGGCGTCACGTCACGGACAATGGGGCGGTGCGCTACCGGATCATCGGCACCACCCAGCTGCTCAACCCCGAAGGCACGGCGGTCGCCGTCGGCGGGGCGCGTCTGCGCGCCCTGCTGACCGTGCTCGCCCTGCGCCCCGGCCGTACGGTCCCGGTCGGCCACCTCGTCGACGAGGTGTGGAACGGCGAACCGCCCTCCGACGCGGCCGGCGCGCTCCAGGCGCTGGTGGGCCGGCTGCGCAGGACGGCCGGGCCCGGCGCGGTCGCCTCGGTGGAGGGCGGCGGCTACCGGCTCGACGCCGAGCCGGACGACATCGACCTGTTCCGGTTCGAGCGGCTCGCCGGGGAGGGCGTCCGCGCCCTGGACCAGGGCGACCCGGCGAAGGCCCTGTCCCGGCTGGAGGACGCGCTGGCGCTGTGGACCGGCCCGGTCCTCGCCGATCTCCCCGACCGGAGCGCCGAGGCCGCCCGCTGGGAGGCCCGCCGCCTGGACGCCCGCCGCGCCCGGCTCGCCGCGGCCCTCGCCCTGGGCCGGGCCGATGAGGTGCTGCCCGAGCTGGCCGCGCTCTGCGCCGCCCACCCCCTCGACGAGCCGCTGCACACGCTGCGCATCCGCGCCCTGCGCGCGGCGGGCCGCACCGCCGAGGCGCTCGCCGCGTACGAGGAGGTCCGCCGCACCCTCGCCGACCGCCTCGGCGCCGACCCGGGCCCGGAACTGCGGGCGCTGCACGGCGCGTTGCTCCACACCGACGAGGCGCCCTGGGCGGGTCCGCGGACGCCCGCCGCGGACTCCGCGCCCGCCCGCCCCGCCCCCCTGGGCAATCTGCGCGCCCGCCTCACCTCCTTCGTGGGGCGCGAGGCCGACATCGAGGCGATCCGGGGGGATCTGGGCGCCGCCCGGCTGGTGACGCTGCTCGGGCCGGGCGGGGCGGGCAAGACCCGGCTCTCCCAGGAGGTCGCCGAGGCCGCGGGCGCGGCCGGGGACGGCTGGCCCGACGGGGTGTGGCTGGCCGAGCTCGCCCCGGTGACCGACCCGGCGGCCGTGCCCGCCGCCGTCCTCACCTCGGTCGGGGCCCGCGAGACCGTGCTGCACGGCGCCGGCGCCGAGGAGCTGCGGGCCGCCGACCGCGCCGCGGGCGATCCGCTGGTGCATCTCGCCACGCACTGCGAGCGCCGCCGGATGCTGCTGCTCCTGGACAACTGCGAGCACGTGATCGACGCGGCCGCCGCCCTCGCGGAGCACCTGCTGGCCCGCTGCCCGGGGCTGACCGTCCTCGCCACCAGCCGGGAGCCGCTGGGCGTGCCGGGCGAGGTGGTGCGGCCGGTGGAGCCGCTGCCGGGCCCGGTGGCGCTGCGGCTGCTCGCGGACCGGGGCGCGGCGGCGCGGCCGGGGTTCCGGGTGGAGGACGACCCGGGCGCGGCGGCCGAGATCTGCCGCCGTCTGGACGGTCTGCCGCTGGCGGTGGAGCTCGCCGCGGCCCGGCTCCGCATGCTGTCGCCACGCCAGATCGCGGACCGGCTCGACGACCGCTTCCGCCTGCTGACCAGCGGCAGCCGGACCGTACTGCCGCGCCAGCAGACCCTGCGCGCGGTCGTCGACTGGTCCTGGGACCTGCTGGAGGACCCCGAGCGCACGGTGCTGCGCCGGCTGTCCGTCTTCGCGGGCGGCTGCGTCCTGGCGGCGGCCGAGGCGGTCTGCGCGGACGGCGAGGGCGTCGCCGCCCGCGACGTCGCCCCGCTCCTGGGCTCCCTCGTCGACAAGTCGCTGGTGGTCGCCGCGCCCGGGGACGGCGGCGAGATGCGCTACCGCCTCCTGGAGACGGTGGCCGAGTACGCGGGCGAGCGCCTTGACGACGCCGGGGACCGGGGCCCCACCGAGCGCCGCCACCTGGTGTACTACCGCGAGCTGGCCCGCACCACCGACCCCGAGCTGCGCGGATGGGGGCAGCGCGCCGCGGTCGAGCTCCTGGAGCGGGAGTACGAGAACCTGCGCACCGCGCTGCGCAGGGCCGTGGACCTCGCCGACGAGCAGGAGGCGCTGTGCATGGTGCACGCGCTCTCCTCGTACTGGCACATGCGCGATTTGCGCGCCGAGTCCCGCCGCTGGGCCGGGGCGGCGGCGGAGCTCGGCCCCGACCCGTTCGCCCCGCCCGCCGAGCCCGCGCCCCCGGTCTTCGCGCGCTGCACCGACAGCCCGCCGCCCATGGATCCCGAGGTGCTCCAGGAGGCCCGGCGCGGGGTGCGGCTGTTCCTGCTCGCCTCCATGGACCACACCGGCGACGACTGGACGACGCCCGAGGCCGAGGCGCGGCTGCGCGCCATCGTGGGCGTCTACCGGCCGGGGCTGCCGCAGACCTGCCGGATGCCCGGCGCGCTCTGGTTCTTCCCGGTGATCATGACCAGCGACGCCCAGGCGCTCCGGGAGCTGCTGGACGCGACGGTCGCGGCCTGCGAGGAGTTCGGTTACGAGTGGGAGCTCGCCAACGCCCTCCAGATACGGGCCAACGTCCTGGCCAACCGCGGCGACTGGGCCGGTGAGGCCACCCGCGACGCCGAGGCCGGGCTGGACATCTTCCGCCGCCTCGGCGACGACTGGGGAGCCGCCGAGGCCCTGTCGGCGCGCGGCGAGGCCCGGGAGCGGCGCGGGGAGTACGCGCTGGCGGGTGAGGACTACGGCGAGGCCGTGCGGTACGCCGAGCGGCTCGGCGCCCAGGGCCAGGTGTCGCTCCTGAAGGCGCGGCTGGCCTCGGTGCTGCTGGAGACCGGTGAGGCCGAGCGGGGCGAGGCGATGCTGCGCGAGATCGTCGCCGCGGGCCGCCAGGCGGGGTACGAGGCGCAGCCCGCCGCCCGGATGTTCCTGGCGATGTGGCTGGGCCGCACCGAACGGATCGCGGAGGCGCACGAGCAGATCGTCCAGCTGCTCGAAGAGTTCATGGCCAGCAACCTCGCGCTCTTCGAGGGCTTCGTCATCGGCATCCGGGCCTGGCTGGAGAATCTGGAGGGTGCCTACGACAAGGCCCTGGTGGACTCCCGCGAGGCGCTCGCCCGGTCCGTGGCGCCGATGGCCCTGGTGGTCGCGCCCCAGATGGTCCCGGTGCACCTGCTCTCCGTCGCCTGGGCGTGGGCCGGACTGGCGGAGCCCGGCGCGGAGGCGGCCTGTGACGCCGCGCGGCTGATCGGCGCGCACGACGTCCTGATGCCGGCGATCCACTTCGCCTCCTCGATGGAGGTGGAGGTGCGGGAGAAGGTGGAGGCGCTGGTCCGCCCGCTGCTCGACGAGGCCGGCTACGCCGCCGCGTACGCCGAGGGCGGCCGCCTCTCTCTGGAGGAGGCCGCCGCCCTGGCGCAGGGGGAGCGGAGCTGACGCCCCGTCATCGTCACGTCCGCTTGCGGAACTTGGCGACCGCGAGCGGCGCCGTCACCACGGTGATCGCCACCGCCCAGCCCAGCGTCATCAGCGCCGAGTGGGCGACCGGGCCGCCGTTGACCAGGTTGCGGGCGGCGTCCGCGAGGTTGGAGAGCGGGTTGTAGTCCGTGAAGGTCTGGAGCCAGCCCGGCATGGTGGTCGGCTTGGCGAAGATCGACGAGCCGAACTGCAGCGGCATCAGCACGAGCATCGCCACTCCCTGGACGGCCTGGGCCGTCTTCATGGTGAGACCCAGCAGGATGAAGATCCACATCAGCGAGGCGCCGAACACCAGCGACAGGCCGACCGCCGCGAGCAGTTCGAGGACGGAGGTGTGGATGGACAGACCGAGGATGAAGCCCATGATCAGCAGGATCGTGGTGGCGACGATCATGCGGCCGATCTCGACCACGATCTTGGCTATCAGCACCGACGACCGCGCGATGGGCATGGTCCGGAACCGGTCCATCACCCCCTTCTTGAAGTCGTCGTTGATGCCGGTGCCGACCGCCATCGCGATGTTCAGGCCCTGCATCGCCATCAGGCCCGGGATCAGGTAGTTGACGTACGCGTCCTGGTTGCCCTTGCCGGAGACCGCGCCGCCGAACACGTACACGAACAGCAGCGTGAAGATGATCGGCATGAACACGGCGTCGAACATCGACTCCGGGTCCTGCTTGATCTGGAGCGCGTTGCGGCGCACCAGGGCGCCGATGTGCCGCAGATTGGCGCGCGGGCCGATCCGGGCGTCGGCGTCCATGACGGGCGGGCGGATGCCGGTGGGCTGCTTCGCGGGGGCCGCCTGGGCGGTGGTGGCGGTGCTCATGCCGCGACCTCCTCGGTCGTGTCGTCGCTCTCGGAGTCCTGGAGGGTGGGCTTCTGGCCGGTGATGGCCAGGAACACCTCGTCCAGGCTGGGCAGGTGGGTGCCGATGTGGGCGATGGCGAAGCCGCGGGCGCCCAGCAGGCCGACCACGGCGGTCAGCTGCTCGTCGCTGAGGATCGGCACGTTCAGCAGGCCCTCGTCGGGGACCGCCTGGGTGCCGGAGACCCCGTCGAGACCGGCCTCGGTGATGGCCCGCGCCATCGCGCCCAGCTGCGCCGGGTCGGCGGGGCGGATCTGGAGGGTGCGGCCGCCGACCTTCGCCTTGAGGTCGTTGATGCCGCCCTTGGCGACGACCTTGCCGCGATCGATGACCGTCAGCTCGCTCGCCAGCTGCTCGGCCTCCTCCATGTACTGGGTGGTGAGCAGCACGGTGGCGCCCTCGGCCACCATCCGCTGGACCTCGTCCCACACCTCGTTGCGGGTGCGCGGGTCGAGGCCCGTGGTCGGCTCGTCCAGGTAGAGCACGGCCGGCTTGCCGATCATGGAGGCGGCGAGGTCGAGCCGGCGGCGCATACCGCCCGAGTAGTTCATCGCGGGCCGCTTCGCCGCCTCGGTGAGCGAGAAGCGCTCCAGCAGCTCGTCGGCGCGGGCCCGGGCGTCCCTGCGGGACAGGTCGAGCAGCCGCCCGATCATGTACAGGTTCTCCCAGCCGGACAGCTTCTCGTCCACCGAGGCGTACTGCCCGGTGAGGCCGATGGTCCGGCGCAGCTGGCGGGGCTGGCGCACCACGTCGTACCCGGCGACGTGGGCGGTGCCGGCGTCCGGCACGATCAGGGTGGACAGGCAGCGGACGAGGGTGGTCTTGCCGGCGCCGTTGGGGCCCAGGACTCCGAGGACCGTGCCCTCGCGTACGTCCAGGTCCACGCCGTCCAGCGCCTTGGTGTCGCCGAAGTGCTTCACCAGCCCCCGCACCGTGACGGCGTTGGCCGCGCCGCCTTCGGGGTTGTCGTCGATTCGCGTCATGCCCACAAGGTGCCAGGCCCCACCGACAATCCGCCGACATCCCGCCTACAGACGCCGACAGCCCGCCGACAGAAGATGCCGACGGGCTGCCCTGCCCTCGCGGGCGCGCGGAACGGTGACGCGCTCGCGTCTAGTGGAACGTGTGCTCCTCCGCGGGGAACCGCGCCCCGGTCACCTCGTCGGCGAACGCCTTCGCCGCGTCGCCGAGGACGCCGCGCACGTTCGCGTACTGCTTGGTGAAGCGCGGTACCTTCCCGCCGGTGAGCCCCACCATGTCGGTGTACACCAGCACCTGCGCGTCGCAGGACACCCCGGCGCCGATCCCGACCGTCGGGATGTGCAGCGAGCGCGTGATCTCGGCGGCCACCTCGGCCGGGACGAGCTCCAGCACCACCGCGAACGCGCCCGCGGACTCCGCGGCCTTGGCGTCGCGCAGCAGCTGGTGGGCGGCCTCGTCGGAGCGGCCCTGCACCCGGTAGCCCATGGCGTTCACGGACTGCGGGGTCAGGCCCAGGTGGGCCATGACCGGGATGCCGGACTGCACGAGCAGCTCCGTCTGGGCCAGCGAGCGCTCGCCGCCCTCCAGCTTCACGGCTCCGACGCCCGCCTCCTTGACCAGGCGGGTCGCGCTGCGCAGCGCCTGCACCGGGCCCTCCTGGTAGGTGCCGAACGGCAGGTCCGCGACGACGAGGGCGCGCCTGGTGCCCCGGACGACCGCGGCGGAGAGCATGGCGATCTCGTCGAGCGTGACCGGCACGGTCGTCTCGTAGCCCAGGTGGACGTTGCCCATCGAGTCGCCGACGAGCAGGACCGGGATGCCGGCCTCGTCGAAGACGGACGCGGTCATCGCGTCGTAGGCGGTGAGCATGGGCCACTTCTCGCCCCGCGCCTTGGCGGAGGCGATGTCGTGGATGGTGACGCGGCGCGTGGAGGTGCCCCCGTACAGCGCCTTGCTGCTGTCGGAACGTTCCGCGGGCGGATTCTGCGCAGCCTTGATCTGTTGCGTCATCGCAACGGCTCCTGTTCGTCATCTCGAAGCGCCCTGACGGCGTCTCCGGACCACTTCCATGGTGGCATCCCACCCCCGTCGACGGGAAGTGGGTGGCACGGTCACGTAATTGGATGAGCTTTAAACCACTCTGGGCCGCAAATATGCGCGTTTTGTCACAGCCGCCCCCCTGGCCGTGACCCGTGGGAACCCGGCACGGCGTGCGGTCGTCATCGAGGCAGTACGACAGCAGGGAAAGGCACCCTCCATCGCCTAGGGTCATCAGGGGCGACGGTGTGCGAACAGCAAGGCAGTGAGGACAGCGGTATGACGCGGGCGTACGTGGCGGAGACGGGGAGCGGCAGCGCGGAGGGCGAGCGCTCCGGATCCCGGGTCCGGCGCCTGCTGGACGGCTGGAGGAACGATCCCGGCATCTGGCGGCGCGGCCTGGTCCTGGCCGGGGCCGCGGTGCTGATCGCCCTGGTCATGCTGGTGCACGCCAGGATCCCCAACCGGATCGGCAACCTCGGCAGCCTTACGGAAACCTTCCTGCCGTGGCTGGGCCTCTTCGTCCCGGTGCTCCTCGGCCTCGCCCTGTGGCGCCGCTCGGCCACCGCGCTGATCGCCCTGGTGCTGCCCTCGGTGGTCTGGCTCAACCTCTTCGGCGGGCTGCTCACCGACAAGGAGAGCAAGGGCGGCAACCTCGTCGTCGCCACCCACAATGTGAACGCCGACAACCCCGACCCGTCCGGTACCGCCCGCGAGCTCATCGCCTCCGGCGCCGACGTCCTCGCTCTTGAGGAGCTGCCCGGCAACAGCGTCGGCGCGTACGAGAAGGCGCTGGCCGGGGCCTATCCGCACCACTCGGTGCAGGGCACGGTGGGCCTGTGGTCCCGGTTCCCGCTGAGCGACGCCGAGCCGGTCGACATCAAGATGGGCTGGACCCGCGCCATGCGGGCCACCGTCAGCACCCCGGCCGGACAGGTGAAGGTGTACGTGGCGCACATGCCCTCGGTCCGGGTGAAGCTGAGCGCCGGGTTCACCGCGCGCCAGCGGGACGCCAGTGCGGACGCCCTGGGCGACGCGATCGCGGGCGAGCCGCTGAGGAAGGTGGTCCTGCTCGGCGACCTCAACGGCACGATGAACGACCGCGCCCTGAACAACATCACCTCGCAGATGCGCTCCACCCAGGGCGCGGCGGGCAACGGCTTCGGCTTCACCTGGCCCGCGTCGTTCCCGATGGCCCGGATCGACCAGATCATGGTCAAGGGCGTCGAGCCGAAGTCGTCGTGGACGCTGGGCCGCACCCCCAGCGACCACCTGCCGATCGCCGCCCGGCTGAAGATCTGAGCGGCGCCCCGCCCGGGGTCAGACCGACTCGCGCCACCGGTTGGTGATCGGCAGCCGCCGGTCCTTGCCGAAACCCTTCGCGGAGATCTTGGTGCCCGGCGGGTACTGCCGCCGCTTGTACTCGGCGGCGTCCACCATCCGCAGCGTCCTCGCCACCAGCTCCGCGTCGAACCCGGCCGCCACGATCGCCTCGCGGCCCTGGTCGCGGTCGACGTACAGGGACAGGATCGCGTCCAGGACCGGGTAGTCCGGCAGCGAGTCCGTGTCGACCTGGCCCGGGCGCAGCTCGGCGCTGGGCGGCTTGCTGATGGAGTTCTCCGGGATGGGCGCGACCTCGCCCCGCTCCTCCGCCGCCCTGTTGCGCCACCGGGCGAGGCGGAAGACGGCCGTCTTGTAGACGTCCTTGATCGGCCCGTACCCGCCGACCGAGTCGCCGTACAGCGTCGAGTACCCCACCGCCAGCTCGGACTTGTTGCCCGGCGCGAGGACGAGATGGCCCTCCTGGTTGGAGATCGCCATCAGCATGGTGCCGCGCAGCCGCGACTGGAGGTTCTCCTCGGCCAGCCCGGTCAGCCCCAGCGAGGTCATGTACGCGGTGAACATCGGCTCGATGCTCACCGTGCGCAGCTTCAGCCCGGTGCGGCGGGCGAGCTCGGCCGCGTCGCTCCTGGAGTGCTCCGAGGAGTACGCGGAGGGCATCGACACGCCGTACACGTTCTCCGCGCCCACCGCGTCGCAGGCGATCGCGGCGACCAGCGCCGAGTCGATCCCGCCGGAGAGCCCGATCAGGACGGACCGGAAGCCGTTCTTGACGACGTACGCGCGCAGCCCCGCGACCAGCGCCGCGTAGACCTCCTCGTCGTCGTCGAGCCGCTCCGCCTGCCCGCCGGTGTGCTCCGGCCCGTACGCCGGGACGGGCTCGCCCGACAGTGTCACGTGCTCGATCCGCAGACCGTCGTCGACCGTCCCGGACGGGACCGGGCCCGCCGCCGGCAGCTCCAGGTCGAGCAGCACACAGCCCTCGGTGAACTGCGGGGCGCGGGCGACGACTTCGCCGCGTCCGTCGACGACGATCGAGTCGCCGTCGAAGACCAGGTCGTCCTGGCCGCCCGACATCGCCAGATAGGCGGTGGTGCACCCGGCCTCCCGGGCGCGCTTGCGGACCAGCTCCAGCCGGGTGTCGTCCTTGTTCTGCTCGTACGGCGAGGCGTTGATCGAGAGCAGCAGTCCGGCCCCGGCGGAGCGGGTGGCCGGGACCCGGCCGCCGTCCTGCCACAGGTCCTCGCAGATCGCCAGCGCCACGTCCACACCGTGGACCCGGATCACCGGCAGGGTGTCGCCCGGAACGAAGTAGCGGAACTCGTCGAAGACGCCGTAGTTGGGCAGATGGTGCTTGGCGTACCGCAGCACGATCTCGCCCCGGTGCAGCACGGCGCCGCCGTTGCGGGGCGCGCCCGCGGGCTGGCCGTAGCGGGCGCGGTCCGGGGCCCTGTCGAGATAGCCGACGACGACCGGCAGCTCGCCGAGGCCCTCGGCGGCCAGCCGCGCCGCCAGATCCGTCAGCGCCCGCCGGGACGCCTCGACGAACGAGGACCGCAGGGCCAGGTCCTCCACGGGGTAGCCGGTGAGCATCATCTCGGGGAAGGCGGCGAGGTGCGCCCCCTGCTCGGCGCAGTGCCGGGTCCAGTGCACGATCGCCTCGGCGTTCGCGGCGATGTCGCCGACGGTCGAGTCGATCTGATTCAGAGCGAGACGGAGGAGAGGCACCCCGCCAGTGTAATCGTCAAAGCGACGCGATGGGGGGTGGAGCGCGGCGCGGTGCCCCGCTCCCTCCCCCTCGCCGGCCTACTTCCGGTAGCCCAGGACCGTCATCATCCCGGCCTCGGCGTGGTAGACGTTGTGGCAGTGGACCATCCACAGCCCCGGGTTGTCGGCGTCGAAGTCCACGGTCAGCGTCTTCCCGGGCAGGACGAGTGCGGTGTCCTTACGGGCCCCGGCCGCGCCGCCCGCGAGCGCGAAGGTGTGGCCGTGCAGATGCACCGGGTGCCACATGCCGGTCGTGTTGGCGAAGACCAGCCGCACCCGCTCGCCCGCGCGGACCGGATGCCGCGCGTCGGGCCGGTAGGGCCGCCCGTCGAAGCCCCAGTCGTACCTCGCCATCCCGCCGGTCAGCGTGAGCCTCACGGTCCGGTCGGGCGCCTTCGCGGGCAGCGCCACGGACGCGTCCGGCGCGAGCCGGTCGGCCGTGAGCACCCGCCCGGTCAGCTCCTTGGGGCGTACGGAGGCGCCGGGCGCGGCGCCGCCGCCCGTGCGCAGCACCGCGAGCGCCGCCGCGTTCTTGCCCTCGGCCAGCGCCACCAGCGGGAACACCCCGTCGCCGGCCGTGACCAGCACGTCGTACCGCTCGCCCATGCCGATCAGCAGCGCGTCCGTCGGCGTGTGCCGCACCGGGAAGCCGTCCGTGTGGGTCACGGTCAGCTCATGGCCGCCGAGCGCCACCCGGAAGGCGGTGTCGCCGCCCGCGTTGACGATCCGCAGCCGGATGCGGTCGCCCGGCCGGGCCGCGAAGGAGGAAGGGGCGTGCGGCGTACGGCCGTTGACGAGGTAGTACGGATACGCGACGTCGCCCGCGTCCCCGCCGAGCAGGGGGCTGGTGGCGCCCATGAGCATGCGGGAGGGACCCGTGGGGTCCTTCGGGCGGGGTGCGGGCACCGCCGTCCCGGACATGGCGTGACCGGAGTGGTCCATGCCGCCCATGCCGCCGGTGCTGCCTGTGCCACCGGTGCTGTCCCCACTGTCCCCGCTGCCCCCGGGGGCGCCGCCCATCCCGGCGCGCAGCTCCGCGAGGACCGCGTCCGGGGTGGAGCCGTCCACCCCGTCGACCCAGTCGTCCAGGACCACGACCCACTCCCGGTCGTACCGCAGCGGCTCCTTCGGGTCCTCGACGATCAGCGGGGCGTAGAGCCCACGGTCCTGCTGGAC
The DNA here is from genome assembly GCF_040629815.1 of Streptomyces sp. NPDC005878. Taxonomy (NCBI): domain Bacteria; kingdom Bacillati; phylum Actinomycetota; class Actinomycetes; order Kitasatosporales; family Streptomycetaceae; genus Streptomyces; species Streptomyces sp. NPDC005878. Next base: position 42,341 of record NZ_JBEXWK010000032.1, read on the forward strand.
GCCCGCGTGGGGGTGGAACCAGTAGGTGCCGGGGTGGGTGACGGCGAACCGGTAGGCGAAGGACGCGCCCGGCGCGACGGGCCGCTGCGTCAGGCCCGGCACGCCGTCCATGTCGTTGCGCAGGGCGAGGCCGTGCCAGTGCAGCGAGGTCGGCTCGGGCAGGTGGTTGGCGAGGGTCACCGCGAGCGTGTCGCCCGCGGTGACCCGCACCTCCTGCCCCGGCAGCCGGTCGCCGTACGCCCAGGACCGGACGGCAGGGCCGCCCAGGTCGAGCGGGGTCGCGGTGGCGGTGAGCCGGACGTCGCGGACGCGCCCGGAGCCGCGCCGGGCCTCGGCGGCGACGACCTCGGGCCCGGCCGGGTCGACGAAGCCGCCGGGGGCGGCCGACGGCCCGGCGCCGTGGCCCGCGCCGTGGTCCATGCCGTCCATGGAGCCGGATCCCGAGCAGGCGGCGAGCAGGGCGCCGCCCGCGACGGCGGTGGTGGCGCCGAGCACGGCGCGTCGGGTGGGGTGTGCGGACATGACGGGGTGCACCTCGTGGTGTGGGTGTGCGAACGGGTAGGGGCGCGTCTTCTGCTCCGCGCGCTCCTACTGGCGCAGTACCGACAAGGCGGCGACGTAACTCCCGTACGGGGGAGGGGGGTTGGGCCACAGGGGACGCGGGATCCGGCCGCGTGCGACGGCCGCGCCGGTCGTCCGCCCGCGCGCCGACACCAGCCGCGCGGCGAGCAGGGCGAGGCCCCACACGCCGAGAACGGCGAGACACACGGACCCCGGGTCCATGCCGGGCAGGTGGTGGCGGGGGTGCGGGGTGGCGGCGGCGGGGCGCTCCCCGTGCGCCGCGTGAGGGGTCCCGCCGGCCACCGCGGAGTGCTCCATGACCGTCATCGGGAGCGAGGCCGTCGGGGGAAGGGCCGGCGAGACCATCGGGTGGGAGTCCATGGGGGCGGAGGCCATAGCGGCGGAGTCCATGGAGGCGGAGGCCGTAGAGGCGGAGGCGTTGGAAGGGAAGGCCATCGCGGGAGGGCGATCCGCCGGATGCCCGACCGTGTGCATCGTAAAGATGCCGAGGAGCAGCGCGGCGCAGAGCAGCACCTGCCCGTACGCCGTGGTCCTCCGCACGCTCCCCATGGACCGCACCTTACCCCCACCCGGTATACGCCGACGTGCGGGGCCGGGGCGCCCCGGTGAGCATGGCCCCATGAGGAGACGGCGATAAGTACCATCGGCGCCACCATGTCCCCAGTCGGTTCACGCGTCCGGCCCGCCGTGATCCTGCTGGCGCTCGGCGCGCTCTCGTACACCGCGTGGGTGCTCGAAGTGGTCCTGCACACCGGGCTCGACCCCGTCCAGACGTACGTGAGCGAACTCGCCGCGGCCGACCAGCCGCTCGGCGGACTCTTCCGGGCCACCGACCTGACGGCCGGGGTGCTGGTGCTCGCCGGGGCGGCGTGGGCGCTGTGCCGGTGCGACCGGCGGGTCCTGTCGGTAGCCGGGTGGTCGGGGCTCGTGCTGTTCGGCGCTGCGACCGTGGCCGACTCCCGGCTCCCGCTGAGCTGCGCGCCGACCGCCGACCCCGAGTGCGCGGCCCGTGAGACGGCCGGGCTGGTCCCGGCCACGCACACCGCGCACACGGTGAGCAGCGGCCTGGCGATGACCGGTGCGCTGGTCGCCGTCGTGGCGCTCACGGTCGCCGCCCGCCGCTACGGGCGCTGGGCGCCGCTGGCCCGGTCCGGGCCGTTCCTGGTGGCGCTGGAACTGGCCGCCACGGTGTGGACGCTGGGGGCCGTCGCCGCGTTCGAGGCCGGGCGCGGCACCTGGTGGCTGGGGGCGGGGCAGCGGGCGCAGGTACTGGTCGTGGCGGTGTGGCTGGGGGTGCTCGCGTACGCGGTCGCGCGCGAGAATCGGGTATGACCTTCGTACGGATCGACGGGGTGCCGCACCACGTGGTGGTGGCGGGGAACGGTCCGCCCGTGCTGCTCAGCGCGGGCCTGGGCATGGCCTGGTTCGACTGGGACGAGGTGGCCGCGCTGCTCGCCCCGCACCGCACGGTCGTCCGCTTCGACCGCCCCGGCCACGGCCTGTCCGGCCCGGTGCCCGCGCCCCCGACGGCCTCGGGGGAGGCCGACCGGATCGCGGCCGTGCTGGACGCGGTGGGGGTGGCCGGGCCGGTGACGGTGGTGGGCCACTCGATCGCGGGCTTCCACGCCGAGGCCTTCGCCCGGCTGCACCCGGACCGCACGGCCGCGCTGGTTTTGGTGGACTCCAGCGTGGAGCCGGACGTACGGGTGCCGGTGGCGGCGGGGGCGCGGGTGGCGTCGGCGCGGGCGGCCGGGGCGGTGCTGGCGGCGTCCGGGATGCCGGCGGCGGTCGGCCCGCTGCTGCGGCGGGGGGCGGTGCGGCTGTCGCGGACGGGCGGGGGTGATCCGGCGGGGCGGGAGCTGGTGCGGGCGTGTTACCGGACGTCGCGGGTGTGGCGGGGCGTACTCCTGGAGAACGCCCGCTACCTCCACGTAGCAGCGGAACTCCTCACCCTCCGCGACCGGTTCCCCCTGCCCTCCGTCCCGGTGACGGTCCTGGCGGGCGGCGCCGGGGGCCCGCGCTGGCTGACGCGGCAGCGGGAGTTGGCGGATGTGCTGGGCGGGGGGTTGGTGGTGGTGGAGGGGGCGGGGCATCTGCTGATGCTGGATGCGGCGGGAATGGTGGCGGAGGGCGTGCTGCGCCCCTCCCCGCACCCCTGAGGGGTGGGGGGTGCGCGGTGCGGCGTGGTGATCCGCGGGCCGGTGGGGGTTGCTCGCGCAGTTCCCCGCGCCCCTTGAAGCTCGGGGCTGCGCCCCTTGCGCCGTGCTGTGGGGTGATCTGCGGGCCGGTGGGGGCTGGTCGCGCGGTTCCCCGCGCCCCTTGAAGCTCGGGGCTGCGCCCCTTGCGCCGTGCTGTGGGGTGATCTGCGGGCCGG
>NZ_JBEXWK010000032.1:45396-67239 GCF_040629815.1 Streptomyces sp. NPDC005878
TGGGGGCTGGTCGCGCGGTTCCCCGCGCCCCTCAAGGGGCAGGCGCGTTTGAAGGGGGAGGCCGGGGCGCAGCCCCAGGCCTCAGGGGCGCGGGGAACTGCGCGAGCAACCACAGACGGCCCGCAGGCGAGGTCCGGGCCTGAAGGGGCGCGGGGAACGGCGCGACCGGCCCCCGATGGCCGCAGACAACCCCCGGCCGATCAGGGGCGCGGGGAACTGCGCGACCAGCCCCCACCGGGCCGCAGGCGACGGCCGGGCATGTGAAGGGGCGCGGGGGCTGTGTGGGCGGCCGTGGGCGGCTCGCCGGTAGTGCCCCCGCGCCCCAGCCCGCACTAGCGGCGGAAGCCGTATCCGTATCCGTACGACGCCACATAACCCCGCGACGGAGTACCGACCCCCGTCACATCGTCATAGCCGCGCACCGCGTGCAGCGAACTGTCCGCCCCCAGCGTCCGCACCGACGTGGCGAGGCCACCCGACGCGTCGACCCCGTTGACGAAGTCCACCCGCGCCACCGCGAGGCCACGCGCACCCAGTGGGTGGTCCGTGACGTCGTGGTACAGGGGCGAGCCGTAGCGCGCGTAGATCGACGGGTTCGCGAACCCGATCGGGAAGTGCCGCGCCTGCTGCGCCAGCGCCTGCACACCCGCGATCACCGGCGCCGCCAGCGACGTACCACCGATGCGGTACTCGTCGTACCGTACCGACGCGTCCGGGAACGTCTGCGTCTGGCCGACCAGGAACCCCGTGTTGGGGTCCGCGACCGCCGCGATGTCCGGGACCGTGCGCATCCGCGCCGCCCCGTTCGCCCTGGCGAGCGCGTCGGGCACGACGCCCCGCTGGTAGAACGGCTGCTTCACGGTCGAGCTCGTACCGCCGCCCGCGCCCGAGGTGTACGCCCCGGGGAAGTCCGTCCAGCTCTTGCCGTCGGCGGAGAGGGTGGACTTCAGCGTGCCCCAGCCCGTCTCGAACTTGTACGTGTCGCCCTTGCCGACCGCCAGCGAGGTGCCGCCGACCGCCGTCACCCACGCCGAGTTGGCCGGGGTGTCGACCTGCTTCTTGCCGGTGTTGGCGACCTCGTCGCCGTCGTCGCCGGAGGAGAAGTAGAAGCCGATGCCCTCGACCGCGCCCAGCTTGAACGTCTGGTCGTAGGCCGCCGCCACGTCCGGCGTCTCGTTGGCCTCGATGTCGCCCCACGAGTTGGAGACGATGTCGGCGAGACGGTGATCGACGATCTTGTTGAGGGCGTCGAGCAGATCCGGGTCGTTGCAGGACGCGCCCGCCACGTACACGATGTCCGCGTCCGGCGCGACCGCGTGCACGGCCTCGACGTCGAGCGACTCCTCGCCGTACCAGCCGGCCGCGTCGCACGCCTCCACGCTGTTGTAGTCGGCGGGCTTCACCTCGCGGTACTGGCCGCGCCTGTACGCCTGGTCGCCGTTGCGCAGCGCGTACCGCTGGGCGTCCTTCGCCATCGTCGGCGAGGCGTACGCGTCGGTGATCGCGACCGTCACGCCCTTGCCGGTGTAGCGGCCCGCGCCGTACGCCGCGCGCAGCTGCTTGCCGGTGTACCCCTTGACCGCGTACGGGACCTTCGTGCCGTACGCGTCCGGCAGGGTGGTCGCGATGTTCGAGCCGAAGTACGTCGAGAACGGCCCGGAGTTCTTGAAGGCGGGGCCGGGCCCGGGCAGCGTCTCGTGGTGCGTCGCCTTGTGCGGGGCGTTGTCCAGGCCCGTCACGGTGAGCACCGCGCGGGCCAGCGCGCCCGGCGCGGAGGCGGTCTTCACCGGGGCGCGGTAGGTGCGGGTGCCCTTGCGGTAGTTGTGCAGCTCGGTGGCGAACGCCTTCTCGGCCGCGGCGACGTCACCGGAGACCGAGACGTAGTGCTGGTTGGTGCCCGTGACGGTCAGCCCGGCCGACTTCAGCCAGCCGGTGACCGCCGCGACCTGCTCCTCGGTCGCCCCGAAGCGCTGCTGCGTCCGCGCGGCGCTCAGGTACTTCCCGTACGACGGCGAGTGCGGGTCCGACACGGCCGCGGCGTACGCGGCGAGACCCTCGGCGTCGCGGCCGGCGAGGTAGACCCGCGCGTCGACCTTGTTCGTGTCCGCCGTGGCGCCCTGGTCGGCGGCGCCGGTGGCCCACGCGGGCTTGGTGCCCGTGAGGGCGGCCCGCCCGGACGGCACGGGGTCCGCCGCGTGGGCGGACGGTATGCCGAGAGCGAGCGCGCCGGCGAGCAGAGGCAGTGTCGCTGCCATGCTCACGGCACGCCGCCTGGTGCGGCTTGTTCTCAATGTGACCCCCTGCATGAGGCTCTTCACCTGGGAGGCATGCGCAACTTGATCTGCACATGCACAGCGTCACTCTGGTGAGGAACGGTTCATGCCGGGGACATGCGAAGCCCAAGAGAAACCCAAGTCCCGCCACCGTGGCGGGACTTGGGTCCTTTTGGTGGCGCAAATGCCGACTCGGACGGTTTGCGTACGCCGCTCGGCCCGAAGCCGCTCACCGCGTTACGTACGCGGTGCGGCCCCCCGCGCCTTCAGCATCTGCGCCATCAGGTCGATCTCGGACCGCTGGGAGTCGACCATGCCCTGTGCCAGGGCGCGCTCCACCTCGGTCGTACACCGCTGGGCGCACCCCTGGGCCATGTGGACACCGCCCTTGTGGTGCTCGGTCATCAGCCGGAGGTAGAGGACCTCCGCCTGCCGGCCGTCGGCGGCGCGCAGCCGGTCGAGCTCGGTGTTGGTCGCCATGCCGGGCATCAGCGCGCCGTCCGCGCCCGGCTCGGCGCCCATGCCCATCCAGGCCATCGGCAGCCGCTCCGGCTCCGTCTTGGGCAGGCCCCACAGATCCAGCCAGCCGAGCAGCATGCCGCGCTGGTTGGCCTGGGTGTTGGCGATGTCGTAGGCGAGCCGGCGGACCTCCTCGTCCTTCGTGCGGTCGCGCACGATGAACGACATCTCCACCGCCTGCTGGTGGTGGACGGCCATGTCACGGGCGAACCCGGCGTCCGCCGAGGCCGCCACCGGGGTGTGCGCGGCCGGCCCGGAGTCCCCGCCGGTGGCGCTCGCGACCGTGGCCACGGTCGCGAACACCAGGGCCGCCACGACCGCCGCGAGCGACGCCCAGTAGGCGCGGTTCACTTCTGGTCCAGCCCGCCCGTGCAGGCCGCGCCCGGCTCCGGTGTCTGCGGGCCCTGCACGTACTTGGCGAAGAACTGGTTGACCCGCGGGTCGTCCGCGCTGGTCACCGTGACCTGCTTGCCCCAGGCGCTGAGCATGATCGAGCCGGACTGGGCCTTGTACGGGCTCATCAGCGAGTACGGCGTCTTGGAGACCTTGTCGGAGAGCTTCTGCACGTCGGCGGCCTGCGCCTTGTCGTTGTACGTCACCCACACCGCGCCGTGCTCCAGGGAGTGCACCGCGTTCATGTCCGGCACCGGCTTCTTGTAGACCTCGCCGCCGCAGTTCATCCACACCTGGTCGTGGTCGCCGCCGACCGGGGGCTTCATCGGGTACGACACCGTCTTGGTGACGTGGTTGCGGGTGAGCTTCTTGGCGTCCCAGTCCTTCTCGCCCGCGATCGTCGCCTTGGCGTCGGCGGCCTTCTGCGCCTGCTGCTTGTCCTTGTCGTCGGACTCCTTGTTCAGCAGGTACGCGCCGACGCCGACGAGCCCGGCCACGATCGCCACGGACGCCGTGATGGCGACGATCTTGTTGCGCCGCTCGCGGGCCTGCTCGGCGCGGCGCATCTCGGCTATGCGCGCCTGGCGCGAGTTCCTGGATTCCTTGGTGGCCATGGTGGCTCAAGTCCTTCTGGTGAGGGAGAGGTCGGGGAGGTTCGGCGGACCCCGCGGGGTCCGGTGCCGCTTCGGGGCGCGGCCGGGACGGCCGGGCCCGCCGTGCGCGCTCAGGACCTCAGCACCTGAAGGACGTGGAGATCGGGGGCCCGGGGCCGGGCCCCGCCGCGTACCGGCGCCCCCGGGGGAAGGACCGTCGCGGCCCGTACGGTGTGGGCGCCCCCCGGCGCCGGGGCGTCGAGCGGCGGCGGAGCCGTGAGGACGGCCGGGTCGGCGTGCGGGAAGAGCCCGCAGTCGCCGCGGTCGTCCGGACAGCTGTACTGCGCCGCCCCGCCCGCCACCAGGGCGTGGTGGGCCCGGGGGGTGGCCGCGTCCGGGCTCGCGCCGCCGCCGGCGGTCAGGCACAGGAAGAGCGCGGCGAGGAGCGTCGCCATGGCGCTCACCAGCGCCATGGGACGTGTGATGCGAAGGCCTCGCACTCGCACTCCCCCCATAGGCGCAGATGCTAGGCGAGGAAGCGCGGCGGACGGCAGGGCGGGGTCGGCCAAGATCCGGCCACCGGGCCGGAACCCGCCCACGGGCGGCCGGGCGCCGGCCCGGGGCGCCCCGGGTCCGGTCCGGGTCCGGTCCGGGGCGGACCCCGCCCGTACTCGTGCGGGTGAACGGGCCCGTACCCGGGCAGCCGTGAGAGGCCGTCGCCGGAACGTTTCCGCGGGGGGCGGACGACGCGAGTCCCCCACGGTCTCGCCCCGCGCGGCGCCCGGTGCGAGGGTGGGGAGGCGACATGCGGCAGCCGATTCCGGGTGCGTAATGTGTCGGTAATCCCGGGCCCTGATACTGATGTCTCCCCCTCATGCCCGGGCGGTGGTGCACAGACCGTCTGAACTGCAAGGATGTGGCTATGGACAAGCAGCAGGAGTTCGTGCTCCGCACTCTCGAAGAGCGTGACATCCGGTTCGTGCGCCTGTGGTTCACCGATGTGCTCGGCTTCCTGAAGTCGGTCGCGGTGGCCCCCGCCGAGCTGGAGCAGGCGTTCGACGAGGGCATCGGCTTCGACGGCTCGGCCATCGAGGGCTTCGCCCGGGTGTACGAGTCCGACATGATCGCCAAGCCGGACCCGGGCACGTTCCAGATCCTGCCGTGGCGCGCCGAGGCCCCGGGCACCGCGCGGATGTTCTGCGACATCCTGATGCCCGACGGCTCCCCGTCCTTCGCGGACCCGCGCTTCGTCCTCAAGCGGATCCTCGCCAAGACCTCGGACCTGGGCTTCACCTTCTACACCCACCCCGAGATCGAGTTCTTCCTGCTGAAGGACAAGCCGCTGGACGGCACCCGCCCGGTGCCCGCCGACAACTCCGGCTACTTCGACCACACCCCGCAGAACGTCGGCATGGACTTCCGCCGCCAGGCGATCACCATGCTGGAGTCGATGGGCATCTCGGTCGAGTTCAGCCACCACGAGGGCGCGCCGGGCCAGCAGGAGATCGACCTGCGGTACGCCGACGCCCTCTCCACGGCCGACAACATCATGACCTTCCGCCTGGTGATGAAGCAGGTGGCGCTGGAGCAGGGGGTGCAGGCGACCTTCATGCCCAAGCCCTTCTCGGAGTTCCCCGGCTCCGGGATGCACACCCATCTCTCCCTCTTCGAGGGCGACCGCAACGCGTTCTACGAGTCGGGCGCCGAGTACCAGCTCTCCAAGGTCGGCCGCTCCTTCATCGCGGGCCTGCTCAAGCACGCCGCCGAGATCTCGGCCGTCACCAACCAGTGGGTCAACTCCTACAAGCGCATCTGGGGCGGCTCGGAGCGCACGGCGGGCGCGGGCGGCGAGGCCCCCTCGTACATCTGCTGGGGCCACAACAACCGCTCCGCGCTGATCCGCGTCCCGATGTACAAGCCCGGCAAGACCGGCTCCGCCCGCGTCGAGGTCCGCTCCCTGGACTCCGGCTGCAACCCCTACCTGGCGTACTCGCTGCTCCTCGCGGCGGGCCTGAAGGGCATCGAGGAGGGCTACGAGCTCCCGGCGGGCGCCGACGACGACGTCTGGGCCCTGTCGGACTCCGAGCGCCGCGCGATGGGCATCGAGCCGCTGCCGCAGAACCTGGGCGAGGCGATCTCCCTGATGGAACGCAGCGAACTGGTCGCCGAGACGCTCGGCGAGCACGTCTTCGACTTCTTCCTGCGCAACAAGAAGCAGGAGTGGGAGGAGTACCGGTCCGAGGTGACCGCCTTCGAGCTGCGGAAGAACCTGCCGGTGCTGTAGGGGCGTACGTACGGGTCCGGCATTCGGGTGGTCCCGGGGGGCGGGTGCGGGCGGCGGGGTGTGTCATGGCAGGGGCGGCCGTACGCCGCCCCGCGCCATGCACTGCGAGGAGCACCCCCATGACCCAAGGCCTGAAGACGATCATCTACCCCGTCAAGGACATCGCCGCCGCGAAGGCCCTGTTCGGCGGGCTGCTCGGGGCCGAGCCCGTGATGGACGAGCCGTACTACGTGCAGTTCGACGCGGCCGGGCAGGAAGTGGGGCTCGACCCCAACGGCCACGGCAAGGGGATGACGGGACCGGTCCCGTACTGGCACGTCGACGACATCGACAAGACCGTGAAGGCCCTGCTCGATGCGGGCGCCGAGTCGCTCCAGCCCGTCCAGGACGTCGGCGGCGGCCGGCTGACGGCCCTGGTCAAGGACGCCGACGGCAACGCGATCGGGCTGGTCCAGCCCTCCTGAGGCACGCGCACGGCGGGCCCGCCCCCGCACGGGGGCGGGAATACCGTCCGGCGGGGGCCGGTTGCGGCTGCTGAGAGCCAGCCGGTTCTGCCGTGCGACCTAAGGATTGAGCATGCCGTTCGTCCATGTCGAGTACTCGGAACGTCTCAGCCCGACCTTCGACCGCCAGGCCTTCGCGCGCGAGGTGCACACCACCGCGCCGACCGTCATCGACGCCCCGAGCGCGGGCTTCAAGACGCGCTTCCGGCAGATCGAGGAGTCCTGTTTCGGCGAGGGCGACGACACCGTCGACGCCGTCTTCATACAGCTCTCGATCCTCAGCGGCCGCACCCGGGAGACCCGCGAGAAGCTGGCCGAGACGGTCCGCGACATCGCCGTCCGCCACGCGAAGGCCTCCGAGGGCCACCAGCTCCAGGTCATGGTCGAGGTCCGCGAGATGGAGCGGGAGTCCTACCGCTCGTACAAGGACTGACGCGACCGGCCTGCTCCTCATCGCCGCTCAGCCCAGGAACACCGGCGCCAGCCCCGCTGTCAGCAGGCGGTGGGGGCTGCCCGTGCCGTTGGCGGGGAGGGTGTAGAGGTCGGCTCCGTAGTCGCCCGGCAGGGCGTACGTCACCGTCCTGTCGTCCTGCCACACCAGCTGGTCGTCCACGCTGCGCGGCTCCGCCAGCGGGGTCTCGCGCATCGTGGCCAGGTCCAGGACGTACAGGTGCCAGGGCGCGTCCGCCGGAAGGCCCGGGACGCGTTTCTTGAAGGCGAGGCGGGTGCCGTCGGGGGAGAGGGACGGGCACTCCACGTTGGTGCGCAGCGTGGTGACCCGGCGGGACGGCAGGTCGCCGCGGACCAGATAGGTCTTCCCGGCCGTCGCCATCGTCGCGTAGAAGCGGGTGTCGTCGGCGAAGGTGACACCCCAGAAGTTGACGTCCGAGGCGCGGTACGGGTGCCCGTCGCGCTCGATCGCGAAGTCCTCCAGGGTCCTGCTGAGCGTGCCGGTGCGGGTGTCGAGGATCGCCGTACGGGTGGAGAAGTTCGTGCCCGCGTATGAGTCACCGCCCACGAAGACCGTCCAGGCGGCCAGGTGCCCGGACGGGGAGACCCGCGCCCGGGTCGGGATGCCCGGCAGGCCGTAGCGGGCCCGCTCCTTCAGCTCCGCGTCCAGGACCACCGCCCGGTAGCCGTCCCGCACCGCGCCCCGCTCGGCCTGGAGGCACACGCCGGTGCCCCCGGCCGCGTGGAAGCGCAGGCACTTCACCCCGGACGCGGTGCGCGGCCCCGCGGGGGCGGCGGCCGGGACCGTGGCCAGTTCATCGCGGTGCGGGCCCCAGGCCATGGTGCGGAAGACGATGCGGCGTCCGGCGCCGGGGGCGAGCGAGACCTCGCCGCCGCGCACGGTCGGGCCGCCCGCCTGGACCTGGTTCCTGCGGTCCTCGCGGCCCACCGCGTGCCGTACGGACGCGGTGGCCACGCCCGCGAGCACGACCAGGGCCGTGACCAGGACGATCAGCTTGTGGCGCAGGGTCATGCCGGTGTCCTCCCGTCGGTGCGGGCCGGTTCGGCCGGGCCCAGCAGCATCGCGCCGGCCGCGCAGACCGCCAGCGCCACCGCCGCCGTGCCCAGCGCCGTCCGGTCGCCCCACGCCGTCCACGCCGCGCCGAACGCGATCGAGCAGACGAAACGGGCCGACGCCTGGCCGGTCTGGATCAACGCCAGGCCGCTGGAGCGCAGGGGGGCGGGGACGACGCCCGCCGCCGCGGCCATCAGGACGCCGTCGGTCGCCGCGTAGAACAGGCCGTGCAGGGCGAGGACGACGTACGGCAGCGCCGCCCCGGGCCGGCCCGGCAGCAGCAGGGCGTACGCGCACAGCAGGGCCGCGTGGCCGCCGAGGAAGACCTGCCAGCGGCCCACCCGGTCGGCGAGACGGCCCAGCGGCACGGCCAGCAGCAGGAACGCGGCCGCCGTGCCGAGCGGCAGCAGCGCGAACCAGCGGTCGGGGACGTCCAGGCGCCGCTGGAGCAGGAGGTAGACGAAGGAGTCGCTGACCGTGGCCAGGCCCAGCAGCAGGGCGCAGAGCGCCAGTCGGCGCACCTCGCGCTCGCCGAGCAGCGCGAGCGCCGCCTTCAGCGAGGCGCGCGGCGCGTCCGGGGCGAGCTCGGGGGTGGTGCGCCCGGGCACGAACAGCACCAGGACCAGGACGCCGGCCGCCGCCACGCAGAAGCTGACCGTGAACACCGCGTCGTACCCGTCCCCCGCCTGACGCAGAATCAGAAACGCGGCCAGGGGCCCCAGGAGGGCTCCCGCCGTGTCCATCGCGCGGTGCACCCCGAACGCCCGCCCGCGCGCCTCGGGCGCCGAGGCCAGCGAGATCATCGCGTCGCGCGGGGCCGTACGCAGCCCCTTGCCCGTACGGTCGGCGGCGAGCACCGCGCCGATCACCGGCAGCGAACCCGCCACCAGGAGCAGGGGTTTGCACACCGCGGAGAGGCCGTAGCCGAGGACCGCGACGGACTTGTGGCGCCCGCCCCGGTCGGCCAGATGGCCTCCGACGAGGCGGACGAGCGCGCTGAAGCCGTTGTAGACGCCGTCGAGCAGGCCGAACCCGAGCGGGGACAGGCCGAGGCCGGTGACCAGGTAGAGCGGCAGGACGGCGGTGACCATCTCCGAGGAGACGTCGGTGATCAGGCTGACCGCGCCGAGGGCCAGCACGGTCGGGGCCACGGCGGGCCGCCGCCCGGGGGTGAGCCGGGCGGCGGGGGCCGCGGGAGTGCCGCGGCTGTCTGCTACGTACACGTCAGGAGACCCAGATGCCCGTGATGTCCGAGGCGTTGGCGGCCTGGCCGGCGTGCGTGGTGCCGTACATGTCCTCGATCGTGCGGAGCAGGCTGTAGTGGTTGTACGTGGTCGAGGAGGTCGAGCCGGGGACGACCGGCTGGCCGTAGAGGACGGTCGCGATTCTGTTGCCGGCGAGCCGGTTGTCCTCGTCGAAGGTGACGACGAGCAGGCTGTTGTGCGTCTTGGCCCAGTCCGCGTACGCCTTCAGGTTGGTCTTCAGCCAGGTGTCGCCGGTCGAGACCGAGCAGTCGTGCATGTCGCTGCACAGGTTCGGCACGACGTAACTGACGGTGGGCAGCGTGGTGAAGTCCGTCGGGAACTGCGCGAAGGTCTTGGCGCTGGACGTCGGCACGTTGGAGAAGCCGAACCACGGGTTGTGCTTCTGCGCGTACTTGCCGCTGCCGCATGTGGTCGAGCCCTGGCCGGGCAGCGACTCGTTGTAGCTGGCCCAGGTCCTGCCCTTGGCGATGATCTCGGACGCCAGGTTGGGCGCGGAGGAGAAGCCGACCTTGACGCAGCTGTCGCTCGTGACGCCCTGCGTGGAGCCGGAGAACATCGCGTAGTAGTTGGGCTGGCTGGGGTGGGTCTCGGCGTACGACTGCGTGAGGTTGGCGCCGCCGCTCCTGAGGGAGTTGATGTACGGGGCGCTGGAGCTGCCGATGACCTGGTTGTAGGCGTGGTTCTCGAAGACCACGACCACGGTGTGGTCGGGGGTGGGCAGCGTCGCCGCCGCCGAGGCGGCGGACGTGCCGCCGAGCCCCGCCCACAGGCCGGCGGACGCGGCGGCGAGACCGAGGGCGGTGACGAGGGCGGTGCGGGTGCGGCGAGGTATGGACCAGCCGGACACGGCGGTACCTCCGGGGTGGGGGAATGTGGGGGGCGGTGCACCGTGAGGGTAGGGCGGGCCGTTGAAGACGGGAAGATCCTTGCGGGTGAAGGAAGCGGAAACGGTTGGGGGCGGGTTTTGCCCGCGGCCCGTCTGTGACCACTCGCGCGGTTCCCCGCGCCCCTTGGGGGCCTGGGGTTTGTCTGCGGGTGGGTGGTGGGTTGCTCGCGCAGTTCCCCGCGCCCCTTGGGGGCTTGGGCTTTGTCTGCGGGTGGGTGGTGGGCTGGTCGCGCAGTTCCCCGCGCCCCTTGGGGGTCGGTCGCAGTCGGGGAACTCAGCTCAGCCACAGACCTCCCAGGGGCGCGGGGAACTGCGCGAGCAACCAGCCACGGTTCGCAGGTGAACGACGCTTTCGGGGGCGCGGGGAACTGCGCGAGCAACCGGCCACGGTCCGCGGGTGAGCGACGCTTTTGGGGGCGCGCGAGCAACCGACCACGGTCCGCAGGTGAGCGACGCTTTTGGGGGCGCGGGGAACTGCGCGAGCAACCGACCGCGGTCCGCAGACGAAGCCCCGGCCGGCAAGGGGCGCGGGGAACTGCGCGATCAGCCCACTGCGGTCCGCAGGTGAACGACGCCTAAAGGGGCGCGGGAACTGCGCGAGGGGTCGCGGGCGGGCCGCGGGCGACACTCCGAGACGCCGCCCGCCCGAGGGCTACACCCCGTAGAACAACCGCTCCACCACACCCCGCGCCCGCCGCGTAACCCGGCGGTAGTCGTCCAGCATGTCCCCGACGTGGCCCGGCTCGTAGCCCAGGTAGCGGCCGACCGCCGCCAGTTCGCGTCCGTCGGACGGGAACGTGTCGCCGGGGCGGCCCCGCACCAGCATCACCCCGTTGCGCACCCGCGTCGCCAGCACCCACGCCTCGTCCAGCGTCGCCGCGTCCTCGGTGCTGATCAGATCCGCCGCCTGGGCGGCGCGGAGCGCGGTCCGGGTGCGGGTGGTGCGCAGGCCCGGCTCGGCCCAGCCGTGGCGCATCTGGAGGAGCTGGACCGTCCACTCGACGTCCGAGAGGCCGCCGCGCCCCAGCTTGGTGTGGAGCGTCGGGTCGGCGCCGCGCGGCATCCGCTCCGACTCCATCCGGGCCTTCAGCCGCCGGATCTCCCGCACCGCGTCCTCTCCGAGCCCCTCGGCCGGGTAGCGCAGCGGGTCGACGAGCTCGATGAACCGCCGCCCCAGCTCCGCGTCGCCCGCCATCGGCTCGGCGCGCAGCAGCGCCTGGCTCTCCCACACCAGGGACCAGCGGCGGTAGTACGCGGCGTAGGACGCGAGGGTGCGCACCATCGGGCCGCTCTTGCCCTCCGGGCGCAGATCGGCGTCGATCAGCAACGGCGGGTCGGCGGTGGGCAGTTGGAGCAGTCGGCGCATCTCGGTGACGACCCGGTTGGCGGCCCGGGCGGCCTCCTGCTCGTCGACGCCGTCGCGCGGCTCGTGGACGAACAGGACGTCCGCGTCCGAGCCGTAGCTCAGCTCGTGCCCGCCGAAGCGGCCCATGCCGATGACCGCGAACCGGGTGGGCAGCGTCTCGCCCCACTCCGCCCGCACCGCCGCCCGCAGCGCGCCGGAGAGGGTCGCCGCGTTCAGGTCGGTCACCGCGTTCCCGACCCGGTCGACCAGCGCCCCCGGGTCCTCCTCGGCGGGGCTGTCCTCCGTGCCGTAACTGCCGATGAGATCGGCGGCGGCGGTGCGGAACAGCTCCCGGCGGCGTACGCCACGGGCCGCCGCGACCGCGCCCTCGGCGCTCTCGGCGCGGTTCACCGCGGCGAGCACCTCCTGCTCCAGCGGCTCGCGCAGCCGGGGTCCGAGGCCCTCCGGGTCGCCCAGGATCGCCACCGCCTCCGGGGCGCGGAGCAGCAGGTCGGGGGCGAGGCGGCCGGCCGAGAGGACCCGGGCCAGGTTCTCCGCCGCCGCGCCCTCGTCGCGCAGCAGCCGTAGGTACCAGGGCGTCTTGCCGAGCGCGTCGGAGACCTTGCGGAAGCCCAGCAGACCGGCGTCCGGGTCGGCGGAGTCGGCGAACCAGCCGAGCAGGACCGGCAGCAGGGTGCGCTGGATGGCGGCCTTGCGGGTCACGCCCGAGGAGAGCGCCTCCAGGTGCCGCAGGGCCGAGGTGGGGTCCGCGTAGCCCAGGGCCTCCAGGCGCTGGCCCGCCGCGCGCGGGCTGAGCCGGGTCTCGCCGGGGGAGAGCTGGGCGACGGCGTCGAGCAGCGGACGGTAGAAGAGCTTCTCGTGCAGCCGCCGCACCACGGAGGCGTGCCTCTTCCACTCCCGGTTGAGGGTGCTCACCGGCTCGGTGCGCAGGCCCAGCGAGCGGCCCAGGCGCCGCAGGTCGGCCTCGTCCTCGGGCACCAGATGGGTGCGGCGCAGCCGGTACAGCTGGATGCGGTGCTCCATCGCGCGCAGGAAGCGGTACGCCTCGTCGAGCTGGGCGGCGTCCGCGCGTCCCACGTAGCCGCCCGCCGCGAGCGCGCCGAGGGCGTCCAGGGTGGTGCCGCTGTGCAGGGTGGCGTCGCTGCGGCCGTGTACGAGCTGGAGGAGCTGGACGGCGAACTCGACGTCCCGCAGTCCGCCGGGACCGAGCTTCAGCTCGCGCTCCACCTGGGCGGCCGGGATGGTGTCGATGACCCGGCGGCGCATCTTCTGCACGTCGGCGACGAAGTTGTCGCGCTCGGCCGCCTGCCACACCAGCGGCGAGACGGCTTCGATGTAGGCGGCGCCCAGCTCCGGGTCCCCGGCCACCGCCCGCGCCTTGAGCAGCGCCTGGAACTCCCAGGTCTTGGCCCAGCGCTGGTAGTAGGCGAGGTGCGAGGAGAGCGTGCGCACCAGCGGGCCGTTGCGGCCCTCGGGGCGCAGATTGGCGTCGACGGGCCAGATGGTGCCCTCGACGGTGGTCTCCGAGCAGATCCGCATGAGATGCGAGGCGAGCCGGGTGGCGGCCTGGAGCGCCTTGCGCTCGTCGGCGCCCTCGGCGGGCTCCCCGACGAAGATCACGTCGACGTCGGAGACGTAGTTCAGCTCGTGGCCGCCGCACTTGCCCATCGCGATGACCGCGAGCCGGCACAGGGCGGCGTCCTCGGGGGCCGCGGTCCGGGCGATGGCGAGCGCCGCCCGCAGGGTGGCGGTGGCCAGGTCCGCGAGCTCGGCCGCCGCCTCGGCCACGTCGGTCGTCCCGCACACGTCACGGGCCGCTATGGCCAGCAGGCACCGGCGGTAGGCGATCCGCAGCGCCACCGGGTCGCGGGCCCCGGCCAGGCCCCGCTCGAACTCCGCGACCCCCGGATGCAGGTCCGCGGCCTCGTAGGTGACGAGGGCGTGCCAGTCGCGCGGATGCCGGGCCAGGTGGTCGCCCAGCGCCTCGGAGGCGCCCAGGACCCCCAGCAGCCGGTCCCGCAGCGGTTTGGCGGTGATCAGGGTGTCCAGCAGCGCCCGCCGCTCGGCCGGGTCCTGCGCCTCCACGATCCGTACCAGCCCGGCGAGCGCCAGATCGGGGTCGGCGGTGGCGCCCAGCGCGTCCAGGAGCACCGGGTCGGTCCGTACGGAGGCGAGCTCGGGAACGTCGAGGAGCCGTTCGGCCGCCGACGGGTCGGTGAAGCCGAACCGCAGCAGCCGTGTGAAGGTGCTGCTCCTGCGCCCGGGCACCGCCGTCATTCCGCCGCCTCCTCCTGCCACCGCGCCCGGCTCCGCGCCGGATCAAGGTCGGGAACGAGCCTATCCGGAGCGGGCCGGGCGGGGGCGGGCGAGGCGGGGGTCACGCACGGGCCGTGCCGGTCACCACGCGGCCGCGCGGTGCGGCCGCGACCCGCCGGGGCAGCCGGTGGAAGAGCTTTCCGTACCAGGCGTACGAGAGGAGGAAGCCGAAGGCGAGGCAGAGGACGCCGCCCACCGCGTCCAGCCAGAAGTGGTTGGCCGTCGAGACGATGACGACCAGGGTCGCCGCCGGGTAGAGCAGGCCCAGAACGCGCGCCCAGGGCGTCTTGGCGAGCGCGAAGACGGTCAGGCCGCACCACAGCGACCAGCCGATGTGCATCGACGGCATCGCCGCGTACTGGTTCGACATGTTCTTCAGGTCGCCGGAGGCCATCGAGCCCCAGGTGTGGTGGGCCAGGACGGTGTCGACGAACCCCCCGCCGTTCATCAGGCGGGGCGGCGCCAGCGGGTAGAAGTAGTAGCCCACCAGGGCCACGCCGGTGGTGGCGAAGAGGGCGAGGCGGGACGCGGCGTAGCGGCCGGGCTGGCTGCGGAAGAGCCACACCAGGACGCCGATCGTCACCACGAAGTGCAGTGTGGCGTAGTAGTAGTTCATGCCCGTGATCAGCCATGTCACCGAGTTGACGCCGTGGTTGACGGAGCGCTCCACGGCGATGCCCAGGTGCTGCTCGACCGACCAGAGCCAGTCGGCGTTGTCCAGCGCCTGTGTCCGCTGCTCGGGGACGGCGTTGCGGATCAGCGAGTACGTCCAGTAACTCACCGCGATCAGGAGGACTTCGAACCAGATCCGGGGGCGGCGCGGGGTGCGCAGCCGTTGGAGGAGTGAGGCGGGTGCTGCCGGGACCGGCGGCGTCGGCGCTTCGGCGGGGTGTTCTTCCGAGAGGGGTGAGGGCGCAGCCGACGAGGCGGCCGACGGGGTGTCCGCCGTACCTTCCAGAGTCTTCACGGTCATTTCACCCATAGCGAGAGAGTCTGCCAGACGGACCCCCTCCCCGCAGATCGTCCTCCGGTCGGGTTCGGTCCGGATTTCTCCACCCAGTGGAGGACTCCTCAGGGACGAGAGAGTGACTCTTCCCCCGATTTTAGGCCGAAGCGGGCGCCCGCCCCACCGGAGGACTACTTGGGAGCCGGTCCAGAAGCGGTTGAACCGCGAACCACCAGTTCGGGCATGAACACGAACTCGCTGTGCGGCGCAGGCGTACCGCCGATCTCCTCCAGGAGCGCGCGGACCGCCGCCTGCCCCATCGCCGTCACCGGCTTGCGGATCGTGGTCAGCGGGGGGTCGGTGAACGCTATGAGCGGGGAGTCGTCGAAACCGACCACCGAGATGTCCTTCGGCACCTCCAGACCGGCCTGGCGGGCCGCCCGGATCGCCCCGAGCGCCATCATGTCGCTGGCGCACACCACGGCCGTGCAGCCGGCCGCGATCAGCGCGGTGGTGGCGGCCTGGCCGCCCTCCAGCGTGTACAGCGAGTGCTGGACCAGCGCCTCGGCCTCCAGGGGGGTCAGCCCCAGCGCGTCCTCCATCGCGGCCGTGAAGCCCTCGATCTTGCGCAGCACCGGGACGAACCGCTTGGGGCCCACCGCGAGGCCGATACGGGTGTGGCCGAGCGCGGCGAGGTGGGTGACCGCCAGGCGCATCGCCGCCCGGTCGTCGGGGGAGATGAAGGGCGCCTGCACCTTCGGCGAGAAACCGTCCACCAGCACGTACGGCACGCCCTGCGCGCGCAGCTGCTCGTAGCGGTCCATGTCGGCGGTGGTGTCGGCGTGCAGCCCGGAGACGAAGATGATCCCCGAGACGCCCCGGTCCACCAGCATCTCGGTGAGCTCGTCCTCGGTGGAGCCGCCGGGCGTCTGGGTGGCCAGCACCGGGGTGTACCCCTGGCGGGTCAGGGACTGCCCGATGACCTGGGCGAGCGCCGGGAAGATCGGGTTCTCCAGCTCCGGCGTTATCAGACCGACCAGACCGGCGCTGCGCCTGCGCAGCCGCACCGGCCGCTCGTAGCCGAGGACGTCGAGGGCGGCCAGCACCGATTCACGGGTGCCCGCGGCCACACCGGGCTTGCCGTTGAGCACGCGGCTGACTGTGGCTTCGCTGACCCCCGCCTGGGCTGCGATGTCGGCAAGCCGTGCGGTCACGGGATTGGACTGTACCGGTCGCACGTCAGATTGCCCACCAGACCGCTGATTCGGCGGGGATCGTGACGTTACCGCCCGTGAACTCCAGCGCCGACGTCGACAGCAGCGGCCTTCCCGGGACCATGAGTTGGGCCGCGTCGGCGCCCGTGTTGACCGTGCAGACGAACCCCGGCCGGGCGAACGCGAGCACGTCCCGGGGCGCCTCCAGCCACTCCATCTCGCCGTCCCCGAGGCCCGGCAGCTCGCGGCGCAGGGTGAGGGCGGAGCGGTAGAGCTCCAGGGTCGAGCGGGGGTCGCCGGACTGCGCCTCGACGGAGAGGCCGCGCCAGGAGTCGGGCTGCGGGAGCCAGCTGCCGCCGCTGCCGAAGCCGTACGAGGGCCCGTCCTCGGTCCACGGGATGGGCACCCGGCAGCCGTCACGGAAGCCGTCCTGGCCCTCGGCGCGGAAGAAGGACGGGTCCTGGCGCACCTCGTCGGGCAGGTCCGTCACCTCGGGCAGACCCAGCTCCTCGCCCTGGTAGAGGTAGACGGAGCCGGGCAGCGCCAGCATCAGCAGGGCCGCGGCCCTGGCCCGGCGCAGGCCCCGGGCGCCGCCGCCGTAGCGGGTCGGGTGGCGCACCACGTCGTGGTTGGAGAGCACCCAGGTGGCGGGGGCGCCGACCGAGCGGGTCGCGGCGAGCGAGGCGTCGACGACCGCGCGCATCTCGGCCGCGTCCCACGGGCAGGTGAGGAACTGGAAGTTGAACGCCTGGTGCAGCTCGTCGGGGCGTACGTACAGGGCGAGCCGCTCCGGCGAGGGGGCCCAGGCCTCCGCGACCGCGATGCGCTCGCCCTCGTAGGAGTCGAGGAGCCGGCGCCAGGAGCGGTGGATCTCGTGGACGCCGTCCTGGTCGAAGAAGGGCAGCTCCTGGGCGCCGATGAGCCTGGCCTGCTCGCGAGCGCCGATGTCGGGCAGCCCGGCCGCCTTGACCATGCCGTGGGCCACGTCGATCCGGAAGCCGTCGACGCCGAGGTCGAGCCAGAAGCGCAGCACCGACTCGAACTCGGCCCGCACCTCGGGGTGTTCCCAGTTGAGGTCGGGCTGCTCGGGGGCGAACAGGTGCAGATACCACTCGCCGTCCTCGGTACGGGTCCAGGCCGGGCCGCCGAAGACCGACTCCCAGTCGTTGGGGGGCGCGGCGCCGCCCTGGGCGGGCACGGCGCCGCGGCCGCCGGGGTGGAAGTGGTAGCGCTCGCGCTCGGGGCCGCCGGCCAGCGCCGCGCGGAACCAGCTGTGCTGGTCGGAGGTGTGGTTGGGGACGATGTCGACGATCACCCGCAGGCCGAGCCGGTGGGCCTCGCGGACCAGGTCGTCGGCGTCCTGGAGGTCCCCGAAGAGCGGGTCGACGGCCCGGTAGTCGGCCACGTCGTAGCCGCCGTCGGCCTGCGGGGAGGCGTAGAAGGGGGTGAGCCAGACGGCGTCCGCGCCGAGCGCGGCCAGGTGCGGCAGCCGGGCCCGGATGCCGGGCAGGTCGCCGATGCCGTCGCCGTCGCCGTCGGCGAAGGAGCGCACGTACACCTGGTAGATCACCGCGTCGCGCCACCAGCCGGTGCCGCTCGCGGGGGGCAGGTCCGCCCCGTCCGCGACGGCGGTGGTCGTGGTCAGCTCCTGCGTCATGAACGGGGTCCCTCTCCGGTGGCCTGCACGGGGTCCTGCGCCTGTGGGATCAACGCCGCTGCGCCTCGAAGGTAACAGTCCTGCAAGGTCTTGCGGAAGCCTTGCAAGGGCGGTACCGGCCTCCCCGACGTGCCCGTGGAGTACGCAGACCCCCTCTGACAAGGCGCGCATCGGCAACCGTGTGGACACGCGGATGTAACGATCGACCGGCCTTGCAGAAATTCTTCGCAAGGTCTTTCGGTCTTCTTTCATCCTTGTTACGTTCCTGGCGATCCGGCGCCGTGATGGCGCGGCACCCGTTGAAGGAGTTCACATGCGACGTGGCATAGCGGCCACCGCGCTGGTCGCGACCCTGGCGCTCGCGGCGACGGCTTGCGGCGACAGTGACAGCAGTGACAGCGGTGACAAGAAGAGCTCGGGCGAGCTCTCCGGCACCGTCACATGGTGGGACACCTCGAACGACACCGAGAAGGCCACGTTCAAGAAGATCGCCGAGGACTTCCACGCGCAGCACCCCAAGGTCACCGTCAAGTACGTCAACGTGCCCTACGGCGACGCGCAGAACAAGATCAAGAACGCGTTCAGCAGCGGCTCCGACGCGCCGGACGTGATCCGCGCCGACGTCGGCTGGGTCTCCGACTTCGCCTCGCTCGGCTACCTGGACAAGGTCCCGGACGCCAAGGCCAAGGAAGTGGACTCCGCCTTCCTCAAGCAGGCCGCGGCCAGCGGCAAGTACGACGGCCAGATGTACGCCGTCCCGCAGGTCATCGACACCCTCGGCCTCTTCTACAACAAGAAGATGCTCAAGGAGGCCGGCGTCGAGGCGCCGAAGTCCCTGGAGGAGCTGAAGACGGCCGCCGCCGCCATCAAGTCCAAGACCGGCAAGACCGGCCTGTACCTGCGCGGCGACGACTCCTTCTGGTTCCTGCCGTTCATCTACGGCGAGGGCGGCGACCTGGTCGACGCCAAGAACAAGAAGGTCACCGTGGACGCCCCGGCCGGCGTCAAGGCCTTCAAGGCCGCCCGCGACCTGGTCACCTCCGGCGCCGCGATCACCAACGCCACCGACGGGTGGAACAACATGGAGACCGCCTTCAAGTCGGGCAAGGTCGCCATGATGGTCAACGGCCCCTGGTCGGTGGCGGACGTGTACGCGGGCGACGAGTTCAAGGACAAGTCCAACCTGGGTGTCGCCGTCGTCCCGGCGGGCTCGGCCGCCCAGGGCGCCCCGCAGGGCGGCCACGACCTCGCGGTCTACGCGGGCTCCAAGAACCGCGACGCCTCGCACGCCTTCGTCGACTACCTCACCTCGCAGACCGTCCAGGTGCAGACCACCAAGGCGCTCAGCCTGCTGCCGACCCGGACCGCCGCGTACGACCAGCCGGACGTGAAGTCCAACGAGATGGTCACGTTCTTCAAGCCGGCCGTCGACAAGGCCGTCGAGCGCGCCTGGATCCCGGAGAACGGCGCCCTCTTCGAGCCGCTGAAGCTCCAGTTCACCAAGGCCGTGACCGGCGCCTCCTCGCCCGAGGACGCGGCCAAGGACGCCGCCACCGCCTTCCACAAGATCCTCAAGGACTGGAAGTAGCGGACGGGCAGCGGGAGACGGGTACTGACTGACATGACTGTCCACACCGGCCAGTCGACGGCGAAGGCCGCGGGCGAGAGCGCCCGCGGCCGGGGCCGCGCGACCGGCGAGCGCCCCGGCCGGCTCCGGCGGGCGCTCTCGACGCACTGGTACGCCTGGACCATGGTCGCCCCCGTGGTGATCGTCCTCGGCGTGATCATCGGATGGCCGCTCGGCCGCGGCGTCTACCTGTCGCTGACCGACGCCAACGAGCGCAACGTCGGCCGCACGATCGGCGCCAACCACATCGACGCCACGTACACGTTCGTCGGCCTCGACAACTACGTGGACGTGCTGAACGACCCGGTCTTCATGCAGCGGCTGGTGTGGACCGTGGTGTGGACGGTGTGCTGTGTCGCCACCACGTTCCTGCTCGGCCTGGCGCTGGCGAACATGCTCAACCGGCAGTTCCGGGGCCGCGCCGCCTACCGGATGATGCTCATCCTGCCGTGGGCGGTCCCGGGCTTCGTCTCGGTGTTCGCCTGGCGCTTCCTCTTCAACCGCGACAACGGCCTGCTCAACAAGGTCCTGGACGGCGGCGGCATCGCGGCGGTGCCCTGGCTGGACGACCCGACCTGGGCGAAGTTCTCGGTCATCGCGGTCAACGTCTGGCTGGGCGTCCCGTTCATGATGGTGGCGCTCCTCGGCGGCCTCCAGTCGATCCCCGGCGAGCTGTACGAGGCGGCCGAGATGGACGGGGCCGGGCCCTGGAAGCGGTTCCTCTACATCACGGTCCCGGGCCTGCGGGCGGTCTCCTCGACGGTGATCCTGCTCTCCACGATCTGGACGTTCAACATGTTCCCGGTGATCTTCCTGCTGACGCGGGGCGGTCCCGGTGACTCCACCGAGATCCTGGTGACGCAGGCGTTCCGGCAGGCCTTCGTGGAGAGCCCGCGGGACTTCGCCGGGTCGGCGACGTGGGGCGTGCTGATCCTCGCGGTGCTGATGGTCTTCGCGCTCGTGTACCGGCGCTCGCTTCGCAAGCAGGGAGAGGTGTGGTGACGATGTCGTCGGCACGGGAGTCCGCGCGTACGCGCGGTCCGGTACGGGGCAGGCGCTCGCCGCTCGCCTCCGTCGGGCTGCACGCCACGCTGATCACGGCGTCGGTCATCGCCGTCTTCCCCGTCCTGTGGGTGCTGCTGACCTCGCTGAAGCCGGCGAAGTACGCGATCACCACGGACTTCTTCAAGGACACGACGCTCGACAACTACCGCTACCTGGTGGACAAGACGAGCTTCTTCACCTGGTTCGGGAACTCGGCGCTGATCGCCGGGGTGACGACGCTGCTCGGCGTCTTCATCTCCGCGACCACCGGCTACGCGGTGAGCCGCTTCAAGTTCCCCGGGATGCGGCCGCTGATGTGGACGCTGCTGATCACCCAGATGTTCCCGATGGCGATCCTGATCGTCCCGCTCTACAACCTCATGGGCCAGCTGGGGCTGCTGAACCAGCCGGTGGGCCTGATCATCACGTATCTGACGATCGCGGTCCCGTTCTGCGCCTGGATGATGAAGGGCTTCTTCGACGGCATCCCGGTGGAGATCGACGAGTCGGGGCGGGTGGACGGGCTGAACCCGTTCGGCACGTTCTGGCGCCTGATCCTGCCGCTTGCCAAGCCCGGGCTCGCCGTGACCGCCTTCTACTCCTTCATCACGGCGTGGGGCGAGGTCGCGTACTCGTCGGCGTTCATGGTGGGGGACGAGAACCTGACGCTGGCGGGCGGGCTTCAGACGTTCGTCACCCAGTACACGGCGAACTGGGGTCCGATGACGGCGGCGTCCGTACTGATCGCGGTGCCGGCGGCGGTGTTCTTCCTGTTCGCGCAGAAGCACTTGGTCGCGGGGATGACGGCGGGGGCGACAAAGGGGTGAGGTCTGTTTCCGGGGGCGCAGCCCCCGGACCCCCGGCCGAGGTCCACGCCCCCAGCACCCCGGGGCCTGCGGCCCCTGGACCCCGGATGGGGGCGTGCACCCCGGGCCTGCGGCCCCTGGACCCCGGTTCACGTTCGTCCGCGGGCCGGTGGGGGCTGGTCGCGCAGTTCCCCGCGCCCCTGAAAGGCCCGGGGCTCCGCCCCGGCCCCCGCTCCTCAAACGCCGGAGGGGCCCGACTGCCCCGCCCGAGGGGCGCAAGCACCCGAAGCCGCCCGACACACGACGACCGGGCCCCGAAGGGGCGCGAGGAACGGCGCGAGCAACCACCCACTACCCGCTGATGACCACCGGCCCTTGAAGGGGCGCGGGGAACTGCGCGACCAGCCCACCACCATCCGCAGACGAAGGCCGGGCCCAAAAGGGGACCACCCACTACCCGCAGACGACGACCGGTCCCTTAAGGGGCGCGGGGAACTGCGCGACCAGCCCACCACCATCCGCAGACGACGACCGGGCCCAAAAGGGGACCACCCACTACCCGCAGACGACGACCGGTCCCTTAAGGGGCGCGGGGAACTGCGCGACCAGCCCACCACCATCCGCAG
>NZ_JBEXWK010000032.1:67337-96752 GCF_040629815.1 Streptomyces sp. NPDC005878
AGACGACGA
Source organism: Streptomyces sp. NPDC005878 (assembly GCF_040629815.1). Taxonomy (NCBI): domain Bacteria; kingdom Bacillati; phylum Actinomycetota; class Actinomycetes; order Kitasatosporales; family Streptomycetaceae; genus Streptomyces; species Streptomyces sp. NPDC005878. The sequence goes on from NZ_JBEXWK010000032.1 coordinate 67,347, forward strand.
CCGGGCCCAAAAAGGGCCGCTCAGAGCAACCACCACACCGACCCAGGACCCAGGGACAACATGACCCCGCACCTCACCGCCCCCGCCACCACCCCCACGGGTGACACCCGCACCGGCTGGTGGCAGGACGCCGTGATCTACCAGGTCTATCCGCGCAGCTTCGCCGACGCCGACGGCGACGGGATGGGTGACCTCAACGGCGTCCGCGCCCGCCTCCCGCACCTGCGCGACCTCGGCGTCGACGCCGTCTGGCTCTCTCCCTTCTACGCCTCCCCGCAGGCCGACGCCGGCTACGACGTCGCCGACTACCGCGCCATCGACCCGATGTTCGGCACCCTGCACGACGCCGACGCCCTGATCCGCGACGCCCACGACCTCGGGCTGCGCATCATCGTCGACCTCGTCCCCAACCACTCCTCCGACCAGCACGAGTGGTTCAAGCGGGCCCTGCGGGAGGGCCCGGGATCGCCGCTGCGGGCGCGCTACCACTTCCGCCCGGGGCGCGGCGACAGCGGCGAGCTGCCGCCCAACGACTGGGAGTCCATCTTCGGCGGGCCGGCGTGGACCCGTACCGAGGACGGCGAGTGGTATCTGCACCTGTTCGCCCCGGAGCAGCCCGACTTCAACTGGGAGCACCCCGCCGTCGCCGACGAGTTCCGCTCGATCCTGCGGTTCTGGCTGGACATGGGCGTCGACGGGTTCCGCGTCGACGTCGCCCACGGGCTGGTCAAGGCGGCCGGGCTGCCCGACATCGGCGGCAGCGAGCAGCTCAAGCTGCTCGGCAACGATGTCATGCCGTTCTTCGACCAGGACGGTGTCCACGAGATCTACCGCTCCTGGCGGCTGATCCTCGACGAGTACCCCGGCGAGCGCATAGCCGTCGCCGAGGCGTGGACGCCCACCGTGGAGCGTACGGCCCACTACGTACGCCCCGACGAGCTGCACCAGGCCTTCAACTTCCAGTACCTGGGCGCCCCGTGGGACGCCGCCGCGCTGCGGGACGTCATCGACGTCTCGCTCGCCGCGATGCGCCCGGTCGGCGCGCCCGCGACCTGGGTGCTCTCCAACCACGACGTCACCCGGCACGCCACCCGCTTCGCCAACCCGCCGGGCCTGGGCACCCAGCTGCGCACACCGGGCGACCGTGAGCTGGGGCTGCGCCGGGCGCGGGCCGCGACGCTGCTGATGCTGGCGTTGCCCGGCTCCGCCTACCTCTACCAGGGCGAGGAGCTGGGCCTGCCCGACGTCACCGACCTGCCCGACGAGGTGCGCCAGGACCCGTCCTTCTTCCGCGCCGAGGGCCAGGACGGCTTCCGCGACGGCTGCCGGGTGCCCATCCCGTGGACCCAGGAGGGACCCTCGTACGGCTTCGGCAGCGGCGGCAGCTGGCTCCCGCAGCCCGACTCCTGGGGCGCGCTCTCCGTCGAGGCCCAGACCGGTGACCCCGGCTCCACCCTGGAGCTCTACCGCGCGGCCCTCGCCGCCCGCCGCGCGCACCCGGGCCTCGGCAGGGGCGACGCCGTCCGCTGGCTGGAGGCCCCCGAGGGCGTCCTCGCCTTCGCCCGCGAGGGGTTCGTCTGCACGGTGAACCTCACCGAGGAGCCGGTCCGGCTGCCCGCGCCCGAGAGCGGGAAGGTGCTGCTCTCCAGCGCGGGCGGTGACGTCCTCGTGGAGGGTGAGGAGTTCGTACTCGACGCCGACACCACCGTGTGGTGGGCGGTGTGACCGACGCCGGGCCGCGCCTCGCCGACATCGCCTCCCAGGCGGCCGTCAGCGAGGCCACCGTCAGCCGGGTGCTCAACGGGCGCCCAGGTGTCGCCGACGCCACCCGCCAGCGGGTGCTCGCGGCCCTGGACGTCCTCGGCTGGGAGCGGCCCGCCCGGCTGCGCCACCGCAGCGCCGGTCTGATCGGCCTGGTCACCCCGGAGCTCACCAACCCCATCTTCCCGGCCTTCGCCCAGGCCGTGGAGCAGCTGCTGGCCGGGCACGGCTACACCCCGGTGCTCTGCACCCAGCTGCCCGGCGGGGTGACCGAGGACGAGCTGGTCGAGCAGTTGGAGGAGCGCGGGGTCAACGGCATCGTGTTCCTGTCGGGGCTGCACGCCGACACCGCCGCCGACCCCGCCCGCTATCTGGCGCTGACCGAGCGCGGGGTGCCGTTCGTGCTGGTCAACGGGTACAACGAACGGATCCCCGCCCCCTTCGTCTCACCCGACGACCGCGCGGCGATGACGATGGCGGTGGGCCATCTCGCCGACCTCGGCCACACCCGGATCGGTCTGGCGGCCGGTCCGGCGCGGTACGTGCCCTCGCGGCGCAAGGCCGAGGGGTTCACGGCCGCGCTGGGAGAGCGCTTCGGGCTGCGTGCCGAGGAGGCCGCCGCGTACATCGGGCACACCCTCTTCGGTGTCGAGGGCGGCCAGGTGGCGGCGGGCACGCTGCTCGACCAGGGGTGTACGGGAGTGGTGTGCGCCAGCGACATGATGGCGCTCGGGGCGGTGCGCGCGGCGCGCGAGCGCGGGCTCGCGGTGCCCGGCCAGGTGTCGGTGGTGGGCTTCGACGACTCGCGGCTGATCGCCTTCACCGACCCGCCCCTGACCACCGTCCGCCAGCCGGTGCGGGCGATGGCGGCGGCCGCGGTGGGGGCGCTCCTGGAGGAGATCCGGGGGAATCCGGTGCAGCGGACGGAGTTCGTGTTCCAGCCGGAGCTGGTGGTGCGGGGGTCCACCGCGCGCGTACGGGACTGACCGGCAGACGACCATCCGATGCTCTTCGTGCGTTCACAAGTGGCGTCGACCTGATCATTCCTGGCCTCATTGTGACTGTTTCCCGTTGAACCGGGCCTTCGTGGCGGGAGTGGGCGATCGTCTGGTCCAGACTGTGCCCGTGTTGGGGAATCTTCCAGCGGAGACCACGAGCTTCGTGGGCCGGTCGGCGGAACTGGCCACCCTGGACGGTCTGTTGCGCGACCACCGGCTGGTCACGGTCACCGGCCCGGGCGGCGTGGGCAAATCCCGGCTCGCCCTGCGCGGCGCCCGAGACCGCCGCGCCTTCTGCCCCGACGGGGTGTGGTGGGTCGAACTGTCCCCGCTCTGCGACCCCGACCTGCTCGACGCCACCGTCGCCGACCACCTGGGCGTCACCGACCAGAGCGCCCGCAGCGCCGCCGAGGCGCTGTGCGGACGGCTCGCCGACCAACGCCTGCTCCTGGTCCTCGACACCTGCGAACACCTCGTCTCCGCCTGCGGCCACCTCATCGGCGAACTGCTCCAGACCTCACCCGGGCTCACCGTCCTCGCCACCAGCAGGCAGCCCCTGGGGCGCCCCGAGGAACACGTCTTCCCGCTCGGGCCGCTGCCGCCCGGCGGCGCGGCCCTCACCCTCTTCAAGCAGCGCGCCGTGGACGCCGTGCCGCACCTGTCGCTGAAGTCCTTCGAGGCCCCCGCCCGCGCCGAGGCCGCCGCCGCCGTCTGCCGCAGACTCGACGGCATCCCCCTCGCCATCGAACTCGCCGGTGCCCGGCTGCGCCTGTGGAGCGTCGAGCAACTGGCCGAACGGCTCGACTCCCGCTTCGAGATCCTCACCGACACCCGGTCCGACCGGCTGCCCCGGCACCAGACCATGCGCACCGCCATCGGCTGGAGCCACGAGCTGTGCGCCCCGCTGGAACGGCTGCTGTGGGCCCGGCTCTCCGTCTTCGCCGGCGGCTTCGACCTCACGGCCGCCCAGGACGTCGCCGCGGGCGGCCCGCTCGCCCCCGAGGCCGTCGGCCCCGCGCTCGCCGGTCTCGCCGCCAAGTCCGTCGTCCGGCCCGGCGCGCACCGCGGCCGGATCGGCTACCGGATGCTCGACACCATCCGCGAGTACGGCCGCCAGTGGCTCGGCGAACTCGGCGAGGAGACGGCCGTGGCCCGTCGGCACGCCGAGCGCTGCCGCCGGCTGGTCCGCGCCGCGGAGACCGCCTGGCTGGGCCCGGAGCAGGTCGAGTGGTACGAACGGCTGGAAGGCGAACAGGCCGATCTGCGCGCGGCCCTGGAGCACCTGCTCGCCCACGACCCCGGCGCCGCGCTCGATCTGGCCGCCTCGCTCTGGTTCTTCTGGTTCTGCTGCGGCCATCTGCACGAGGGCCGCGGCTATCTGGAGCGCGCCCTCGACCTCGTCCCCGGCCCCGGCCACCATCGCGACCGCGCCGAGTGGGCGCTCGGCGCCATCGCCCTCCTCCAGGGCGACCTGGAGACCGCGCTGCGCCACGGCCGGCGGTCCGTCGCCCGCGCCACCGACCCCGAGTCCCGGCTGCGCGCCGCCTATCTGCTCGGCGTCGCCGTCCTGATGCCCGGCGACGCGGAGGGCGCCCTCGACGTCTGCACCCCCGCCATCGACGCGGCCGCCGTGGCGTTCACACCCGGACTCGCCCTGTGCGCGCTCGTCCGCGTCTACGCCCTCGCCAACCTGGGCCGCCACGAGGAGGCCGCCGCCGAGGCCACCTGGCTGCGCGACGAGTGCGCGAGCCGCGGGGAGCGCTGGCTGCGGGCGTACGCCGACTACACGCTCGCCGTCATCGCGCTGGAGCTGGGCCGCGCCACCGAGGCCGCCGAGCACGCCCGCGCCATGCTGACCGGCAAACGGCTGCTCCACGACAGCTTCGGCATCGCCCTCGGCCTCGACCTGCTCGCCTGCGCGCTCGCCGCGCGGGGCGACGGCGAGGAGGGCGCCCTGGTCCTCGGCATCGGGCAGGAGTACTGGCGTACCGTCGGCAAGGCCCAGATGGGCGCGCCGCGGCTCACCGCCGTCCGCGAGGAGTGCGAGCGCCGGGCCAGGGCCGCGCTGGGCGACCAGGCGTACGACAGCGCCTTCCACCGGGGGGTGCGCGCCGGGCTCGACCAGGGGCTCAGCCATGCCCTCAAGGGTGACTTCGCCCAGGGCGGTTGACCCCCGGGGGCGGCGCACGTCCTACCGAAGGGGCGCCCCGCCGCGGCTCACGGGGCCGGCCTGAGCGGTGTGCCGCGCGCGGTTCAGCCGAGCCGCTTCTCCATCAGGACGACGGCGTAGCCGCTGCCGCCCCCGCCCTCCTTGAAGGGCTGCTCGCCCGCCACCGCGTACCCGGCCCGCTCGTAGTAGGTGCGCAGCCCGGGGCTTGAGGCCTTGAAGTCCAGGCGGGAAAGCGGGCGCCCGGCCGCCGCGATGCGCCGCTCGGCGTGGGCGAGCAGGGCCCGGCCGGTCCCGGCGGGGGCCAGCGCGCGGTCCGTCATCAGCCGGTGCACATAGCCCGCCTCCGGCGGCCGTACGCCCCAGGCGGGCTCGTCGCGCCACCACAGCTCGTACGCCCCGGCCGCCCGCCCGTCGGCGGTCAGCGCCAGCCAGACCTCGCCCTCGGCGATCCGCCGGCGGAAGTGGTCCGCGTCCCTCTCGCCGGGCCGCCACTGGTCGATGCCGCTGTCCCGCATCCAGCGGGCGGCGCCGTCGTACAGCGCCACGAGCGTGGGCAGGTCCTCGTCGGAGGCCAGGCGGAAGGAGAGCGTCTCCGCGGGTGTCGTCATGGTGATCAACGTACGGGTCCGGCGGATTCAGCGGGGCGCCAGGGCCGTCAGCCGGGCCACCAGGTCGCCGAACGGGCCGTCCGCCGGCTCGTCCGCGAGCATCCGCAGGACCACCGCCGCCATCTCCTCGTCATAGGCCGCGCTCACCGCCGCCAGCGCCGCGAAGTCGTGGACCAGCTGCAACTCCAGCTCGGCGCGCGGGATACGGCGGCCGTCCAGCCAGATCAGAGCCGTGCACTCGGCGAGCGAGACCCAGGAGCGCACCACCAACTCCAGCCGCGCGGGCGGGTCCTGGACGCCGAGGTGGGCGAGGATCTGGAGGTAGGCGGCGTGCCGCACCTCGTCGATCATCGCGTTGGCGGTGGTCGAGTTGCCCGCCGAGGCCGCGGGACCGCCCCGCATCAGCGCGGCGAAGCCCGGGCCGTGGCCCTCGACGAAGTCGAAGAAGCGGCCCATCACCCGCAGCAGCCGGGCCCCCAGCGGCCCCTCGTGCGGCTCCACGAACCGGGCCGCCAGCTCGTCGGCGGCCATCCGCAGCGCCGCCTCGTACAGGCTCTGCTTGCCGGGGAAGTAGTGGTAGACGAGCGGCCGGGATATCCCGGCCGCCGCCGCTATCTCGTCGATGGACACGTCGTCGGGGGAGCGGTGGCTGAACAGCTCCAGCGCGACCCCGATCAGCTGCCGCCTGCGCTCTTCGACGCCCATCCTGCGCCGCACCCCGGTCGTCATGCGAACAGGGTACCTACAGGTCGAGCACGAGTTTCCGTCCCCGGCAGCGCGAGACGCAGATCAGCATGGAGTCCTCGCGCTCGGCGTCCGTGAGCAGCTCGTCCTGGTGGTCCACCTCGCCTTCCAGGACCCGCTGTTGACAGGTTCCGCAGAAGCCCTGCCGGCACGAGTACGCGAGGTCCGGCAGCTCCTCGCGGACCGTGGCGAGCACCGAGCGGCCCGCGGGGACGGTGAGCGTGCGGCCCGTGCGGCGCAGTTCGACCTCGAAGGTGCCGAGCTGCGCGGTGCCGGCGCCGGGCGTGAACCGCTCCAGATGGAGGGCGCGCCCCTCGGGCAGGGCCGCCGCCACCGCGTCCATCAGCGGCTCGGGGCCGCAGCAGTACACCGCCGCGCCCTCGTCCGTACCGGCCAGGAAGGCGGCCGCGTCGGGCAGTCCGGCCTCGTCCTCCGGCACCACCGTGACCCGGGCGTCCCCCGCCCCCAGCTTCTCGATCTCGTCCAGGAACGGCATGGAGGCCCGCGACCGGCCCCCGTACAGCAGCCGCCACGCGCCGCCCGCCGCCTCGACGGCCCGCAGCATGGGCAGCACCGGGGTGATGCCGATGCCGCCGGCGACGAACGCGTACGAGGGCGCCGGGGTCAGCGGGAAGCGGTTGCGCGGCCCGCGCACGACCAGTCCGGTGCCCTCGCGCAGCAGCTCGTGCACTTCGCGCGAGCCGCCCCGCCCGTCCTCGATCAGGCGGGTGGCGACGGTGTAGGCGGAGCGGTCGGCCGGGTCGCCGCAGAGCGAGTACTGCCGGACGAGCCCGGACGGCAGCAGCAGGTCGAGATGGGCGCCCGGCCGCCACGCGGGCAGCGGCGCGCCCGTCGGCGAGGCGAGCCGCAGCAGCACCACGCCCTCGGCGGGCACGGCCCGTTCGGCGACGGTGAGCCGCAGCGAGGCGGCCCTGCGCCCGCCCTGCCCCGACACGGGCGTCTCCAGCGCGGGCAGCGGCCACAGCGGGGAGGCGGCGATCCGGCGGCGCACCGCCCGCCGCACCAGCAGCGCCGCCCCCGCGGCCAGCACCACGGAGCTCGTGCGCGGCATGTCAGCGGCCCCCGTTGGCGCCGGGCGAGCTCGCCAGATAGGCCACGGCCTGCGCGGTCGAACCCTCCTGCGAGGGGTGGTACGTACGGCTGAGATAGCGCGGGACCGAGCGCGCCATCGCCCCGGCGGTCGGCAGCGTGCCCTGCCGCCCGGAGCGCAGGAAGGCGCCGAAGGTGGCCTTGCCGTCCGCAAGCGTGGGGTCGTTCTCCATGAAGAAGCGGGCGCCGCGCTGCCAGAGGAAGACCAGCGCGGTGAACGCGGTCGCCCAGGTCCGCACCCGGCGCCGGTAGCCGCCGTCGACGTGCTGGAAGAGGTCGAAGGCGACCGAGCGGTGCTCGACCTCCTCGGCGCCGTGCCAGCGCAGCAGGTCCAGCATCACCGCGTCGGCGCCGCGCGCGTCCAGGGTGTCCGCGTTGAGGATCCAGTCGCCCAGGAACGCCGTGTAGTGCTCGATCGCCGCGATGGTGGCGACCCGCTCCATCAGCCACCACCGGCGCGCCCGCCCCGGCGGCAGCGTCCGGTCGCCGAGGAGCTTCTCGAAGAGCCAGTCGACCTGCGCGGTGTACGGGGTGGGGTCGAGGCCGAGCGCCTTGAGGTGGGGGAGCACGTCGTCGTGGGCCGCGGCGTGCGTGGCCTCCTGGCCGATGAACCCGATGACGTCCTCGCGCAGCCGCTCGTCGCGGATGTACGGCAGCACCTGTTTGTACACGTGCACGAACCAGCGCTCGCCCGCCGGGAGCAGCAGATGCAGCACGTTGATGGTGTGCCCGGTGAACGGGTCGCCGGGTATCCAGTGGAGCGGCGTCTCCTCCCAGGCGAACGAGACGTTCCTGGCCTTGAGCTCCTGGTGCTCCGAGACCACCGGAGCGGGCTGCGGCGTATTAGACATGGCGTCAATGTACTGACGGGTAGGCATCGGGACCAGGGGTGTGCGCGGAGTTGTCCGGACGAATCCGGTGCGGATCCCGCCCGCCCCCGGCCCGCCCCCGCCCGCCGGGGCTCAGCGCAGGGCGGTGACCTCGGTGCCGTCCGCGAGGCGCCCGCCCAGCTGGGCGCGGGCGCCCTCCTGGGTGCGCACCGCGAGGAGATGGCCGCGCTCGGCCGCCTCGACACCGCCGGAGACGGCCACCTTGACCAGGTCCTCGCTGCCCGCGGCCAGCACGTACCAGTGCCCGCCCCGGGACTTCCACAGCACCCCGGCCAGCACCTGCGGCCGGTGCGTGCCGCAGGCGGCGCTGTCGTCGGCGCGTGCGGCGACGGCGCCCGCGGTGCCCTTCGGCGCGCCCGGCGCCTGGAACTGGGCGAGCACCCTGCTGTCCGTGCCGGACCAGGTGTCGGCCCGGGTGCAGAGCCAGGCGGCGGTCCCGTTGGCCTCGGGCAGCGGCTGCCTCGCGTACTGCCAGGCGTTCACCGTCCGGACGCCGTGCGAGCGGACCGTGGGGAGCAGGCAGGCGGTACGGGCCCAGCCCTCGCGGGCGGCGGTGCCGGTGACGTCCCTGGGCGCGTCCGGCGGCCCCCAGGTGAGGCGGGCGGGCGCGAGCTCGCCGAGGTCGGTCAGGAGCCGCGCGGCCGCGTTGCCGCCGTCCTCGCGCAGTTGGAGCACGTCCCAGGAGGCGCAGTCGCGGGCCTGCGCGGGCGAGACCAGCGGGACGGTCACGCCGTCCCCGTCACGGACCAGCGGGCGGGGGGCCGCCGCCGGATCGAGCAGGTCCCGCACGGCCGCCTCGCGCACCCAGGGGGCGGTCAGATAGCGCACGTTGCCGTCGGTGCGGCCGACCACGAGCGCCCCGGCCGAGGCGGCGTCCGCGCCGTCCACGCGCGCGAAGTCGAGCGCCGCGCCCGCGGTGCCGTCCAGCGGCTCCGCGTACCGGGCGACCCGCAGGCCGTCGTAGAAGAGCACCACCGAGGCCCGGTCGACCTTGCCCGCGTACAGCAGCTGGGGCGCGCCCATCGGCGGGCCCGAGGGCGTCCTCGGCGTGGCGGAGACCTGCACGGAGCGGCCCGGCCGCGCCCAGACGGCGAGCGCGCGCCGCAGCAGCGCGCTGTCGCCGGTGAGGGAGCCCCGGGCGGGCCAGACGGAGAAGTCGGTACGGGCCGAGGTGCGCCACACCGCCGCGTCCACCCGGACGACCCGGCTCGGGTCGAGGGCGGCTTCGGCGGCGGGGTTGCGCGCGTACGGCGGCGCGGCGGCGCCGTCCGGGCCCCAGCCGTCGCCCGGCAGGCCGAGCAGCGTGCCGCAGACCGTCAGCGCCGCGGCGGCGACCAGGGCGGCGCGCAGGTGCTGGCGGCGGCGCATCAGGTCGGTCGGCCGGGCCTGGAGCGAGCAGGGGTCGAACTCGGCGGCCTCCAGGAGCGCCGCCGCGGCGCCGGGCTCGCCGGCCTCCTCCACGGCGGCCCCGGCGTCCTCGACCCCCACGGCGTCGAGTTCTCTGCGCACCTCCGCGTCGCTCAGCCGGTCCAGGCCGCGCAGCACGAACGCGGCCCGCGCGGGCCCGCTGAGCGCGGAGAGCCGCTGGTCCAGGGCGAGTTCGTCGGCACCGCCGGAGCGGGGGAACAGCCGCAGCCCCCACACCTGCGGCAGCACCGGCGGCAGCTGCGCCCGCTTGGGCCACGCCCGCCGCCGCAGCGGCAGCCCGGCCTCCAGCGCCTGCCGCACGACCTGGCGCCGCACGAAGCCGTACCCCGGGTCGCCGCGCCGGGGCGCCGGGATCGCCGCCCGGGTGGCGGCGCGGCCCCGGGGCAGCGAGCGCTGCACCAGCGCGTGCGCGGTCAGCACCCGTCGGTTGCGCCCGAGGGAGGGCGGCAGCACGAGGTAGGCGAGCCGGGTCAGCCGGGGATAGTGCTCCACGAGAGCGGCTTCGGCCTGCTCGATGCCGACGGGGGTGGGGCGGGTGAGGATGTCCTGGGGCGGGGCCACGTTCAGCAAAACGAGCGAATCGTGGGATGGTCACCGCGCCCGTCGCCGCCCGGTCCTCGTCGGCGGGGCCGCGCCCGGCTCAGGGGGCGCTCGTCAGCCGGGCCCGCAGGCGCCCGAGCGCCTCGTCGTCCACCCCGAGACCGTCCCGCGCGTACGCCTCCATCGACCCGTACCGCGACGCCACCTCCTCCAGGCCCGCCGCCAAATACTCCGGCACCACCCCGATCACCGCCAGGGCCACCTCCGGGTCGCCGCCCTGCGCCGTGAACCCCTCGACCAGCGGCGCGAACGCCTGCCGCACCGCCGCGTTCACCGCCAGGTACTCCCGCTCCACCACCTCCGGCTCCGCCCCCAGCAGCGACAGCAGCACCGTCGCCCCCCACCCCGTACGGTCCTTGCCCGCCGTGCAGTGGAAGAGCAGCGGCCCCGCCGCCTCGGCCGCCAGCTCCCGCAGCAGCGTTCCGTACGCGGCCCGGGCCGACGCCGACGTCACCAGGCCCCGGTAGAGGTCCTCGAAGACCGTCCGCGCCCGGCCCCCGCCGAGGTGCTGCTCGGCCGCCACCGGGTCGGCCAGCACCCGCCGCAGCCGGGCGGCCGGGGGCGCCCCGTGGGCGCTCACCGCGTCGGCCAGCGCGTCCGCGACGACCAGCCGCGCCCCGTCCGGCAGCCGGTCGGGCCGCTCGGCGCGCTCCGCGTCCGTACGGAGGTCGACGACGGTACGGAGCCCGAGCCCGGCCACCGCCGGGTCACCGGCCGGGTCGAACCGGTCGAGCGCCCCGGCGCGGAAGACCAGGCCGGACCGGACCGTACGGCCCCCGGCGAGCGGCGTACCGCCGAGATCGCGGAGGTTGGCGACGCTGGTGGCGGGGATCGCGGTCATGGGCGGACGCACTCCTGGGGCAGGGGCGGCCGGGCGCGGGCCGCCAGGTCGGTGCAGAGGTCGGTGCGGCCGGTGCCGCTGTCAAGCGGCTGTGCAACCGCGGAGGGAGCCGGGGCCGCGTACGCGGGGCGCGACGCCCCGGCGGCGGGCCCCGGCCGGGGGCTTTCGCCGGGCCCGGCGCCGTACGCCTCGGCGGGTTCGACGGGGGTCGGCGGGCTCGGTCTCACGGTCACGGTCTCGGCGCTCCTCGTGTCGTCGGGGGCGCCGGCAGGCGCCTGCGGAGCGCACGGTGACGGTGTGGCGACTGTCGGGTCACGAGGCCACTGAAATGGCCAAATGCCCACGGGGAGGGGGTGGTTGAAGGCACGATGGAGGTATGCGCACCCTTGTACGAGCGGCCCTGGCAGCCGCGGTCGTGACCCTAGCCGCGGGCTGCGGCGGGGGCGGCCACGACGCGCCCAAGACGGCCGGCGGAACCCTCGAAGAGATAGCGGCCCAGGCCGCCTGCAAGCCGAAGATCTCCACCGACGCGGCCGAGCTCCGGCAGGCCAACTGCGACACCCCGGACGGCCGGTACGTCCTGGCGACCTTCGCCACGGACCGGGGCCAGCGGGAGTGGATCAACGGAGCCAAGGACTACGGCGGCGCCTATCTGGTGGGCCGCAAGTGGGTCGCCGTGGGCGACGAGAGCGTGGTCGACGCACTGCGCGGCCGGCTCGGTGGGAGTGTCGAGACCGGGACCAACCATTCCGGACACCACCACATGAGCTGACCGCGCAGTGTGCGTGCTCCCCCGGGTGGGGTGACCCGGGGGAGCCCATCAGGGGGAGCGGGTGTTTCCAGGCGCGTGCGCGCCCTGTCGGTCAGGCGCAGCTGCGCCCCGTGTTGATGCAGGTCACCGCCTTCCTCATCAGCGAGTCGCTGAAGACGTTGATGAAGTCACCGTGATCGGTGACCGGCTTGTGGAGCTGCTCGGGGAAGGAGTCGACGGCGAACCCGGGGCCCGGCGGCACGGCGTACACGATCCGCTGCTGGAGCTGCGGGATCGCCTTGAAGCCGCGCGGGCACGCACCGTTGCGGCCGGCGAAGGCCACGTGCGTCCGGTGGTTCGCGCTGTCCGTGTTCTTCCCGTCCCAGCAGCTCTGGAAATTGAAGGTGCGGACGACTTGGCTGCCCTGGGGGCAGATCGGGTACTTCTCCTTGAGCTGGCGGTTCTCGAATCCGGTGCAGCTCCAGGACGCGTTGGCATTCGCGTTGCCGTTGGTGAAGGCCTTCGCGTCGCCGGTGATGATCCGCAGAAAGCGCGGCATGGCGGTGACCTTGCTGACGGGATTTCCGGCGAGCTTGATGGTCACCTGGGAGGGCGTCTGGATCTTTCCGACGTTCTTGTCCCGGCCGCCGCCGTCCGCGTTGGCGTCGTTCTCGTTCTGGCCGTTCTGAAGGCGCAGGACGGGCCAGTAATAGGTGGACTTGTCGCCCTGATTGCGGCAACTGGTGCCACCCTTGGCCAGATCGGCGTCGCTGGAGAAGGCGTCGGTCGCCTGGTTTCCGACGTAGTCGTGCATATGGTGGGCGCCATTGCTCACGCCCGGCGCGACGATGACGTTGTCGGGGTTCCGCTTGGCGTTCTGGTTGACGCCGCAGCTGCTGGTGAAGAACCCGGTCGAGCCGTTGCGCTGGGTGCGGGGGGCCTGGACGTTCGGCCGTACGGAACGGATGTCGACGAAGTCGCTCTTCGCGGGCCCGTTCCCGACGTTCTGCCCCTGCCCCTGGTTCTGGCCCTGACCCTGGCCCTGGTTCTGGCCCTGGTTCTGGCCCTGACCAGGCCATTGACCCTGGCCCTGGTTCTGGGCCTGGCCCTGGTTCTGGGCCCCTCCGGCGGCTTGTCCGCCGCCTCCGCCCCTGGCGTCGTCGTCCGCGCGCAGGGTGCACGGCGCGAGGCCCTGCATGCCCTGCGGCTGGCGTCCGCCACTGCGGCCGACCGCCACCGCGATCCGGTCGAGCGACGCCGTCCGCTTGTCCTTCAGCGGACCCAGTACGGCTTGCTGGGCATAGCCGGGATCGCGGTCGACCTGGTCCTTGTTCGAGGCGAACTTCTCGTATGCGTCGGTGATCTGCGTATCAATGGCCGCCAGTTCCCGGTCCACCTCGGGGCGGGCCGGTTCCGGCACGTCCGGAAGGCTGTTGGACACGTCCGGGCAGTCGATCGTCGACGCGTTCGTCACCGGGGCGGCCCGTACCTGGGCCTTTCCCGGATCGTCACTCGCCGAGGCGTACACATTCACCGCGACAAGGCCGCCCCCACCGATGAAGAGTGCCGCGGCGGCCATCGTCATCCGCCGAGGGAAGGTCGGCCGTTTTCGTATTGAGCGTCCCATGGAACTCCTTCGCTTGAAGCAGCGCGTCGTTCCATACGCAAGGGGCGCGTGGGGCGTTCAACGCCCCGGCTATTTCGTAGGTATCTCCAGAAACACCGGTCAGCGCTTGACCGCGCGCAACACCACGAACTTCGGGTCGCTGGCGACGAGTTCGCTGTTGCCGAAGAGCCGCTGGAGCTTGAGGTGGTAGCCCAGGTGCCGGTTGCCGACGACCCACAGCTCACCGCCCGGCCGCAGCGCCTCGCGCGCGTCCGTGAACATCCGCGTGGAGGTGCGGTCGGTGGTCGCCTGGTGGGTGTGGAACGGCGGGTTGTTGAGCACCAGGTCGGCCGTGCCCGGCGGGAACCCGCTCAGCCCGTCGCCGAGCCGGAACTCGGCGTCGGCCTCCCGCGCCGCGCCCGCGCAGAGCCGGAAGGTCGCGCGGGCCGAGGCGATCGCCTGGTGCGACTCGTCGGTGAACACCACGTGCGCCTCGGGGTTGGCGAGCGCCGCCGCCGTCCCCACGATGCCGTTGCCGCAGCCGAGGTCGACGACCCGGTCCGGGCCCGTACGCGTGGGCAGGTGCTGGAGCAGGAACCGGGTGCCGATGTCGAGGCGGTCGGCGCAGAACACGCCCGCGTAGTTGGTGACGGCGAGTCCGGAGGCGGGCCCGATGCCCATCTCCAGCGAGTACGTCAGCGGCCACGGGTTCACCGGCCGGGCCAGGTCCGGGTCCGGCTCGCAGAAGATCAGCCGGGCCTTCTTCTCGGCCAGCGAGGTCTTCGTCGGGCCGAGCAGGCGCTCGAAGAGGTTCAGGGTGGAGGTGTGGATGTCCTTCACCATGCCGGCGCCGACGACCACGGTGTCCGCGTGCACGGCGGGCGCGAGCCGGTGCAGCTGGTCCTCCAGGAGGGCCAGGCTCTTCGGTACGCGCACCAGCAGCACGTCCACCCGGGCGGGCGGCTCGTCGTGGGTGGACAGCAGCGTGACGGACCCCTCCGGCACCCCCGCCCGCGCCAGGTTGGCCCGGGTCGCCTCCTGGCCCAGGAAGGACTCGCTGATCTGGGTGAGCGAGCCCGCGCCCCGGCCCGCGAGGGCGGTCGTCAGGGCGCCCCAGCGGTCCCCGAGGGCGACCACGGACCCCGAGAGGCCGATGCCCTCCAGATGCCGCAGCAGATACTCGTCGGCGGCGTCCCAGGCCCGCAGCTGGTCGCGCGGGTCCTCGGGAAAACGGGTCAGCTCGTACGCGCCCCAGGGCGTGGTCATCGGATTCATTGCTTGCCAGGCTAACCCGCCGGGACCCACGCCCCGCGCCACCCGCGCGCGCGGGGCGCCCGGGGGCGCCGCCGGTGGCCCGAGGTACGGGCCGGCTCCCGGGAGGTGCGGGGAACCGCGCTCCCGCCCACCCGCTGCCCCGGTCCGGACACCACGCACACCCCGAAGCGCGCTCAAGCCGCCGCTCAGGCCCGCTCAAGGTAGGCCAGCACGGCCAGTACCCGGCGGTTGTCGTCGTCGGACACCGGCAGGCCCAGCTTCGCGAAGATGTTGGAGGTGTGTTTCGCGACCGCCCGCTCGGTCACCACGAGCTGCTGCGCGATCGCCGCGTTGGACCGTCCCTGGGCCACCAGCTCCATGACCTCCAGCTCGCGCGGCGTGAGAGCCCCCACCGGCGACTCCCGCGCCTGCCGGGACAGGAGCTGCGAGATCACCTGCGGGTCCATCGCGGTGCCCCCGCCCGCCACCCGCCGCACCGCGTCCACGAACTGCTCCGCGTCGAAGACCCGGTCCTTCAGCAGATAGCCGACCCCGCCGTTGCCGTCGGCCAGCAGCTCGCGCGCGTACAACTGCTCCACGTGCTGGGACAGGACGAGCACCGGCAGCCCCGGCCGGGCCCGCCGCGCGGCAAGCGCGCACTGGAGGCCCTCGTCGGTGTGCGTGGGCGGCAGCCGTACGTCCACGATCGCCACGTCCGGCTCCGACCCGGCCAGGGCCCTGGTCAGTTCGGGCCCGCTCTCGACCGCCGCGACCACCTCGAAGCCGAACGCCTCCAGCAGCCGTACGAGCCCGTCGCGGAGCAGGAAGAGGTCTTCGGCTAGGACAACACGCAAGGAATCTCCATGGTCACCATGGTGGGGCCGCCCACGGGACTGCTGACGGCCAGGACGCCGTCGAATGTACCCAGTCGTCGCTCCAGGCCGCTCAGCCCGGACCCGCCCCCCACCCGCGCCCCGCCGCGCCCGTCGTCGGTGACGATGACGCGCAGCGCCCCCCGGTCGTACGCGTACGACAGGTCGACCCGGATCCGGTCCGCGCCGGCGTGCTTGACCGCGTTGGTGAGGACCTCGCTGACCGCGAAGTACGCGGCCGACTCCACCGGGGCGTCCGCCCGTCCGGCCGGCAGTTGTACGTCGACCTCGACCGGCACCGGCAGGCGCAGCGCCAGCGCGCGCACCGCGTCCCCCAGACCGCGCTCGGCCAGCACCGGCGGGTGGATGCCCCGGACCAGGTCGCGCAGTTCGGTCAGCGCCTCGGCGGACGACTCGCGCGCCCGGGCGAGCAGCGCCTTGGCCTGCGCGGGGTCCTTCTCGATCAGCGCCTCGACGGTCCCCAGGCTCATGCCGACCGCGACGAGCCGGGCCTGCGCCCCGTCGTGCAGGTCGCGCTCGATGCGGCGCAGTTCGGCGGCCGAGGTGTCCACGGCGTCGTGCCGGGTCTCGGTCAGGCGCTCCACCCGCAGGGCGAGCGCCTGTTCCCGGGTGGGGGAGAGCAGGGACCGGCTCATCGCGAAGTTGGCCCGGATGAGGGCCGGGTTCACCCACAGGCCGAGGACGGCGTACGCGATGCCGAGGACCGCCGCCAGGTTGGCGGTCGACTGCGAGGTGATGTGGAGGAAGGTGAACCACAGGCCGCCGCCCGCCTCGTCGATCGGCTTCCAGACGCCCGCCGCGAGCACCGTGCCCCACACGCTGTAGAGAAGCAGCGCGGGCGCCAGCGCGGCGACGAGGCCGCCCGCCGTCATGTCGACGAACAGCCACTCCAGGTCGCGCCAGGTCGCCGGGTCCTTCAGGAGCAGCCGGCACCGCTCGGCCGTACCCAGGGCCCCGGCCCGCCGGCGGGGGAGCGGCCGGTAGGGCACGGCTATCTCCATCCCCAGCCACTCCCGGGCGAGGGTGCGGCGCCGGTTGGCGTACACCCGTACCGCGTCCAGCACGGCCGGGGTGGTGAACACCCCGACGCCGACCGGGATCAGGGCGATCGACACGACGGTCAGGGTGAACAGGGAGATGCCGACGGCCATGGCGCTGGCCGACAGACCGACCCCCCTGCCGCCGGCGAGCAGCCCCGCCCGTATACGCGTCACCATCGTCCTCGTCCCCCTTCGTGGGCCCCGCGTGCCTGCGGACCCAGTCTGGCCGCGCCGCACGGGTGCGGTCACGGGGCCGGTCCCCCCGGCCGGGGTGTACCTGGCACCACCCCCCGACCTCGTATCCTGCCCTCCCGCCGGTCACGGGAGAGCAGGTGCCGGGGGCGCGGGCGGCTCAGGGGGCGTACTTGTAGCCCACCCGCCGGACCGTCTGGATCGCGTGGCGGTGGCCCGCGCCCAGCTTGCGGCGCAGCCGGGCGACGTGGACGTCCACGGTCCGGCCGTCGCCGACGTGGCCGTACCCCCACACCGTGGTCACCAACTGGTCGCGGGTGTGCACCCGCTGAGGGTTCGCCACGAAGTGCGCCAGCAGCTCGAATTCGAGGTACGTGAGGTCGAGCGTGCGGCCGTCGACCTCGGCGGTGCGGCGGGCGGTGTCGATGCGGACGAGCGTGTCGCCCCCGGCCGCCGTGTCCGTGTCCGCGTCCGTGCCCGGCTCCCCGGCCACCGGGACCGGGAAGGGCGCGGCGGCGAGCGGCGGCTGCTGGTCGGCCGGGAGGAGGACCAGATAGCCGACCATCGGCGGCCGGCCGGGCAGCGAGGGCAGGGTGTGCGGGGGCGCGGGCAGCCAGGTCGCGCCCGGCGGAAGGAAGTCGGCGACCGTGCCGGTGGCGGCCACTTCGTCGCGGTCCACGGCACGGAGCCGGTGGCGTCCCGGCGGGACGGGGGCCGGGCGTGCGGCGGCGGTGGCGGAGGTGGAGAAGACAGGGGTGTTCGCCATGAGAGGTCAGCTCTTTCGCGCGGAGTCGTCGGGGGACGTACGTCGTCGCGCGCGGGCCGAAGGCCTTCGGGTGAGGGGAGGCTTTAGAGGGCCGGCGCGTTCGTCGCGCGGCAACACACCCGGTCGAAGTCGTGGTGCTGACGGGACGGCCAGAACGGTTCCAGGTCGCTGCGACCTGTCGCGGGGTTCGGATGGCTGTCCATGTGCATATTGAACCAGACGCCCCCGGCGGCGAGCAGTGGCCTCCCCCACACCGGTACGGAACTCGGCCGCACGATGGCCGGAACTCGCCCTGCCACAAAGCCCGGAGGGCGCCCGCCGCGTGTGCGGGGGCGCCCTCGGAAGCACGGCGTACGGCTCAGACCTGGCCGGCCTTCTCCAGGCCGGTGCAGCAGGTCTCGACGATCAGCCGGGTCACCACGTACGGGTCGACGTTCGCGTTGGGGCGGCGGTCCTCGATGTAACCCTTCTTGTCCACCTCGACCTGCCACGGGATGCGCACCGAGGCGCCGCGGTCCGAGACGCCGTAGGAGTACTCGTTCCACGGGGCGGTCTCGTGCAGACCGGTCAGGCGGTCGTCGATGCCGGCGCCGTAGTTCTTGACGTGGTCCATGGGCTTGGAGCCCTCACCGAGCGACTCGCACGCGGTGATGATCGCGTCGTAGCCCTCGCGCATCGCCCTGGTGGAGAAGTTGGTGTGCGCGCCCGCGCCGTTCCAGTCGCCCTTCACCGGCTTCGGGTCGAGCGTCGCGGAGACGTTGAACTCCTCGGCCGTGCGGTAGAGCAGCCAGCGCGCGATCCACAGCTGGTCGGAGACCTCCAGCGGACCGACCGGACCCACCTGGAACTCCCACTGGCCCGGCATGACCTCGGCGTTGATGCCGGAGATGCTGAGGCCCGCGGCGAGACAGTGGTCGAGGTGCTTCTCGACGATCTCGCGGCCGAAGATCTCGTCGGCGCCGACACCGCAGTAGTAACCGCCCTGCGCGGCCGGGAAGCCGCCGACGGGGAAGCCCAGCGGGCGGGCGCCGTCGAAGAACGTGTACTCCTGCTCGATGCCGAAGATGGGCTCCTGCGCGGCGAACCGCTCGGCGACCGGACGCAGCTGGGCGCGCGTGTTCGAGGCGTGCGGCGTGCCGTCGATGTCCAGGACCTCGCACAGGACGAGGAGGTTGTCGCCGCCGCGGATCGGGTCCGGGCAGGAGAAGACCGGCTTCAGGACCCGGTCGGACGCGTGACCCTCGGCCTGGTTGGTGGAGGAGCCGTCGAAGCCCCACACCGGCAGCTCGGCGCCGTCCGGCACACCCGCTATGATCTTGGTCTTCGAGCGGAGCTTGGCGGTCGGCTCGGTGCCGTCGATCCAGATGTACTCAGCCTTGAACGTCACGGAAGCCATCCTTTGCGGGAGCTGCTGGTGGTGCGGGAGCCGCGGTGCGGCGGGGCCGCCGGCGCCGTGCGGGGCGTCCGGGCTGCTGGGGGCAGCCTCACATCCCGGGATTTCCCGTCCGTTGCCCGCATGTGAACCCGGTGTTACCCGGGTTCCGTCCGTGACCCCCTGGGTTTCCCCCGCGGCCGACGAGCACACTGATCGGTATGACCGACGTATCCGGCGCCGCACCGGCCCCAGCAGCCCGCCCCGCACCCCTCCGTGTCGGCCTCCTCGGCACCGGCCCCTGGGCGGCCGCCACCCACGCCCCCGCGCTCGCCGCGCACCCGGACGTCGCGTTCGCCGGGGTCTGGGGACGCCGCCGGGAGGCCGCGGCCGAGCTCGCCGCCGAGCACTCCGTTCCCGTGTACGAGGACGTGGACGCGCTGTTCGCGGCGTGCGACGCGGTCGCCTTCGCGCTGCCCCCGGACGTCCAGGCACCGCTCGCCGTACGGGCGGCCGGGGCCGGCTGCCACCTGCTGCTCGACAAGCCGGTCGCCACGGACGCGGCCCGTGCGCGCGAGGTCGCGGAAGCGGCGCGCCGCGCCCGGGTCGCCTCCGTGGTCTTCTTCACCCTGCGCTTCGCCCCGGGCACGGCCGGGTGGATCGGCCGGCGGGCCGCGTCGGACGGCTGGTTCACCGCGCACGCGCACTGGCTCGGCTCGCTCTTCACCCCCGGCGCCGCCCCGAGTCCGTACGCCGCCTCGCCCTGGCGCCGGGAGAAGGGCGCGCTGTGGGACGTCGGCCCGCACGTCCTGTCGGTGCTGCTGCCGGTGCTCGGCGAGGTGACCCGGGTGACGGCCGCGCCCGGCCCCGACGACACCGTCCATCTGATCCTGCGCCACGCCTCGGGCGCCTCGGCCACGGTGACGCTGGGCTTCGCCGCGCCCCAGGCCGTGGCGGG
Source organism: Streptomyces sp. NPDC005878 (assembly GCF_040629815.1). Taxonomy (NCBI): domain Bacteria; kingdom Bacillati; phylum Actinomycetota; class Actinomycetes; order Kitasatosporales; family Streptomycetaceae; genus Streptomyces; species Streptomyces sp. NPDC005878. Next base: position 87,329 of record NZ_JBEXWK010000032.1, read on the forward strand.
GGTGGGCGTGGAACTCCTGGGCGAGCGGGGCGTGGAGCGGCTCCCGGACTGGGGCGGCGCGGCCGAGGCGTTCGCGGCGGCGCTGGACGCGCTGCTGACCGCGGCCCGGGGCGGGGCGCCGCACCCATGCGACGCGGGGTTCGGAGCGCGGGTGAGCGAACTGCTGGCGGAGGCGGAACGGCAGTTGGGGGACGGGGCGCGCTGAGGGGGGACGGGCTGACGGGCGGGCTGACGGGTGGGCGAGCTGACAGGCCGGGCGGGCTGACGGTCGGGCGAGCTGACAGGCTGGGGCGGGCTGACAGGCGGGGGCGGGCGTGCCCGCCCCCGGTCTCACCGGGAGAGCGCGTCCCGTACCGCCTCCTCCGTGCGTCCCACCACGGCCGTCCCGTCATCCGCCGTGATGATCGGACGCTGGATGAGCTTCGGGTGCGCGGCGAGCGCGGCGATCCAGCGCCCTCGGGAACCCTCCTCGCGCGGCCACTCCTTGAGCCCGAGCTCCTTCGCCTCGGCCTCCTGGGTGCGCGTGATGTCCCACGGCTCCAGTCCGAGCCGGTCGAGCACGGCCCGGATCTCGTCCTCGGACGGCACGTCCTCCAGGTAGCGGCGGACGGTGTACGAGGCGCCCTCGGCGTCCAGCAGGTCGACGGCGCTGCGGCACTTGGAACAGGCGGGGTTGATCCAGATCTCCATGGGGGACACGGTACCGCCGGTACCCCTGTGACCTGCTCAAAGGCCGTCCGACCAGCGGCGATTGTCAGTGGTGGGCAGTAAAATCGAGGTAGTTCGTGAGGGTTCCCGACAGCCCAGGAGGATGCCCATGGCCGCTGCCGTACTGACGTCGCGCGCCCCGCAACAGCTGTCCCTGATGTCCCTGAAGAAGGTGCCGCTGCCCGCCGGACGCCCGCGGGCGTGGTACGAGACGCACAACAGGCGCCTCAAGGCGATGCGCCTGGCCATCGCGCTGCTCGACACGGGGGTCTACCAGCCCGAGCACGCGCCCAACCGCAAGATACGGAGCACGGCGGAACTGATCGGCGTACACCCGCCGTCGGACACGACGTGCCGAATGGTCCGGGCCCTGCTGCGCTCGGGCCGCTGACGTGGGGGTGCCGCGCCCGGGGAGACCGGGCGCGGCACTCGCGTCCTGGTGACATCCCGGAATCCGGTCCGGTGAAGGGGAGTTGGGCTCATGCGGTGGACCGTCCATGGCGAACGGCAGATCTACGACAATCCCTGGGTCAACCTGTGGCTCGTGGACGTCCAGCGGCCCGACGGCCGTCGCTGGGAGCACCATGTCGTACGCATGCGGCACCTGGCGGTGGCGGCTGTGGTCGACGACCGCAAGCGGGTCCTGATGATGTGGCGCCACCGGTTCATCACCGACACCTGGGGCTGGGAACTTCCCATGGGTCTCATCGAGGCCGACGAGACACCGGAGCAGGCCGCGGCCCGGGAAGTGGAGGAGGAGACCGGCTGGCGGGTCGAGGCCGTGACGCCGTTGGTGTACGCGCAGCCCGCGAACGGCATCACCGACTCCGAGCACCACGTCTTCCGGGCGGACGCGGCGACCTACGGGGGTCCGCCGACCGAGCTGAACGAGTCGGACCGGATCGAATGGATCCCGTTGTCGGACATCCGGGGAATGATCGACCGCCGGGAGATCGTCAGCAGCGGCAGCCTGGTCGGCCTGCTCTGTCTGCTGCTGGACGAGGCCACCAAGGCGCCCGGCTAGGGGCGGTCTTCGCTGCGCCGCGAAGGCGGCGGATCCCGGCTGACCGGCGGCCGCGTCCGCTCTTCGGAGCGATCGCCGCCAACGCCTCGCAGGCGTAGGGTTCCGGCGTCGGCAGGTCCAGGGGTCCCACCGGCGCCCCACGGGGCCCATGTCCTCGGGTACACGTGAGGGCCGTCATCCTCGGGGGATGGCGGCCCTCACTCGCGCGTCTGACGGCGGGTTCCCGGGGGCTGGCCCCGGCTCACCCGCCTCGCACTCTTTAGATGTCGAAGTACAGCTCGAACTCGTGCGGGTGCGGCCGCAGCTGGATCGGGGCGATTTCCGCCGTGCGCTTGTAGTCGATCCACGTCTCGATCAGGTCGGACGTGAAGACGCCGCCCGCCTGGAGGTACTCGTTGTCGGCCTCCAGGGCCTCCAGTACCGCCGGGAGGGAGGTCGGGACCTGGGGGACGCCCGCGTGCTCCTCGGGGGCGAGCTCGTAGAGGTCCTTGTCGATCGGCTCGGCCGGCTCGATCTTGTTCTTGATGCCGTCCAGGCCCGCGAGGAGCAGCGCCGAGAAGGCGAGGTACGGGTTCGAGGACGGGTCCGGGGCGCGGAACTCGACGCGCTTGGCCTTCGGGTTCGAGCCCGTGATCGGGATGCGCATCGCGGCGGAGCGGTTGCGCTGCGAGTACACCAGGTTGACCGGGGCCTCGAAGCCGGGGACCAGGCGGTGGTAGGAGTTCACCGTCGGGTTGGTGAAGGCCAGCAGCGACGGGGCGTGCTTGAGGATGCCGCCGATGTAGTAGCGGGCGGTGTCCGACAGGCCCGCGTAGCCCTGCTCGTCGTAGAAGAGCGGCTCGCCGCCGGTCCACAGGGACTGGTGGACGTGCATGCCCGAGCCGTTGTCACCGAAGATCGGCTTCGGCATGAACGTCGCGGTCTTGCCGTTGCGCCAGGCGACGTTCTTCACGATGTACTTGAAGAGCATCAGGTCGTCGGCCGCGGCCAGCAGCGTGTTGAACTTGTAGTTGATCTCCGCCTGGCCGGCCGTGCCCACCTCGTGGTGCTGGCGCTCGACCTGGAGGCCGGACTTCTCCAGCTCCAGGGAGATCTCGGCCCGCAGGTCGGCGAAGTGGTCCACCGGCGGGGCCGGGAAGTAGCCGCCCTTGTAGCGGACCTTGTAGCCGCGGTTGTCGTTCTCCGCACCGGTGTTCCAGGCGCCGGCCTCGGAGTCGATGTGGTAGAAGCCCTGGTTCGCCGAGGTCTCGAAGCGCACGCTGTCGAAGACGTAGAACTCGGCCTCGGGGCCGAAGTACGCCGTGTCCGCGATGCCGGTCGACGCGAGGTAGGCCTCGGCCTTCTTGGCGATGTTGCGCGGGTCGCGGCTGTACTGCTCGCCCGTGATCGGGTCGTGGATGAAGAAGTTGATGTTCAGCGTCTTGTCGCGGCGGAACGGGTCCAGGCGCGCGGTCGACAGGTCGGCGCGCAGCGCCATGTCGGACTCGTGGATCGCCTGGAAGCCGCGGATCGACGAACCGTCGAACGCCAGCTCCTCGGCCGGGTCGAACGCCGTCGCCGGGATCGTGAAGTGCTGCATCACGCCGGGAAGGTCGCAGAACCGGACGTCGACCATCTTGACGTCATTGTCCGCGATGTACTTCTTGGCGTCGTCGGCGTTCTGGAACATCCAACTCCTCCTACTCCCGTCCGGGGGAGACGGGGTTGTAGCTCGTGGTGCGGCCAGTGCGGTGGCACACGCTGGACCCGACCATAGGCAGGCGGGATTTCTCAAGCGTGACCCGTTTGTTTCGCCCAAGTTAACCGGGGCTCGGGCCAGGGTCACCCCAAGACCCGTACAAATCGGATATACCTGGGCCTCTGGGCCATCCCGGAGGCGGGGCCGCCAACCCCGGCCGGTACCGTGGAAGCGTGGACAACAGGCAAGCAATCGGATCGTGGCTCTCCGGGCCCAAGGCGGCGGCCGAGGAGATGGGCGTCGACTTCGGTTACCGGGGCGAGCAACTCGGTCTGCCGGAGGAGGGGCCGGGCGCCATCGCCCCCCTGGGTCGGCGCTTCGGCGCCATCTTCATCGACTGGTCGGTGAGCGCCCTGATCGCATACGGGCTGCTCGCGCACCGCCAGCTCCACCTCACCAACAACTGGGCGCTCGTCGTCTTCCTGGTGATGAGCATCCTGACCGTCGGCACGGTCGGCGCCACGCCCGGCAAGCGCCTCCTGCGCCTGCGCCTCATCGCCGAGGGCGGCGGGCGCCTCAGCTTCCCGCGCGCCCTGCTGCGCAGCGTGCTGCTGTGCCTGGCGATCCCGGCCCTGGTCTGGGACCGCGACGGCCGAGGCCTCCACGACCGCCTCTCGCGCGCGATCCAGGTCCGGATCTAGCGACCCCGATCCGGGTCGGGATCCAGCGACCCCGATCCGGCGGCCCCCGATCCGGCAACCCCCTGGGGGCGCCCGGAGGGCCGCGCTTTCAGGGGCGCGGGGAACCGCGCGACCAGCCACATCCGACCCGCGGCCGGACACCCGCGCGTACATCCGGACACGCACGCGTACATAAGGAAGGGGCCCGGCGGAACCTCTCGGTTCTGCCGGGCCCCTTACCCGTTCGCCCCAGCGGAGCGTCAGCGCGCCTTCCCGCCGCGCGGCATCCGCATCCCCTTGGGCATCGGCCCCTTGGGAAGCGGCATGTTGCTCATGAGGTCGCCCATCGCGCGCAGCCGGTCGTTGGCCGCGGTGACCTGCGGCCCCGCCAGGACCCGGGGGAGCTTCAGCAGCGTGGTGCGGAGCTTCTTCAGGGGCACCTGGCCCTCTCCGTCGCCGACCACCACGTCGTGGACGGGAACGTCCACCACGATCCGCGCCATCTTCTTCTTCTCGGCCGCCAGCAGCGACTTCACCCGGTTCGGGTTGCCCTCGGCCACCAGCACGATGCCGGCCCTGCCGACCGCCCGGTGCACGACGTCCTGGCTGCGGTTCATCGCCACCGCCGGGGTCGTCGTCCAGCCGCGGCCGATGTTCTGGAGCACCGCGGCCGCGGCCCCCGGCTGTCCTTCCATCTGCCCGAAGGCAGCGCGCTCGGCACGGCGTCCGAAGACGATCGCCATGGCGAGGAAGGCCAGCAGGAAGCCGAGGATGCCCAGGTAGATGGGGTGACCGATCAGGAACCCGAGCGCGAGGAAGACACCGAAGGTGACGATTCCGACTGCCGCGACGACGAGACCGACCTTGGAGTCGGCCTTGCGGGTCATCTTGTACGTGAGGGCGATCTGCTTCAGTCGCCCGGTGTTCGCAGTAGTGTCTGCGATTTCCTTCCTCGCCATGAACCGAAGTTTACGTGGCTCAGGGCCGACGGCTAGCCACGGCCTCCAGTACGTGCTGGGCCTCGGTCCGGTCCTTGGCGCGGCGGCGGTCCTCCAGGACCGCCGTCCAGGCGTTGCGGCGGGCCGTGCGCTGGCCGGCGGCCAGCAGGACGGACTCCATGGCACGCAGTGCGTCGGTGACGGACGGGAGCGCGGTGGCGCGTACGGTCGTCGCGGACTGCATCGTGGGGTCCTCCCTAGGACGGGACAGCAGCGGGGGCGTGCACGCGGGCGCACACACGGGGAGCGTGCGCGGTGCGTGAAGACAGCGTCACTGACTGGTGTTACCAGGGCGTGTCCGGACGGTCAAACGGCAATGAAACCTTGACGCGCGCCGGAGAAACAGCGACGCGGCCCCCGCGCCCCTCCTACCTGCGGAGGGTGCGGGAACCGCGTCGAATCGGCCATTACCGGCCGGTAATACTTTGTGCGCGAATTCACACGCCGACGGCGCCCACGGCGGGAGCGGCAGCGGCGGTCCCGGCGGCCGCGGCGACCTCGGTGGCCGCAGCCGTGGCGGCCTTCGCGCCCCGGCGCTCCATCGCCTGCTGGAAGAGCCGGCCGGCCCGGTACGAGGAGCGGACCAGCGGGCCCGACATCACACCGGAGAAGCCGATCTCGTCGGCCTCCTCCTTCAGCTCCACGAACTCCTGCGGCTTCACCCAGCGCTCCACGGGGTGGTGGCGCAGCGACGGCCGCAGGTACTGCGTGATGGTGATCAGCTCGCAGCCCGCGTCGTGCAGGTGCTGGAGCGCCTCGCTGACCTCCTCGCGGGTCTCGCCCATGCCGAGGATCAGGTTCGACTTGGTCACCAGGCCGTAGTCGCGGGCCTGGGTGATGACGTCGAGCGAGCGCTCGTAGCGGAAGCCGGGGCGGATGCGCTTGAAGATGCGCGGCACGGTCTCGACGTTGTGCGCGAAGACCTCGGGGCGGGACGAGAAGACCTCGGCCAGCTGCTCGGGCACCGCGTTGAAGTCGGGGGCCAGCAGCTCGACCTTGGTGCGGCCCTCGGCGCGCTCCGCGGTCTGCGCGTGGATCTGGCGGACGGTCTCCGCGTACAGCCAGGCGCCGCCGTCCGCCAGGTCGTCGCGGGCGACGCCGGTGATCGTGGCGTAGTTCAGGTCCATGGTGACCACGGACTCGCCCACGCGGCGGGGCTCGTCACGGTCGAGCGCCTCGGGCTTGCCCGTGTCGATCTGGCAGAAGTCGCAGCGCCGGGTGCACTGGTCGCCGCCGATGAGGAAGGTCGCCTCGCGGTCCTCCCAGCACTCGAAGATGTTGGGACAGCCCGCCTCCTGGCAGACCGTGTGCAGCCCCTCGCTCTTCACCAGGCTCTGCATCTTGGTGTACTCGGGGCCCATCTTCGCCCGGGTCTTGATCCACTCGGGCTTGCGCTCGATGGGGGTCTGGCTGTTCCGGACCTCCAGGCGCAGCATCTTGCGTCCGTCGGGTGCGACTGCGGACACGACGTGCTCCCTATGACTTCGATTCTTCGGCGGACACCAGGGTACGCCCGTTATTTGCGTGGCATTACGTCTGGCCAACCCCTGGCCAGAGGGGCGCATTCCCGTTTCCGGACGCGCCCCGGCGTACTAGGCGGTAGCCCGCTCGATCTCGCGCGGCGCCAGGTCCGCGTTCTCCAGGATCTCCCGGAGGTGCTTCTCGGCGACCGGCAGGACGTCCGCGATCGTGATCTCCCGGCCCAGTTCGTACGAGAGCGAGGTCACGCCCGCGTCCCGGATCCCGCACGGCACGATCCGGTCGAACCAGGTGTTGTCCGGGTTCACGTTGAGCGCGAAGCCGTGCATGGTCACCCCCTTGGCGACGCGGATCCCGATCGCGGCGAGCTTGCGGTCCTCGCGGCGCTGGCCCGCGTTCGAGGGGGCGTACTCCGGGCCGTTCAGGCGCGGGTCGAACTCCTCGTCGGTGAGCCGCGGGTCGAAGTCGAGGGAGAGGCCGCCCGGCCCGGGGCGCTGCGCGGCGGCCTGTTGGGGTTCGCCCAGCACCCACACCCCGCTGCGGCCCTCGATCCTGGTGGTCTCCAGACCGAAGTCGGCGGCCGTACGGATCAGGGCCTCCTCCAGGCGGCGCACGTGCGCGACCACGTCCACCGGGCGCGGCAGCTTCTGGATCGGATAGCCGACGAGCTGCCCCGGGCCGTGCCAGGTGATCTTGCCGCCCCGGTCCACGTCCACCACCGGCGTCCCGTCCAGGGGGCGCTCGCTGGGATCCGTGCGCCGTCCCGCCGTGTAGACCGGCGGATGCTCCAGGAGCAGACAGGTGTCGGGGATCTCGTCGGCGAACCGGGCCGCGTGCACCCGCCGCTGCTCGTCCCAGGCCTCCTGGTACTCGACCGCGTCGTCACCGAAACCCAGTCGGACAAATCGCAGCTCGTTCACTCCCGGCTCCTCACCCAAGTGCATCCATGCGCCTCAGCCACTGTACGACCGCGTTCGACGGCAGCATGCGGCGGGCAGAAACGGCACCTCCTCACACGATCGGATGAATGCGGGGCGAAGGCGGCGGTCAGGGCGTTATTGGCCGCTAAATTCCCCCCGTTCCATGAGGGCTGCCCGCTTGGCCCGGAAGGCAGGAGATCGCACAGCTGATGACGGAACGACCCGCGCAGCGCACACCCAACCGACAGCTCGCCGCGCTCATCGCGGAGGCCGGATTCTCCAACGCGGGGCTAGCGCGCCGCGTGGACCAGCTAGGGCTGGAACACGGCCTGGACCTGAGGTACGACAAGACGTCGGTGACAAGGTGGCTGCGCGGGCAGCAGCCACGCGGTACCACCCCCGCGCTGATCGCCGAGGTGTTCACCCGGCGCCTGGGGCGCAGACTCTCGGCCCAGGACCTGGGGCTCGACGCGTGTGCGCCGGTGTACGCCGGGCTGGAGTTCGCGGCGACCCCGGAGGAGGCCGTCGACATCGTCAGCGGCCTGTGGCGCAAGGACTCCGGCAGCCACGTCGAGCTCCGGAAGATCGCCTTCACCCCGGCCGGGCTCGTGGTGCCCAGCCGGGACTGGCTGATCGGCAGGGCCGACGAACGCGTGGGCCACGGCGACCCCTCCCCGCGCTTCGCGGGCGAGCAGGCCGCCGCGGGCCCCCGCATCCCCAGCCAGGGCCGGCCCGCCGTGCCTCGGCAACGCGGCTCGGAGCGGGGCCCCGGACAGCGGGTGACCAGCGGCGACATCGCCGCCCTGCGCTCGGTCGGGGAGCTCTTCCGCACCCTGGACCACGCCTACGGCGGCGGCCACGCGCGCCAGGCCCTGGTGCGCTACCTGGAGCACGAGGCGGAGCCGATGCTGCGCGGCAGTTACGGCGAGAACATCGGCCGCAGGCTCTTCGCGGCGGCCGCCGACCTCACCCGCCTCGCGGGCTGGACCTCGTATGACATCGCCGCGCACGGTCTGGCGCAGCGGTACTTCGTCCAGGCGCTCCGCCTCGCGCAGGCGGCGGGCGACCGGGCCTACGGGTCGTACGTGCTGATCACCATGAGCCGCCAGGCCGTCTACCTCGGCCACGGCCGGGAGGCGGTGCAGCTCGCCCGGGTCGCCCAGCAGGGCGTCGGGTCATCGGCGCCGCCCGTGGTGCAGGCACTGCTGCACTCCGTGGAGGCGCGCGGGCACGGGGTGCTCGGTGAGATCCGGGCGTGCACGGCCTCGCTGGTGCGGGCGGAACGGGCGATGGAGGCGGCGCGGCCGGGGGACGAGGTGCCGCACTGGGCGCGGTTCTTCGACGACGCGCAGCTCGCGGACGAGTTCGGGCACTGCCACCGGGACCTCCAGCAGTACCGGGCGGCCGCGCAGCACGCCGAGCGCTCCTTGCAGTTGCGCGCTCCGGCGTACGCCCGGTCCCGGCTCTTCTGCCGGGTGGTGCTGGCGTGCGCCCGGCTCGGGCTCGGGGAGCTCGACCAGGCGTGCGCGCTGGCCGCGGAGGCGGCGCAGCAGGCGAGCGAGATGCGGTCGGTGCGGGCGGTCGAGTATGTGCGGGACTTCGAGCGGCGGTTGGAGCCGTATCGGGATGCGGCGGCGGTGCGGACGTATCGCGACCGGGTGGCCGCGCTCGGGTAGGGCGCTGTTGTGCCCGGGGGGCGCGTGCGGGGTGCGGTGTGTTGCTCGCGCCGTTCCCCGCGCCCCTGGGTCCGTGGATGTCTGCGGACCGGGGTGTGTTGCTCGCGCAGTTCCCCGCGCCCCTGGGTCCGTGGTTGTGTGCGGACCGTGGTGGGCTGGTCGCGCAGTTCCCCGCGCCCCTGGGGGTTAGGGGCGCGCCGGACAGCGAGCACGCACCGCCGGTGGCCCGGCCGCGGGCGCGCCCGGCCGTACCCCCGGCCG
>NZ_JBEXWK010000033.1:0-96099 GCF_040629815.1 Streptomyces sp. NPDC005878
GTTCCCGTTTCCGGGCCCTCCGGGCGCTTCCTTCGTTTCCGACTCTATCAGACTCTTTCGTGTCCGATTTCCCTGTCGGCGGGATTCGCTTTCCGGTTTTCGCTTTCGCGTTTCCCTTTCGGCGTGGTCACTACTTTAGCTGATTTCCCGGGCGGCTCATAATCGGGCCGCATCGAGCCGATGAATCCGAATTCCGGCATGCCGAAACAGGGACCCGTCGGGGTCAGTCGTAGGTAGTGGATGGCCGCTTCGGGTTGCTGAACAGCAGGACCCGTCTCAAGCGGCTCGGGCTACGTTAGGCGTCCGGTCGGGCCGAGTCAAGTTGCGCGGCGGCGTGGCTGATGCGCCCGGTACGGGCTGACTGTCGGGTCGTCAGCGATCCAGAACCGCCAAGGGTGCGGGGCGCCTTCGCCGCCCACACCGGTGCGGGGTCCGCTGCGTACCAGGTCGGCGGCGGGCGGGGTCCCCGTCAGTACGGAGAGCGGGGCGTCCGGGCCGGTGCAGACGTCGGCGCCGTCCAGGGCGCGGTCGACGTCCAGGGCCGTGGCCAGGCGGGCAGGCCCTTTGGCCAGTTCCCTGTCGTTTTTGGCCGAGATGCGACGTTTACGCGCGAGCTCCGCGCCCACCTGGATCTCTCCTGCCCGCAGCAGGACCCCGCTCGCCCTGCCCTCGGGTCCGCAGACCAGGTTCAGGCAGTGCCACATCCCGTAGGTGAAGTAGACGTACGCGTGACCGGGCGGGCCGAACATCACGCCGTTGCGGGCCGTGCGCCCCCGGAAGGCGTGGGACCCCGGGTCGTTGGCGCCGTCGTACGCCTCCACCTCCGTCAGTCTCAGCTCGACCGGGCCCTCGGTCGTGCGGCGCACCAGGGTGCGGCCGAGGAGGTCGGTGGCGACCTCCAGGACGGGGCGGTCGAAGAAACCGCGAGGCAGTGGCGTACGTTCGGGGGCCGCGATCATGGCGTCCGAGGGTACCCGGTGAAAGCGCGGAACCGGAGGCCGTCGTGGTGCGTTCAAGTGGGTGCAGGATCTATGGAGGGAACAGCATGGGGTTCAAGCGTCTGCTTGCGAGTCTGGGTGCCGGTGGCGCTTCGGTGGAGACCGAGCTGACCGAGGCGAACGTGGTGCCGGGCGGTGTCGTCCAGGGCGAGGTCCGGATCCAGGGCGGGTCGGTGGACCAGCGGATCGAGGGGCTCTCGGTCGGTCTTCAGGCGCGCGTCGAGATCGAGGGCGGTGACCACGAGACCAAGCAGGACATCGAGTTCACCAAGCTGCGGCTCGGCGGCGCGTTCGAGGTGAAGGCGGGCGCGGTGCACGTGGTGCCGTTCGGCCTGGAGATCCCGTGGGAGACGCCGGTCACGACGGTCGCCGGTCAGCCGCTGCGCGGGATGCACATCGGTGTGACGACGGAGCTGGAGATCGCGCGCGCCCTGGACTCGGGCGACCTGGACCCGATCAACGTGCATCCGCTGCCGGCGCAGCAGGCGATCCTCGACGCCTTCATCCAGCTGGGCTTCCGCTTCAAGAGCGCGGACATGGAGCGCGGCCACATCCGGGGCACCCGCCAGCGGCTGCCGTTCTACCAGGAGATCGAGTTCTACGCGCCGTCGGAGTACCGGGGTCTGAACCAGGTGGAGCTGACCTTCGTCGCGGACGACCGCGCGATGGACGTGGTGCTGGAGATGGACAAGAAGCCGGGCCTGTTCAGCGAGGGCAGCGACTCGTACCGCTCGTTCCAGGTGGGGCTCGACGACTACCGGGGGACTGACTGGGCGGCCTATCTCCACCAGTGGCTGGCGGAGGTCGGCGGTCGGCGGAACTGGTTCTAGGCTCGGTTCCGTCACTGGTTACCGATCAGGAGGTGCCCGCGTGAGCGAGCTCAAGAGGCCGCCGCTCCCCCATGACTTCCACCCCGAGGTGCCCTCGTTCACCGTGGTGAGCGAGGACGTCCAGGAGGGTGCGCCGCTGAAGGACGCCCAGGTGTACGCGGAAGGGAACACCTCTCCCCACCTCCGGTGGGAGGGGTTCCCGGCCGGGACCGAGAGCTTCGCGGTGACGTGCTTCGACCCGGACGCCCCGACGGGCAGCGGGTTCTGGCACTGGGTGGTGTTCGACATCCCGAAGTCCGTGACCGAGCTGCCGGCCGGCGCGGGCACGGGTGAGTTCAAGGGTCTGCCGGCCGGGGTGGTCCAGGTCCGCAACGACTACGGGTCGAAGGACTTCGGTGGCGCGGCCCCGCCGGCCGGTGAGTCGCACCGCTATGTCTTCACCGTCTACGCGGTGGATTCCGCGAAGCTGGGACCGGACGCGGAGGCGTCGCCCGCGGTCGTCGGATTCAATCTGCGGTTCCACACCCTGGCACGCGCCCAGCTGATCGGTACGTACACGGGTCCCTCGAACAGCTGATTCCGGGTAGCTGATCGTTCCTTCATTGTTTGCCCTGCTCTGGTCTTGGAGAGATCAGAGCAGGGCATTTTTAATGCCTTGTCCGTCGTGGCCGGCCCGGCCAGAGTTGATCCAAGCCCGCCAGGGGGTGGGCCGGCACTACGCGGAGGTGGGCACAATGCGGGACACGCTGGTACTGAACGCGAGCTTCGAGCCGCTGTCGACGGTCACTCTGAACCGTGCGGTCGTGCTGGTCCTCCAGGACAAGGCCGTCGTCGAGCAGGAGCATCCCGAGCTGAGGATGCGTGCCGCCGCGGTCGAGATACCGGTGCCCCGGGTGATCAGGCTCTGCCGGTACGTACGGGTGCCGTTCCGAAGACAGGCTCCGTGGTCGAGACGGGGGGTGCTGGTCCGGGACCAGCACCGGTGCGCGTACTGCGGCAGGCGCGCGACGACGGTGGACCATGTGGTGCCGCGCGCCCAGGGTGGCCGTGACAGCTGGCTCAACACGGTGGCGTCCTGCGCGGAGGACAACCACCGCAAGGCGGACCGGACGCCGGAGGAGGCGGGGATGCCGTTGCTGCGTGAGCCCTTCGTGCCTTCGCCCGCCGACGCGATGCTGCTCGCGATGGCCGCCGGGGACCGGTCGGCCCTGCCGGAGTGGCTGGCCCGGGGAGCGGCGTAGAGGGAAGGACAGGTCGGCCCGCCGCTTTCGGCCGCGGGCCGGCCCTTGGTGTGTCAGCGCAGTACCAGTTGGACGATCGCCACGACGCCGACCGCGATGATCACCCCTCGGAGCACCGAGGGCCTGAGACGGCGGCCCACCTTGGCGCCGAGCTGGCCGCCTATCGTCGAGCCGACGGCGATGAGCAGGACCGCCGTCCAGTCGAAGTCGGCGACGAAGAGGAAGAAGACCGCGGCGACGCCGTTGACCAGCGCCGCGAGGATGTTCTTGACGGCGTTGACGCGCTGGAGGCTCTCGGGGAGCAGCAGGCCCATGAGGGACAGGTAGAGGACGCCCTGCGCCGCGCCGAAGTAACCCCCGTACACGCTGGCGAGGAAGAGGCCGACGAGCAGCACGGGGCCGCCGTTGGGGTGGGCCTTGGTGCCGGTGGCCTCGCGGTGGCGTGTGACGGCGGCGGCGATGCGCGGCTGGAAGAGGACGAGCAGCAGCGCGAGGCCGACCAGGACGGGGACGATCGCGTCGAACGCGTTGGACGGCAGGGCGAGCAGCAGGACCGCGCCGAGCAGACCGCCGAGCAGGCTGGTGGACGCGAGGCGCAGGATGCGGCGGCTCTGGCCGCGCAGTTCGCGGCGGTAGCCGATGGCTCCGCTGATGGAGCCGGAGACCAGGCCGAGGGTGTTGGACACGTTCGCCGTGATGGGCGGCAGCCCGGTGGCCAGCAGCACGGGGAAGGTGATCAGGGTGCCGGAGCCGACGATCGTGTTGATGGTGCCGGCGCCGATGCCGGCCGCGAGGACCGCTAGTGCTTCCCAGATGGACAACGCCATCTCCTTACACAATCAGTGAGACGCCTCCCCGCCATGGAGGTCGGGGGGCCGCACCGATCATGCACGGATGTTGTACGACACAGTCAACTGTGGTCAGTCGACGGGCGGTTCCTCGCGGCGCTCGGAGCCCGTGTTGAAGCCGGGCATCCCGCCGCCGAGGTTGCCGAACGCGCCGGAGAGGCCCTTGAGCGCGTCGCCGATCTCGCTGGGCACGATCCAGAGCTTGTTGGCGTCTCCCTCGGCGATCTTCGGGAGCATCTGGAGGTACTGGTAGGAGAGGAGCTTCTGGTCGGGGTCGCCCGCGTGGATGGACTCGAAGACCGTACGGATCGCCTGGGCCTCGCCCTCGGCGCGCAGCGCGGCGGCCTTGGCCTCACCCTCGGCGCGCAGGATCGCGGACTGCTTCTCGCCCTCGGCGCGCAGGATCTCGGACTGCCGGACACCTTCGGCCTGGAGGATCGCGGCGCGCTTGTCACGGTCGGCGCGCATCTGCTTCTCCATCGAGTCCTGGATGGAGGTGGGCGGCTCGATCGCCTTGAGCTCGACGCGGTTGACGCGGATGCCCCACTTGCCGGTGGCCTCGTCGAGGACGCCGCGCAGGGCCGCGTTGATCTCCTCGCGGGAGGTGAGGGTGCGCTCCAGGTCCATGCCGCCGATGATGTTGCGCAGCGTGGTGACGGTGAGCTGTTCGATCGCCTGGATGTAGCTGGCGACCTCGTACGTGGCGGCGCGGGCGTCGGTCACCTGGTAGTAGATGACGGTGTCGATGTTGACGACCAGGTTGTCCTGGGTGATCACCGGCTGCGGCGGGAACGGCACGACCTGCTCGCGCAGGTCGATGCGGTTGCGGATCGAGTCGATGAACGGGACGACGATGTTCAGGCCCGCGTTGAGCGTCCTCGTATAACGGCCGAAGCGTTCCACGATGGCGGCGCTGGCCTGCGGGATCACCTGGATGGTCTTGATCAGGGCGATGAAGACCAGCACCACCAGGATGATCAGGACGATGATGATCGCTGACATCGCGTTCCCCGTGCCTTTCTTGCCTCTAGGAAGTGCCCGGCAGCTGTGCGGCTGCCGGCCCGGATGATCCTGGCATGGTTCACATGACGATGGCAGTCGCTCCGTCGATCTCGACCACATCGACCTGCTGCCCGGGTTCGAACGACTGGCCGTCGTCGAGGGTGCGGGCCGACCACACCTCGCCCGCGAGCTTGATCCTGCCGCCGCTGCCGTCGACTCTCTCCAGGACGACGGCCTGACGGCCCTTCAGTGCGTCGATGCCGGTGGCGAGGTGGGGCCGCTCGGCGCTGTGCCGGGCCGCGATGGGCCGCACCACGGCGATCAGGGCGACCGAGACCACGACGAAGACGAGGACCTGCGCGACCGTGCCGAGGCCCAGACCCGCGCCGACGGCCGCGGCGACCGCGCCGACGGCCAGCATGCCGAATTCCGGCATGGCGGTCAGCACCAGGGGAATGCCGAGACCAGCCGCCGCGATCAGCCAACCCACCCATGCGTTCACGAGGTCATGGTAGGTCCGGGCACCCCGTCACGGACAGTGCACCTGTCGATCCGCCGGAGCGCGGCCGGCGTCAGGAGAGCGGCAGGCCGGTGGCGGAGTAGCGGTCGCCGCGGTGCTCGACGACGAGCGGGAGCCCGAAGCAGAGGGAGAGGTTGCGGGAGGTGAGCTCGGTCTCCATGGGGCCGGCGGCGAGCACCTTGCCCTGGCGGATCATGAGGACGTGGGTGAAGCCGGGGGCGATCTCCTCGACATGGTGCGTGACCATGACCATCGAGGGCGCGTACGGGTCGCGGGC
Organism: Streptomyces sp. NPDC005878; assembly: GCF_040629815.1. Classification (NCBI taxonomy): domain Bacteria; kingdom Bacillati; phylum Actinomycetota; class Actinomycetes; order Kitasatosporales; family Streptomycetaceae; genus Streptomyces; species Streptomyces sp. NPDC005878. The sequence goes on from NZ_JBEXWK010000033.1 coordinate 5,717, forward strand.
GAGGCGGCCGAGGCGGCGGACCAGGTCCTCGCGGCCGCCGAGGTCGAGACCGGCGGCCGGCTCGTCGAGGAGCAGCAGTTCGGGGTCGGTCATCATCGCGCGGGCGATCAGGGTGCGCTTGCGCTCGCCCTCGGAGAGCGTGCCGAACTTGCGGTCCAGGTAGTCGGTCATGCCGAGCCGGTCGAGGAAGGCGCGGGCGCGCTCCTCGTCGACGGCGTCGTACTGCTCCTGCCAGGTGGCGGTCATGCCGTACGCGGCGGTGAGGACCGTCTGGAGCACGGTCTGGCGCTTGGGGAGCTTGTCGGCCATCGCGACGCCTGCCATGCCGATGCGCGGGCGCAGGTCGAAGACGTCGACCTTGCCGAGACGGTCGCCGAGGATCTTCGCCGTGCCGGTGGACGGGAAGAGGTAGCTGGAGGCGATGTTGAGGAGGGTGGTCTTGCCGGCGCCGTTGGGCCCGAGGATCACCCAGCGCTCGCCCTCCTTGACCGACCAGGAGACCTCGTCCACCAGAGCGCGTCCGTCGCGGACCACGGATACGTCCACCAGCTCCAGTACATCGCTCATGAGCGCGTTGTCTCCCCATGCAATCGTCTTGAGGTCCGGGCTGTGCCTGTGGGCAGGGTCCCGGGGAAATCTCCCAGACAAAACCTACGCCACTGAGGGAGTGGACCTGCCGCGAGGGCCAGTACCTAGGCTGGGTCCATGTTCTCGGAACCACGTTCAGGTCGGCTGGCCGCATGGGGAAATGCCCTGTTGGCCGGGAAAGTTTCGCCGGACGACGCCGCTTCGGCGATCGTCGGCGACGACACGGTGCACCGGGTGGCGGGGCTGCCGGGCGAGGCCGCCCCGGTGGGGCTCACGCTGGCGCTCGGCCGGCTGCGGGGGCTCGGGGTGACGGGCTTCCGGGTCGCGCTGCCCGCGCCGGGGCATCCGCTGGGGCTCAGCGGGCCGCCGGAGTTCAATGCGCGGGCGCTGGAGGCGGAGGAGGCGGTGGTCGGGTTCGGGGCGCCGCACGGGCTGGTGCCGCGGGTGAGCGAGGTGGGGCCCGAGGGGGATGTGCGGGTGGAGGTGCTGTGGCAGTGCCTGGCGGTACGGGAGGCTCCCCCGGCCGACGTGCCCTCGCTCGGGGAGGCGGAGCGGGAGCTGGCGGAGGGGTTGCGGGAGGCGACGTCGGTGCTGACCCGGCTCGACGTGGCCGGGTCGGGGCCGGCGGCCCGGGCGGCGATCGACGCGTACCGGGCGCGGGCGGAGGGGCCGGACGAGCCGGTCCTGGCTCCCGGGTATCCGCCGCGGGCGGTACGGGTGCTGGAGCTGGCCCGGCGGGTGGGGGTGCTGGTGGAGGTGGCGCGCGGTGCGGAGGATGTCGGCGGGGCGGTGAGCGCGTCGGAGCTGTGGGCTCGGGCGGAGGCGTTGCGGCCGGTGGAGCGGGTGGCTCGGCGGGCTCGGGTGGCGGCGTACAACGCGTATGTGGAGGGGGTTGCTCGGGGGTAGGCCCTCCGGGGGGCGGTGGGGTGCGGGCGGGGGGTAGGTGGCTCTTCCGGGGCCGCGCCCCCGGGCCCCGCAGCGGGCCTGCGGCCCGCGCACCCCGCTTGGGCTCCGCCCTGGGACCCGCCCCGGCCTGCGGCTGGCCTGCGGCCTGGGGCTCGGCTGGGCTCCGCCCTGGGGTCCGGCTGCGCTGCGGCCTGCGGCTGTCCTTTGGCTCCGCCCGGGCCGTTTGTTTTCGTCTGCGGGTTGTGTGTGGCTGGTCGCGCAGTTCCCCGCGCCCCTGGGTACTCCGGAACCTGCGGCCCGCTTCTGTAGCTGCACCCGGGGTGTTTTTCGTCTGCGGGACGTCTGTGGCTGGTCGCGCAGTTCCCCGCGCCCCTGGGTACTCCGGAACCTGCGGCCTGCTTCTTTAGCCGCGCCCCGGCCCGTTTGTTATTCGTCTGCGGGTTGTGTGTCGCTGATCGCGCAGTTCCCCGCGCCCCTGAGCATCTGGGGGCGCGGGGAGCTGCGCGGGCAAGCCGGCACGGTCCGCAGACAGAGCCCCGGCTTGCACGGCGCTGCCCCCGACTACCCGCACGCGGGACCCTGGCCCACAAGGGGCGCGGGGAACTGCGCGACCAGCCCACCACCTACCCGCAGACAAACCCCCGGCGGCACAGGGGCGCGGGGAACTGCGCGAGCAACCCACCACCCGCCCGCAGACAAACCCCCGGCCGCTCAGGGGCGCGGGGAACTGCGCGGGCAACCCGCCACCGGCCCGCAGACAGACCGCCGACCAAGAGGGGCGCAGGGGATCGCCGCGTGCTCGGAGGGGAATCCCGGGTGCAGAAAGGGGCGCGGGGAAACGGGCGCCGGGTGGCGGCCGTCCCGCGCCCCACTCGGCTCACACGTTCGAGGACTCGTTGCCGAACGCCGGGTTCAGGAGGCCGATCACGTTGACCGAGTTGCCCGTGGCGTTGACCGGGACGTGGACCGGGGCCTGGACCAGGTTGCCGGAGAGCACGCCCGGGGAGTTCTGGGCCTTGCCGTCCGCCAGCGCGCCGCCGTGCGCGGACGCGGCGCCCGCGCCCGCCGCGACGATTCCTCCGGCGATCATGGCAACGGCGGCGGCCTTCTTCAGGTTCTTCACTTCAGGTTCCTCCTGGTCTCGCCGCGGCGGTCCGCCGCAGCACGCCCTGGAGAACGCCCACCGGCCGCCGAGGATGCGCCGTGTGGGTGACATCCACCCGACGGTATGAATCTCTCACCGGACCATGACGATCCGTATTTACTTATGGGCGTCCATCAGCCTGTCGGATCGGTCGGGCGGGTCAGTCGGTCAGGCCGTGGCGGACTGCCCAGAGGGCCGCCTGGGTGCGGTCCGCCAGGTCCAGCTTCATGAGGATGTTGGAGACGTGCGTCTTGACCGTCTTCTCGGAGAGGACCAGCGCCCGGGCGATCTCCCGGTTGGAGCGGCCGTCCGCGATGAGGCCGAGGACCTCCCGCTCGCGCTCGGTGAGCGAGGTGCCCCGGCCCTGGCCGCCACCCGCGTCGTCCTGGGAGAGCAGCGCGCCCGCGACCTCCGGCTGGAGCAGCACATGCCCGGCGTGCACCGAGCGGATCGCGCCGGCCAGCGCCTCCGGGTCGACGTCCTTGTACACATAGCCCGCCGCCCCCGCCCGCAGCGCGGGCACCACCGTGCGCTGCTCGGTGAAGCTGGTGACGATGAGCACCCTCGCCGGGTTGGCCAGCGCCCGCAGCTTGCGCAGCGCCTCGATGCCGCCCATGCCGGGCATCTTCACGTCCATCAGGACGATGTCCGGCTTCAGTTCCTCGGCGCGGGCGACCCCCTCGGCGCCGTCGGCGGCCTCGCCGACGACCTCTATGTCGTCCTGGATCTCCAGGAACGTCCGCAGGCCGCGGCGGACCACCTGGTGGTCGTCGACCAGCAGGACTCTGATGCTGTCAGCCACCTGGCACCTCCATCTCGATCGTGGCGCCCTGGCCGGGCGCCGATTTCACGAAGAGCCGGCCCCCGACGCCGCCGGCCCGGTGCCGCATCGACACCAGGCCCAGGTGCCGTCCGGCGCGGCGGACCGCCCTGGGTTCGAAGCCGCGGCCGTCGTCGGTGATCCGCAGGGCGGCGCCCTGGCCGCGCCGCAGGAGGACGACCGAGACGTGCTCGGCGCCCGAGTGGCGCAGGGCGTTGTGCAGGGCCTCCTGGGCGACGCGCAGCAGCGCCTCCTCCTGGGCGGGCGGCAGGGCCCGGACCCCGCAGTTCTCGAAGGTGACCTCGGCGCTGTGGGCGCGGTCGAGGACCTGGATCTGGGTGCGGAGGGTGTTGACCAGGCCGTCCTCCTCCAGGGCGGCCGGGCGCAGCTCGACGACGGCCGCGCGCAGCTCGTCGGCGGCCTCGGCGGCGAGCGCGGCGACCTGCTGGAGCTCGTCCTTGGCGCGCGCGGGGTCGCGGTCGACCAGGGCGGCCGCGGCCTGGGCGGTGAGCCGGAGCGAGAAGAGCTTCTGGCTGACCGCGTCGTGCAGCTCGTGGGCGAGGCGGGTGCGCTCCTCGGTGATGGTGAGCTCGCGGCTGCGTTCGTAGAGCCGGGCGTTGGTCAGGGCGATCGCCGCGTGCTGGGCGAGGATGCCGAGGAGTTCGGCGTCGTCCTCGGTGAAGCCGCAGCCGCCCTCCGGCTTGGGGCAGCGCTTGTTGGCGAGGAAGAGGGTGCCCAGCGTCTCCTCGCCGTCGCGGATCGGCACGCCCAGGAAGTCGGACATGTCGGGGTGGGCGGCGGGCCAGCCGCCGAAGCGGGGGTCCTTGCGGACGTCGGCGATCCGCTCCGGCTTCTCGTCCCTGAGCATCGCCGCGAGGATGCCGTGCTGGCGCGGCAGGGGGCCGATCGCCTTCCACTGCTCGTCGCTGACGCCGTCGACGACGAACTGGGCGAAGCCGCCGTGGTCGTCGGGGACCCCGAGAGCCGCGTACTCCGCGTCGAGCAGGTCGCGGGCCGAGGCGACGATCGTCTTGAGGACGTCGCGCACCTCCAGATGCCTGCTCATCGCGAGGAGTGCGGTGCTCACGGCGGCGAGGCCGGAGCTCGGTCGGTGGCTCATGGGATCACCGTACCCGCGGGGTGTGACGGTCCGTATCCGCCTGTGGACGGCGTCCGGCCGGGCCCTGGGGACTAGGTCGAAGTGCCTCGGGCGGCTGGGGCGTACGGCTGAGGCGCGGGGGGCGTACGGGGAGTGACGCTGGGGCTGTCGGCGGACCCGGGCCCGTGACGGCCGGCGCGTACCGCCGACGGACGACAGCGGACAGCGGACAGCGGACAGCGGACAGCGAGGGGATGGACGATCATGCCGGTAGCGATCATCACGGGGGCGTCGAAGGGCCTCGGGCGGGCGCTCGCGCGGGCGCTGGCCGCACGCGGCTGGGACCTCGTCCTGGACGCGAGGACCGCGTCCGTACTGAAGGAGACGGCCGGGGAGCTGGCGGGGCCCGGGACGAGAGTGGTGGCGCTCGCCGGGGACGTGCGGGACGCCGGGCACCGGCGGGAGCTGGTGGCGGCCGCCGGTGAGCTGGGCGGGCTCGATCTGCTGGTGCACAACGCGAGCGCGCTGGGCGCCGAGCCGCTGGTGCCGCTGGAGCGGCAGAGCCTGGAGGGTTTCCGGGCGGCCCTGGAGACCAATGTGGTGGCGGCGCTGGGGCTGGTGCAGGAGTCGCTCGGTCCGCTGCGGCGCTCGTCGGCGGGGGCGGTGCTGGTGGTCAGTTCGGACGCGGCGGCCGAGGCGTACGCGACCTGGGGCGGGTACGGGGCGTCCAAGGCGGCGCTCGACCAGCTGGCGGCCGTGCTCGCGGTGGAGGAGCCGGAGTTGCGGGTGTGGGCGGTGGACCCGGGCGACATGCGCACCGATCTGTACCGGGCGGCCGTGCCCGGTGACGAGGAGGGGCGGCCGGAGCCGGAGACGGTGGTGCCGGGCTTCCTGAACCTGATCGAGCGGCGGCCGGCCAGCGGGCGGTACGCGGCTCCCGCGCTGGTGGAGGTGGCCCGGTGAGCCCGGTGAGCCGGCCCGCCCGGGGAACGCGCGGCTCCGCCCGGCGGGCGCGGTGACGGCGGGCCTCGCGATCCGGGTGCCGCCGGAGCTGATGGCGTCGGTGCCCGCCGAGGTGCGCGGCTCGGGGCGGGACGACGTGCGGCTGCTGGTGTCGCGCGGCACCGAGGTCTCCCATCACGCGTTCCGGGAGCTGGCCGGGCAGCTGCGCGCCGGGGACGTCCTGGTCGTGAACACCTCGGCGACGATGGCGTCGGCCGTGGACGGCACGGCGGGCGGTGAGCGGGTGGTGGTGCACTTCTCGACGCTGGGCCCGGACGGGCGCTGGGCGGTCGAGCCGCGCACCCCGGAGCCCTCGGGCAGCACCCGGCGGCGTACCGGTACGCGCGCGTGGACGACGGTGGCGCTGCCGGGCGGGCGGCGCCTGGTCCTGGAGGAGCCGCTGGGCGGGGCCGGGGACCGGCTGTGGTGGGCCCGGGCGGAGGGCGGGGACGTGCCGGGGCTGCTGGCGCGGTACGGGCGGCCGATCCGGTACGCGTACACCGCGGGCGACCAGCCGCTCTCGGCCTACCAGACGGTCTTCGCGGTGGCCTGGCCGGACGGGGTGGGCTCGGCGGAGATGCCGAGCGCGGCGCGGCCCTTCACGGTGGACCTGGTCGCGGAGCTGGTGCGGCGCGGGGTGCAGTTCGCGCCGGTCACCCTGCATACGGGGGTGGCCTCGGCCCAGGCGCACGAGCCGCCGTATCCGGAGCGGTTCGAGGTGCCGGTGTCCACGGCCCGGCTGGTGAACGCCGCGCGCGCGGGAGGCGGCCGCGTCGTGGCGGTGGGGACGACGGCCGTACGGGCGCTGGAGTCGGCCGCCGGGGTGGACGGGATCGTCCGGGCGGCGTCGGGGTGGACGGATCTGGTGGTGACGCCCGCGCGCGGGGTACGCGTGGTGGACGGGCTGCTGACCGGGCTGCACGAGCCGGAGGCCTCGCATCTGCTGATGCTGGAGGCGGTCGCGGGGCGGGCGGCGCTCGGCGTCGCGTACACCGAGGCGCTGAGCGGGCTCTACCTCTGGCACGAGTTCGGCGACGTGCACCTCATCCTTCCGGAGGAGCACCATTACACGCTGAATTGCTCGTGCAACTCACGGTGAAAGTGTTACCGGGCCGATGTGAGCCCGCGCATAGGACGCACATCACTTACGAAGCGGCTTAGTGGAGAGATAAAGGCCCTTTGAGCGGGGTGAGCAGGGGCGGGAGGCGCTTTTTCCCCGCCCCTGATCCACTATGCCGCTTCGTACGTCACACCTTTGCCACATGATTTTGCGGCCGCTAAGAATGGCTCCCGTCGCACAGCGCTGCGGCTCACCGCCGCGGCGCTTTCGTGTGCCGTCCCCGTCGTTCGGAAGAGGTCCCACCACCATGCCCGAGTCCCGCAACCCTGGTCACAGTCGTCTGAACAAGACGCACAAGATCTCGATTGCCGGTGTCGCCGCCCTCGGCGCCGCCGCGCTCGCCCTCTCGGTCCTGCCGGGCAGTGGCGAGTCGGGTACCGCCGTGGCCGCCGAGCCCGTCGCCTTCTCCGTGACCGCCGCCGGTACCAACGCGAAGGCCGTCGAGGCGAGCATCGCCAAGCAGCACGTCACCGCCGTCAAGCAGGCCAAGGTGCAGGCCAAGGCGAAGGCCGAGGCCGACGCGAAGGCCAAGGCCGAGGCCGCGGCGAAGAAGCGCGCGGCCGAGGCGGCCGCGAGCCGCGCCGCCGCCCGCAAGCCGGTGTACGCCAACAACCTGGACGGCTGGATCCGCCAGTCCCTGGACATCATGAAGGCCAAGGGCATCCCGGGTTCGTACAACGGTCTGTACCGCAACATCATGCGTGAGTCGACCGGCAACCCGAACGCCATCAACGGCTGGGACATCAACGCGATCAACGGCGTCCCGTCGAAGGGTCTGCTCCAGGTCATCCAGCCGACCTTCAACGCCTACCACGTGGCCGGCACGTCGTGGAACATCTACGACCCGGTCGCCAACATCACGGCCGCCGCCAACTACGCGGCCGACAAGTACGGCTCGATGGACAACGTCAACGGCGCCTACTGACGGACGCCACCGGCGCCGACGGCACACGAAAGGGCGGCACCCCGCGGGGGTGCCGCCCTTCGGCGTGTCCGGGGTCCGCTACTTGCGCATGACCTCCGGCTCGTGGCGGCGCAGCAGGCGCGCGACCGCGAAGCCGCACAGGACGCCGAGGGCGATCAGCACGGTGATGTTGATGCCCCACTGGCTCGCCGAGTGCTCCCACAGCGGGTCCAGGTCGTTGGGCTTGTTCTGGTCCCACGGCGGCATCAGGTGCCCGAGGTCGAGCGTGGAGCCGGCGCCCGCGATGGCCCAGCGCGAGGGCATCAGCCAGGCGAACTGCTCCAGACCGATGGAGCCGTAGACCTTGAAGAGGATGCCGGTGAAGACGACCTGCACGATCGCGAACATGACCAGCAGCGGCATGGTCTTCTCGGCGGTCTTCACCAGCGAGGAGATGACCAGGCCGAACATCATCGAGGTGAAGCCGAGGGCGATGACCACCAGGCAGATCTCGGCGGCCGGCGGCATGATCAGGCCCTCCTTCGGGAGGTCCCGGGTGGAGAAGCCGATGCCGCAGATGATGACGCCCTGGATCGCGGTGATCACGCCGAGGACGATCACCTTGGACATCAGATAGGCCGAGCGGGAGAGGCCGGTGGCCCGTTCCCGTTCGTAGATGACCCGTTCCTTGATCAGTTCTCGTACGGAGTTGGCCGCGCCCGAGAAGCACATGCCGACCGCGAGGATCAGCATGATCGTGCCGGCGTCGCCGTTGAACTTGCTGGAGCTGTCGGGCGGGGCCAGACCGAACTTCGCCGGGATGACCACGCTGACCGCGCCGAGGACGGCCGGCAGGATCACCATCAGGCCCAGGAAGCCCTTGTCGGAGGCGATGACCGAGGAGTACCGCCGGATCAGCGTCCACAGCTGGGCGCCCCAGCTCTGCGGCTTGGGCGGGCGCATCTGGTTCGGCGCCGGCATCTGGACCGACTGGGCGGCCACGGCGTCGATGTCCGCGGCGTACATCTGGTAGTGCTGCGAGCCCTTCCAGCGGCCCGCCCAGTCGTAGTCCCGGTAGTTCTCGAAGGCGGAGAAGACGTCGGCCCAGGTGCCGTAGCCGAAGAAGTTCAGGGCCTCCTCGGGCGGACCGAAGTACGCCACCGAGCCGCCCGGCGCCATCACCAGGAGCTTGTCGCAGATCGCCAGCTCGGCCACCGAGTGGGTGACGACGAGGACCGTGCGGCCGTCGTCGGCGAGCCCGCGCAGCAGCTGCATGACGTCGCGGTCCATGCCCGGGTCGAGGCCGGAGGTCGGCTCGTCCAGGAAGATCAGCGACGGCTTGGTCAGCAGCTCCAGGGCGACCGAGACGCGCTTGCGCTGGCCGCCGGAGAGGGAGGTGACCTTCTTCTCCTTGTGGATGTCCAGCTTGAGCTCGCGCAGCACCTCGTCGATGCGCTGCTCGCGCTCGGACTCGGTGGTGTCGGCGGGGAAGCGCAGCTTGGCCGCGTACTTCAGCGCCTTCTTGACGGTCAGCTCCTTGTGCAGGATGTCGTCCTGCGGGACCAGACCGATGCGCTGGCGCAGCTCGGCGAACTGCTTGTACAGGTTCCGGTTGTCGTAGAGGACGTCGCCCTGGTTGGCGGGCCGGTAGCCGGTGAGCGCCTTGAGCAGGGTGGACTTGCCGGAGCCGGAGGGGCCGATGACGGCGATCAGGGACTTCTCCGGGACGCCGAAGGAGACGTCCTTGAGGATCTGCTTGCCGCCGTCGACCGTCACCGTGAGGTGGCGGGCCGAGAAGGAGACGTCACCGGTGTCGACGAACTCCTCGAGGCGGTCGCCGACGATCCGGAAGGTGGAGTGGCCGACGCCCACGATGTCGTTCGGGCCGAGCAGCGCGGAGCCGCCCTTGGCGATCGGCTGACCGTTGACGTACGTGCCGTTGTGCGAGCCGAGGTCGCGGATCTCCATGCGCCCGTCGGGCGTCGAGTGGAACTCGGCGTGGTTGCGCGAGACCTGGAGGTCGGAGACGACCAGCTCGTTCTCCAGCGCACGGCCGATGCGCATCACCCGGCCGAGGGAGAACTGGTGGAACGTGGTGGGGCTGCGGTCGCCGTAGGCCGCCTGCGCGCCCGCCGCCTGGCCGGGACCCTGCGGCGGGACCTGGGCGTGCGGGGGCTGGCCGTGCGGCGCCTGGGCGTGCGGCGCCTGCTGCTGCCAGGCCTGCTGGGGCGCCTGCTGCGGGGCCTGCTGGTGCGGGACCGGCTGCTGGGGCTGCTGCGGGGCCCAGCCGGCGCCGCCGTGCTGGGGCTGCTGCGGCGGAGCCTGTTGCGGGGCCTGCTGGGCGGCGGCCGGCGCGCTGTACGCGGCGGCTCCGGCCGGGGCCGCGGCGGCAGCGGCGGCCCCGGCGGTGAGATTCAGCCGCGGGCCGTCCGTCGCGTTGCCCAGGTGCACCGAGGAGCCCGGGCCGATCTCCATCTGATGGATCCGCTGACCCTGCACATAGGTGCCGTTGGTGCTGCCGTGGTCCTCGATGACCCAACTACGGCCGCCCCAGCTGATCGTGGCGTGCCGCCAGGAGACCCTGGCGTCGTCGATCACCATGTCTCCCTGCGGATCACGTCCGAGGGTGTACGACCGGGACGCGTCGAGCGTCCAGGTCCTGCCATTCAATTCCAGTACGAGTTCCGGCACTCCATGCCCCACTTGTTGTCCCCCGAGCAATCCCCCGATACAGGGAGTCTAGGGATGGCGAACATCGTGGGGAACTATTTCAGGCCCGGGCTCGTATCCGAAACCCGCCCCTTGTGAATAACGTGCACAGACCTGTCCCAGTCCGGCAACAGCCGTGTCCGCGTGCGCCGTTGACTCAGGTGAAACGCGCCCGGAAAGTAGTAAGCACCCATGACTGCGTACGGATCATGCGCGAATGGGACAACCCAGACAGGTTGGACGGATCCCCGGGGGGCCTGGTGACCATGGGCGGCAGCGGTGGGAAAAGGGTCCCCGGGGGGCTCGGGGCTCCGGGTGCCGTCGAGGCGCGAGGAGCGTCCCGGGGCGTCCCCTGGGGCGATGTCCTGCTGGCCTCCGTCGCCTCGGTCAGCTGGGCGCTGGTCGGGATGGCCGGGGTCGCGGCCCTCGGGCTGCATCTGCTCGGCGCCGACGCGGCCGGGGCGCTCGGGCCGATGACGGCCGCCGTGGTGGTGCTCGGGGCGGGCGGCTCCGTGACGCCGTCGGGCGACGTCTCGGCGTTCGGCCTGACGGGAGCGCAGGCGACGACGGCCGTCGAGATCACGCCACTGGGAGTCTCGCTGGCGGGCGCGCTGCTCCTCGCCTTCTTCTTCCTGCGCTCGCTGCGGTCGGCCGGCGCGGTGCTGCCCGGGGCGGAGCTCGCGGCGCGGGCGGGCGGGGTCGTGGTGCTGTTCGTCGGAGTGGTGGCGGGGCTCGCCTGGGCGGGCCACGACCTGGTGACCATCGACGGGAGCTCGCTCGGCCTCGGCGCGGGCAAGTCACCGGGCTCCGGCAAGGTGTCGATCCCCGGGCTCGGCGATCTCGGGGACATCGGGGACATCGGGGACATCGGAGGCATCGGGGGGCTGCTGCCGGACCGGCTGGGCCGGCTCGCCGACGCCAAGGCGCAGGTCGGGTTCACCGTGAACAGGACGGACTCCCTGGTGGGCGCGGTGTTCTGGGCGCTCGGGGTGGTGCTGGTCGCCCTGCTCGCCTCGCGGCGCTCACCGCTGCCGCGCGGCTGGGAGTGGCTGCACCGGGCGGTACGGCCCGCCGCGTCGGCGCTGGTCGCGGTGGCCCTGCTGGCGGTGGTGGCGGGGCTCGCGGCGGCGGCGTACGCGATGGCGGGAGACGGCCACCCCGGGCGCGTCGCGGGCGCCGCGCTGCTGGGCGCGCCGAACGGGGTGTGGCTGGCGTTCCCGCTCGGCCTGCTCGTCCCGTGGAACGGGCATGCCACCGGGGCGCTGGCGAAGGTGCTGCCGGACCCGCTGGACAAGCTGCTCGCCTTCAAGGACGACCAGCGCGTGAGCGTGGGGCGGCTGGCCGAACTGGACGGGCGCGTCTGGCTGCTGGCGGTCGCCATGGGGGTGGTGATGGTGTACGCGGGGGTGCTCGCGGCGGCGCGTACCCCGGTGCGGGGGCGGTCGGCGGGGGTGTTCGCGGGGTGGTGCGCGCTGTCCCTGGGCGCGGTGACGGCGGTGGCGCTGCCGCTGATGGTGTGGCTGACGGGGGTGTCGGCGGACGCGTCGCTGTCGGTGCTGGGGTTCGACGCGTTCGGGGCGGGGGTGGAGCTGCACGGCAGCGCGGGGCTCGCGGTGGTGCTGGGGACGGGGTGGGGGGCGCTGGCGGGGGCTTTGGGGGGGCTGGTGGCGTACGGGGTGGGGGCTGCGGGGCGGCGGGTGTCGGGGGTGGCGGGGTGGGGTGGGGTGGGGTCCGGGGGTGGTGGGCCGTCGGCGGAGGAGGTGTATGGGCGGGCGGGGCCTTATGCGCCGTCGCCCGTGTATCGGCAGGGGGAGGGGAATCCTTATTTGCGGGATGAGTGAGGGTGGGGTGGGGTGAGCGTGGGGGTTTGCCCCTCCCCGCCCCTTCCCGATGCTCCGGACTGAGCGTTCTGGAGTGATCGGGTCATGGCGGTATCTACGCTGGTCAAGCAGTCGCAGAACTCTTCCCTCCCTACACAGGGGATGGAGAACAACAACCACGGCATAGGATCAGCGCCCGCCGAGACCCTGCGTGGGGTGCGGTGCGTGCGACTGTCGGTCCGCACGGACGAGACCACCAGCCCCGAGCGTCAGCGTGAAGCCGACGACATCGCGGCGGCAGCCCTCGGCATCAACTTCGGCGAAGGTGACGCGTTGCGCGAAGCGGTCGACCTGGACGTGTCCGCGTCCAAGGTCGGCCCCTTCGACCGCCCGCAGCTCGGCAAGTGGCTGAAGCGGCCGGACACCTTTGACGCCCTTGTCTTCTGGCGGTTCGACCGCGCCATCCGGTCGATGCAAGACATGCACGAGCTTGCGAAGTGGGCCCGCGCGCATCGCAAGATGATCGTTTTCGCCGAGGGCCTGGGCGGGACGGGTCGGCTCGTCTTCGACTTCCGCAACCCCATGGACCCCATGAGCGAACTCATGATGATGATGTTCGCGTTCGCGGCACAGGTCGAAACCCAATCCACCAGCGACCGCGTGACCGGCGCGCAAGCGGCCATGCGCAAGATGCCGCTTCGGTGGCGCGGTGGCGGACAGCCCGCATACGGCTACCTTCCTGCCCCCACGCCCGCAGAACACGGCGGAGTCGGCTGGACCCTCGCACCGGACCCCGAAGCAATCGAGGTCATTGAGCGGATCATTGCCGCACTGCTCGCCGGCCTCGCCCCCCTCGCCATCGCACGCATGCTGAACGCTGACCGCGTGCTGTCCCCGTCCGCGCACTGGGCCGCCTACCGGGCCCGTACGAAGAACGGCGGCGCGGAGCCCGAGGAGAGCGCCACTGCGAAGCGGAAGCCCGCACAGTGGCGGGACAAGACCATCGTCAAGATGCTCACGTCCCCCGCGATTATGGGTTGGAAGATGCACCGCGGAAACCCGGTCCGTGACGATCAGGGCGCCCCGGTCTTGGCTGCCGAAAAGCCGATCCTGACCCGCGAGGAGTTCGACCAGGTGGGTGCGCTCCTCGCCCCCAAGCCCGTCGCCGAGCGCCCGCCCGTCCGCAAGGACTCCGGGGCGCTGCTGCTGCGCGTCATTCACTGCGACGGATGCGGCTCACGCATGTACCTGAACAAGGGCTACTACAAGTGCTCGTCATACAAATACGGGGCCAACTGCGAGGCCGCATCATGCCTGCGGGGCGACTGGGCCGACGAGTACGTAAGCGCCGAGTTCCTGCGCCTGGTCGGCCCGGTGCAGATCACCCGCACCATAGAGATACCCGGCTACGATCCTCAGCCCGAGATTGACGCCACCCTCGCCGAGTTCGAGGAGCACCAGCGCCAGAAGGGGCGTCAGAAGTCCAAGACCGCGCAAGCGGCATGGCAGCGCCACGCAGACAGCCTTGACGCGCGCCTCGCCGAACTGGAGACACGGGAGAAGACCGAGCCCCGGCGCGACGTAATCGGCACGGGACGCACCTACGCCGACGACTGGAACGGCGCGGACAACGTGGCACGGCGCACGATGCTCGTGGAAGCGGGCGCACGGCTCATGGTGAAGCGCGGCACCCGGGGCGGATGGCGGAAGCTCGACCTACGCCGCGTGGACTTCACCATCAACGGTGACCTTGACCCCGCCATCGAGGAGAACGCGACAATGGCCGCCGAGCTTGCCGCCGAGAACAACCCGGAGCACGCTCCCGGCCGAGAAGCCAAGGCGCACCGCAACCTGCAAAGCACACTCACGCCCGCCGCCTAACAGCTTTCTACAGGCCCGAGCACGCCCCGGTTGGCCGCTGGTCCGCCGGGGGTTCGGCATGTCCCCCAGGCGGCCTATAGGCTCGCTGCATCCCGCGCCGGAATGGGTGCGCGGGCTAGGGCTGGTGCTCTTACAGGTTCGGCCTGGGATGCAGTACGACCAGCCCGCCCCTGCCCCGGTAGTCCTCGGACCGCCGGGGCTTTCCCATGCCCGCAGACAGGCGCACAGCGGGCCGCACCGCGCTCCCACGGCTCGTCGGCGAGGGCCACCAGCGGGGCAAGCGTGACGCTGTGACGCTGGAAGGGCTGTTTTCACTTTTTCTATAGAACGTAAAGGAAAAACAGAAACGACCCTCACAGCGTCACAGCGTCACGCGAGGAGCCGCGGGAATCTGTCCCTCCCTACTACTTGTGGAAGCGGGGAGACGGACGGCCCGGCAGCTCGGCAAGAGCGCGGGAATTCGTCCCTCCCTACTACATACAGGAGAGAGCGGGACTACCGCGCACCCACCCCAAGGGGGACACCCGGCGGACTGAGTGCCCGGCTCTCACCAGCGTTGCCCGTGCACCACACACCCCGCGTTACCGGGGTGGTCGCAGGGGTCGTGAGGCAACGCGCGGGGACTGCACCGCCCACTAGTAACCCGCCCACCAGGGCGCGCCGAAAGGGGTCGAAGCGCGTGCAGTCCCCTCGTCGTCCCGCCTTACGGCGAGGACGACACCAGCCCGCCTAGCCCAACGGCACGAGGCGTCGCGCTTAGACCGCGAAGGTTCCCGGTTCGAGTCCGGGGGCGGGCACTCGACAACAACGAGCACCAGGCGGTGAATCATGACCCCATGCATTGAGTGCAGTGAGACGGCAACGCGTCGTGGACGCTGCGACGTTCACGACAGAGCCCACCAGGACCGGCCCCCGATGCGGGCTCGCCGAGCACGGAGCCGACGACGAGCGAAGCGGTTTGATGCTGCGGCACGGCTCCGCCGGCGAGTGCAGGAACGAGGCTCGGCATGGTGTGACTGGTGCTTGGGCGACTTCCCGGCGGACGGGGTGGATGTGGACCATGTGCGCCCGCTGTCTCTCGGTGGCGAGGATGTGGACAGCAACGTTCAGGTGCTGTGTCACGGGTGCCACCAGCTCAAGACCCGTACCGAGTTCAGGGCAGCCAGCGGGTCGTGACCGAACCGTTATCCATGCCGCCCGCGACAGTGTGCACCGTCCCTGATCAGCGAATACGTGCACGGTAAATTGCTTAATCCCATGATTCGCCGCATTGCTAAACTTTGTCAAGTTTTATGGAAGGTTTTTTGGTGCTAGCGTCCCCCTATGACCTTCACTCAAACGCCTATTGCGGTAGGGATATCGGCGGTGTCCGCACTGACCTGCGTGGTGACGCTAGCCGCTATAGCGCACCCTGACTCCGAAATACGTAATCGCGCCTTACAAGTTCTTCGGATCATGTTCTCGCGACAACGGTAACTACTCCTGCCTACCCTGCCCCGGTGTAATAAGCCGGGGCTTTTCTATGCCCACACCGGCTTAGGAGATGCCCCTCATGCCTCGTAAGCCCCGCCCCCCGTGCTCTGTCCCGGGGTGTCCCGAGCTGACCACTGGTGGCCGCCGGGAGCGGCATGAGCGTGAGGCGAACCGTATGAGGGTCACGCCTGGTGGCAGTTCGTACGGGCGTCGTTGGCCACGTATCCGGGCTGCCTATCTGTACGCCAACCCGTGGTGCGTGCTGTGTGGCCGCACAGCTAACGTTGTGGACCATTTCCCTTTGAGTCGACGTGAGTTGCTGGCTCGGGGCGTTGCGAACCCGGATGCGTTCGAGCGTCTACGTCCGCTGTGCACGACATGCCACAGCCGCGAGACAGCGAAGCATCAACCAGGCGGTTGGGCAGCCGAAAAGGCGTTGAAAAAGCCTCCACTTTAACGGGTACCCCAGGCACCCACTCCCCTCTCCGCCCCTTCCGGCGCGGCAGGGAGGCAAAAGACTCTGGCCGCAACTGCCGCCCTTTGCGCGGGTGCCGCCAACCGACTGCGGCACTTTTCTTGTTCACCCATTGAGAAGTAAGGAATTAACGATGTCTTTGACCCTTGCTGAATCCGCAAAGCTCTCCCATGACCAGCTTCAGCGCGGCGTAATCGAAACGTTCGTACAGGAATCCCCCATCCTGGACCGGCTTCCGCTGATCCAGGTGCAGGGCAACGCGTACCGATACAACGAGGAATCAACCCTCCCCGGAGTCTCCTTCCGTGGCGTGAACGAGGCTTACCCGGAGAGTACCGGCACGCTGAATCAGAAGATCGAAACACTTGCCATCCTCGGTGGAGATTCCGATGTGGACAAGTTCATCGCGCAGACCCGTGGCAACATCAATGATCAGCGGGCCATTCAGGAAACGCTCAAGATCAAGGCCGCGTCCGTTCATTTCGCGGACCAGTTCTTCAACGGTGACGTGGAGGTGAATCCCAAGGGATTTGACGGTCTGCGTAAGCGCCTGTTCGGTGGTCAGGTCCTGGACGCGAAGGGCGTGGGTCCGGTCGCCAACGGTCATGACTTTTTTGACGCGATGGACGCTCTTGTAGCCCAGGTGCGCGGCATCGACGGTTCGAACGGCGCGCTCTACATGAATGCCGCACTCCGTGCGAAGGTCGAGTCCGGGTTCCGGCGGCTCGGCGGTGCCCAGCTCCTCTCAGCCGAGATCGCTGGAAAGAACACGGTCACGTGGAAGGGCATCCCGCTGCTCGACGCCGGGCAGAAGCTGGACGGCACGGACGTGCTCCCGCTGACGGCTGGCACGGGCGGTAAGCAGACTGGCGACGTTTACGCCGTACGCTTCGGACGCACCGAGGCCGACGCCGGAGTGAGCGGCCTGACCAACGGCGGCGTGCAGGCCACCGACCTTGGGGAATCTCACGACAAGCCCGTCTACCGCACCCGCATCGACTTCTACTGTGGCCTCGCCCTGTTTGGCGGGAAGGCCGCCGCACGGCTGACCAACGTTCTCGTCGGCTGATCTGCACCCCCAAGCCCCCGTACTCGTCACCCTGTAGAGGTGACGAGTACGGGGGCTTTCTGTGTTCCGGCGGTCCTCTTGCGTTGCTCAGCCACAAGGGCGAGGCTCGTGCACGCTGGTGCAACCCACTCGACAGCGGGAGTGAGCATGGCCCTACGGTTCCTTGGGATCATCCCGAACACCCCTGACACAGACTCCCCGACCATCTGGCTGGACGAAGAGACCGGGGATCTGCTGATCCAGTCTTATAAGGCCACCGAGGAGGAGGTGAAGGCCTGCCAGAAAGTCGGGTCAATCCCCGGTCACAGCACGGATGTTCCGGATCACGAGACGATCGTCCGGCTTCCGAAGGTCATGCGTCAGTTCATTCCCCGTCCCGACAGCGAGTAGCGATGACGAACCCCGTGCTTGAGGGTCTGGCCAAGGCCCAGCATTCCGCTGTGCATCTGGAGATGCGCGACGCCTACCAGCCCAGCGACCCCGAGTTCATCGCGTGGCAGCAGGGCAAGCGCCTTGACCCTGCCGCTGACCGCTCAACGTGGTGGCGTCCGTTCTTGGACGTGGTGGCCGACGTGACGGCCCGCGGCGTGGGCATGCGGCGGGCACGGATCGTCTCTGAGCCGGTGACGGACTACATCCGGTACGAGCACGACGTGACGTTTCCGAACGTCGTAGCAGGTGAACTCGTCCGATGGCTTCCCCGGCGCAGAGCTGCCGATATTCCTCTGCCCGGCACCGATCTGTGGATGTTCGACAACGAGTCAGTGCTGTTCACCTACTTCTCCGGGATCGGGGAGGTAGTTGACCGCGAGTGGTGCACCAAACCGGACGTCGTCGAACTGGTCAGCACAGCATTCGAAGCGGTCTGGGAACGGGCGACTCCGCACGAGGAGTACCGGCCGCACTGACGGTCACGCACCATGGCTGTTTCCCCGTATTCCAGCGCTCAGCAGGCCCGGCAAGCTCTAGCGGATCGTTTGGCAGAGCTGTGCCGGGATGCTGGGCTGACTGGTACCGAGATCGCTGAACGCTGCGGATGGAGTCGTTCCAAGTCATCGCGGATCATGAATGCCCGTACGCCTCCATCCACTGACGACATCCGAGCGTGGTGCCAGGCAACCGACGCGCAGGACCAGGCAGAGGACCTAATTGCTTCCTTGCGGACCGCCGAAGGCATGTGGATCGGCTGGCGACGCATGGAGCGGGCAGGGCTCAAGCATGCCCAGGACGCTCGCTTGCCCCTGTACGAGCGAACACGCTGGTTCCGCTCATACTCGCCCGGACTCGTGCCGGGACTGATCCAGACCCGCGATTACACCGAGGCTGTCCTGCGCTCCGTTCAGAGACGGCGAGTCGAGGTGGACGATGTGACCGAAGCGGTGGCCGCCCGCATGGCTCGCCAGCGGGTGTTGCGCGAGGGAGATCGACGGTTCGCGTTCCTCGTGGAAGAGGCCTCGTTGCACAACGCGCTGTGTGGACCAGTCGTCCTGAAGGATCAGCTTGCCCACCTGCTCACAGTCGGCTCGCTGGCCAACGTCAGCGTGGGAGTCGTACCGAAGCGACCTGATCGTTCGCGAATGCCAGTAGAGGGGTTCTGGATCTTCGACAGGACACAGGTCAACGTCGAATTGGTCTCGGGCTATCTCACACTGACGCAACCCAGCGAGATCGCGGCGTACGCCGACACGTTCGCGGAGTTGGCGGGACTCGCTGTTTACGGCGAGCCAGCCCGGACGCTGATCACGATGGCTATGGAAGCGCTCCATTAATCGCCGTGCAACAACGTGCACGCCGCTGGGTGTTGGGATTCGGTGGTCCCTAGCGTCGTCCCCATCGGACCACGCGAGGGGATGGCGATGCAGCAATGACGGAGCGACGGACCTACCCGGAGCCGGCGGTTGAACTCGCCGGGTTTGTCGAGGACTACCTGTACGGCTGTTCGCCCGTGGCCGGGTGCGGAGTCTGTACGGCACTGGCGGCGGAGCTGGCCACGGCACGCGAAGCCAAGGATCACGGGAAGGCGTACGAGGCTGCGGCGGAGATCAGGAACCACCCTCACCCCGTGAAGAGGAAGCCGTGAGCGCCCCCCTAACGACCCCCGGACGGTGCAAGACAGGCTCGCGCACCCTGAAGGCGGCCACGCTCCTGGAAGACCCGGACGGCCCGTACGCGGACTCTCCCAAGGGCTGGTGGACCGAGTGCGGCGGGGCGCTCGACGTGCGCTCGGGGGTGGTCTACATCCCGCGCAATCCACAGGCCCGCAATCTGCCCCGGCGTGAGTACCCCGAGGACGCCGAGTCGTCGTGAAGCGGGAGAGCAACACAGCCGCCCCGGTCGGCGCGTTCCCGGTGTGCTGGTCGGGGTTACTAGTTGCCCTGGTGCTCGTCCTCGGTGCTGCGGTTGCGCACGTACGTACCCCGGTTCGGCACGGTGTAGACGAGTCCGTTCTCCCGCAGAACTGCAATCGCCGACCGGACCGTATTCCGAGCAACGCCGTACCGGTCCGTGAGCACCTTCTCGGAAGGGATCGGCCGGTCAGCAAGGAGTTCGCCCCTCTTGATCTGGCCCGTCAAGTCGGCAGCGATCTGCCGGTATGGGGGCTCCGGTGCCTGGTGGTCGATTTCAAGCGCTGCCATGCCGCGAAGCGTAGACAATCCACCCAACCTGTACCGGACTGGACCGACCTAGACGGAGCTATACCGGTTGCTCTAACGTCAGACATGAAAACGCCCCGACAGACCGATTAGGCCCGGTCTATCGGGGCTCGCCGAAGCAGCTTTCGAGGAGCTGAACGACGTATGCGCGACTCTATCGCCCGCGCCCTTCTGTGGGTGCTCCGCTTGTTACTGCCCGCCCGAGGGCGTCACAGCGCGGCGCCTGCCTCCAGCCTGGAGCCCCTGCCCGAACCCGCCCGCATCGATCCGTGGGCCGTACCGTGGCGCAGCCCGAGCAAGGAAGAAGTCCAAGCGCTGTTCCAGCGCCAAGCCGAGGACACGTTGGAACTCCGGTTGAAGCGCGAGCGCCGCAGGACCCTCTACTACGCCACCCAGGGAATCGACTTCCCCTATACGTATCCCGGAGCACCGTTCCCCGCGTCAGCGTTCACGGCCGGGGTGTCGGCATGACCCGCGACGCGCTCACACGCGAGACCCCCGCCGTACAGACCCCCGTCACCGTGTGTGGGCACCCCACGTGCGCCCCGGTCACCATCAGGCAGATTCACCGCACCAGCGGCGCGGGGTTAACCCTCTACGCCTGCCCGGACTGCGCCCCGCGCTACATCCCCGGCCCACAGTGGGACGAGCTTCCCGCGATGCGCCAATGACGGGCCGAAAACTGGGGTCTACCGCTAGTGACCTGCGTGATAGGCAAGTGATCGATCTTGTGTACGACCAGGGGAGGGGACCCATCATGGAGCGGAAGAAACGGAACTGGTTCATCGCGGGGGCTGCCGTGCTCGCGTTCGGCGGGCTGCTGTCGCTGTTCCAGGACGACGACGACAAGGCCGAGGCCGACACCAAGCCCACACGGTCCGCATCGGCACCCGCTAAGCCCACGGAGAAGCCCGCGGCGACTCCGGGCGCGGCAGCCAAGCCCGCTGCGGTGCCGTCGCCGGATGCCGTACAGCGCGCGGTTTTGATACGGGCACTGCGGACCATCGAACCCGGGTTGGTAGCCAAGGAAGACCGCGCCATCGACCGGGCCCGGAACGTGTGCTCGGACATCAAGGGTGGCAAGGATGCGGGGACGGTCCAGAAGAACGCCAAGAGCCGCTATGAGGGCGGCACGGTGCCGAGCCTCACGGACGACCAGGCCGCGAACATCGTGACCGCCGTGAAGTCGTCGTTCTGCTCGTAGATCAGTCCCAGACAGGGAACAGCCCCGTTCGGCCAGAGTGCCGGGCGGGGCTTCCTCATGCTCGGTAAGTGATCACGTGGGGCGGGGAGGTATGAGGGACATGACTGTGTACGTGTGCATCCTGAAAAAGGACGGTCAAGAGGTTGCCAGGGAGTACCTCAACTACACCAGCGTGCCCCATGGCCAGGCACTACAGCGCAACCCCAATCCACCGCACGAGATCAAACGGGTCGGGCAGGGGGGTGGTGCGGCTCCGGGATGGGAGCTGTACCGCTACGTGGGAAGGTACGCAACGAAGGTCCCACAATTGATCTTCATGTTCACAAGCACGTAATCATCAGCGAAGCCCCGTCCAAGACTCTCGGGCAGGGCTTCCGCATGCTCTGACCGGCCGATATCCTCAGAACCCCTACTTACGAGCATCGGGGCTTCCCTAAACCCTCCGGGGGTGGGTGGGGGTGAAGGTGCTTTTTTCCGGGGCTGCGCCCCTGGGCCCCGAGGACTGCGTCCCGGGGGCGGGGACTGCGTCCCGGGGGCGGGGACTGCGTCCCGGGGGCGGGGACTGCGTCCCGGGGGCGGGGACTGCGTCCCGGGGGCGGGATTTGTCTGCGGGTGGGCGGTGGCTGGGCGCGCAGTTCCCCGCGCCCCTGAGAGGCGGGCTTCGCCCTGCCATCGGCCCGGCGGGTGGTGCTGTACGTCTCCGCCTCGCCGGATGGGGTGCGGCCGCTGAGTTGGTTGTCGGCTGCGGGGCGGTGGGGGTTGAGCGCGCAGTTCCCCGCGCCCCCAGGGGGCGGGCTCGCCCGGTCCGTCTGGTTACGCGGTGTCGTGTGCAGCAGCCCGCGACCCCCAAGGGGCGCGGGGAACTGCGCCAGCACCCAGCCACGGTCCGCAGACACAAACCCGGCCCCCAGCCCCAAGGGGCGCGGGGAACTGCGCGAGCACCCAGCCACGGTCCGCAGACGTAGATCCGGCCCCCACCCCCAAGGGGCGCGGGGAACTGCGCCAGCACCCAGCCACGGTCCGCAGACACAGACCCGGCCCCCTGCCCCGAGGGGCGCGGGGAACTGCGCGAGCAGCCACCTACCACCCGCAGACGTAGATCCGGCTCCCAGAAGACCTTCTCCTTACCCCTGAGTGACCAGCGCGTTTCGCTCCGCTGTCAGGCGAGGGCCAAGCCGTCCGCTGGGCGGGACGCCGCGTCGGTGGGGGCGTCGGGCCCTATACGGTGGAAGCACCATGAGCGCTTCTCAGCCCCCTCGCCCCGCTGGTCAGAACCCGGACGCCGGACTTCCGGGAGCGGACACCCCGACCCTGCTCGTCAAGATCTTCGGGAAGGACCGGCCGGGCATCACCGCCGGGCTCTTCGACACCCTGGCCGCCTACTCCGTCGACGTCGTCGACATCGAGCAGGTCGTCACCCGTGGCCGTATCGTCCTGTGCGCGCTCGTCACCGAGCCGAGCGTGAGCACGGAGGGCGAGCTGCGGGCCACCGTGCACAGCTGGGCCGAGTCGCTGCGGCTCCAGGCCGAGATCATCTCCGGTACCGGCGACAACCGGCCGCGCGGCAGCGGGCGTTCGCACGTCACCGTGCTCGGGCACCCGCTCACCGCCGAGTCCACGGCGGCCATAGCGGCCCGGATCACCTCCACCGGCGGCAACATCGACCGTATCTTCCGGCTCGCCAAGTACCCCGTCACCGCCGTCGAGTTCGCCGTCTCCGGCACCGAGACCGGGCCCCTGCGCACCGCGCTGGCCACCGAGGCCGCCGCGCTCGGCGTGGACGTCGCCGTCGTCTCGGCGGGGCTGCACCGGCGCGCCCGGCGGCTGGTCGTCATGGACGTGGACTCCACGCTCATCCAGGACGAGGTCATCGAGCTCTTCGCCGCGCACGCCGGCTGCGAGGACCAGGTCGCCGAGGTCACCGCGCAGGCGATGCGGGGCGAGCTCGACTTCGAGCAGTCGCTGCACGCGCGCGTGGCGCTGCTCGCGGGGCTGGACGCGTCCGTCGTGGACAAGGTCCGCGCCGAGGTGCGGCTCACTCCGGGTGCCCGCACCCTGATCCGTACGCTCAAGCGGCTCGGCTACCAAGTCGGCGTCGTCTCCGGCGGGTTCACGCAGGTCACCGATGATCTGCGGGAGCGCCTCGGACTCGACTTCGCCTCCGCCAACACCCTGGAGATTGTCGACGGCAAGCTCACGGGACGCGTCACGGGCGCCGTGGTGGACCGGGCCGGCAAGGCGCGGCTGCTGCGGGAGTTCGCCGAGCAGGCGGGCGTCCCGCTCGACCAGACCGTGGCGATCGGCGACGGCGCCAACGATCTGGACATGCTGAACGCTGCCGGTCTGGGCGTCGCCTTCAACGCCAAGCCGGTGGTCCGCCGGGCCGCCCACACCGCGGTGAACGTGCCGTTCCTGGACGCCGTGCTCTACCTCCTCGGTATCACCCGTGAAGAGGTCGAGGCCGCCGACGGCCTGGTTGACGAGCCCCACTGATCCCGTAGCGGCGGGAAGAAGCCGAGCAGTCGGGAAGGGCCCCGGTGCGGTCGTCCGCCGCCGGGGCCCTTCGCGTACACCTACGTCCGGGTACACCTCACGCGTGCGGCGCCCAGAAGTCCGTCAGCGTGCCCACGCCGTGCTCGACCGTCTTCCACGAGCCGGTGAACTCCACCACCGCGAACGCGGCGGTCGGGAAGCCGCTGCGGTTCATCCGCACCAGGACGTCCCCCTCGGCCTCCCCCGCCAGGGCGTCGGCCAGCGCGTGCATCCCCGGGTTGTGGCCGACCAGGAGGAGGTTGCCGACGTCGTCCGGCGTCTCGTTCAGGAGGGCGAGCAGCTCACCCGGCGACGCCTCGTACAGCCGCTCCTCGTACACGGTCCTGGGGCGGTGCGGCAGCTCCTGCACGGCCAGCTTCCAGGTCTCGCGGGTACGGACCGCGGTGGAGCAGAGAGTCAGGTCGAGGGCGATTCCGGTCTCGGCGAGCCTGCGCCCGGCCACCGGGGCGTCCGTGCGGCCGCGGTCGGCGAGCGGCCGGTCGTGGTCGGACACCTGGGGCCAGTCGGCTTTCGCGTGCCGGAGGAGGACGATCCTGCGGGGTGTGTCGACGCTCATGCCCACCAGCTTCGCACGGATCACGCCCTCGGGCGCAGGGTCCCGGTGCGCTCTCGCGCCAGGGTTGACAAGGGTGTTCAGCGGGACAGCGTGTGCTGGACACGGTCCATGAGGCGGCTGATGGCGGGGTCGCCCGCGGCGGCCTGGGCGTCGTGCGAGCCCGTGATGAGCACGAGCAGGACGACGAAGGCGACGGTGGGCAGGACGACGCCCCACCAGGGGAGCCGGAAGTCGGCGCGGCCGTCGGCCGGCTGGGTGGACCGGGTGTGCGTACGGGCCGACATGGCCGCCTCCGTAAATCCGTAAAGGTGAAGTACGTGGTCTCGCTGACGTACATCGAACCTACGGAAGGAGGCGCCCGGGGCCCATCGGGTGACCCACCCACTTACCCCGGGGCTTTTCCCCCTAGGGGTTAGGGGGGCCAGCACCACCATGGGGGTCGTCGGCGCAGGTCAGGGAGAGGCGATCGTCGCGATGACGGCGATGACCACCGTGATCGCCAGCATCGCGCCGAGCACGACGAGGAGCTTCTTCTGACCGTTCTGGGGGTTCGGGTCGAGGACAGGCATGCGCTCAGTCTCGCATCCCCGCCTCGTCCTCCACCGTCCGGTCCCGACCGGCGAGCGAACCCACCACGATCTGCGGCACCATCAGGCCCGCCATCAGCGCGATCGGCAGGCCCCAGCCGCCGCTGCTGTCGTAGAGGGCGCCGACCAGGGTGGGGCCGGGGATGGAGATGAGGTAGCCGGTGGACTGGGCGAAGGCGGAGAGGCGGACCACGCCGGTGCCGGTCCGGGTGCGCATGCCGATCATGGTGAGGGCGAGCGGGAAGGCGCAGTTGGAGATGCCGAGGAGCAGCGCCCAGGCCCAGGCCCCGGCCGCCGGGGCGAAGTAGAGGCCCGCGTAGCCGGCGAGTCCGCAGGCGCCGAGGACGGCGACGATCGGGCCCTGGGTGCGCATCCGGGTGGCGACGCGCGGGATGACGAACGCGAGCGGTACGCCCATCACCATGGTCACCGCGAGCAGGACGCCCGCGGTGCCGGCGGAGACCCCGGCGTCGCGGAATATCTGCGGCATCCAGCCCATCGTGATGTAGGCGGCGGTGGCCTGGAGGCCGAAGAAGCAGGCGAGCGCCCAGGCGGTACGGCTGCGGGTGATCTTGAAGGCGGGCGCTTCGGCGTCCTCGTGGGCGGCCGGGGAGCCTCCGGAGGGCCGGTCGGCGGAGCGTCCGGAGGGCCGCTGCCCGGAGGGCTTGTCGGAGCCGTCGCGTACGAGCAGCAGCCACGGCAGTACGGCGACGGCGGCGAGCAGCGCCCAGACGCTCAGGCCGGCGCGCCAGCTGCCGCCGAGGCCGTCGGTGACCGGGACGGTGGCGGCGGCCGCCAGGGCGGTGCCGAGCGCCAGGGCCATCGAGTACAGGCCGGTCATGGAGCCGACGCGGTCCGGGAAGTACCGCTTGACGATCACCGGCATCAGGACGTTGCTGACGGCTATGCCCATCAGGGCGAGGGCGCTGGCCGCGAGGAAGCCCGGGGTGCCGCCCGCGAACGGGCGCAGCAGCAGACCGGCGGCGATCGCGGCCATGCCCGCGCAGACGATCACGGCGGGGCCGAAGCGGCGGGCCAGGCGCGGCGCGGTGATGCCGAAGACGGCGAAGCAGAGCGGGGGTACGGAGGTGAGGACACCGGCGACGCTGCCGCTCATGTGCAGTCCGTCGCGCACCTCCTCGAAGAGCGCGCCGAGGCTGGTGATGGCGGGGCGCAGGTTGAGCGCGGCGAGGACGAGGCCGACAAGGACGAGCCGGGTGGTCCAGGCCGGGCCGCCCGTACGGGTGACGGTGGGGGTTTCGAGGGAGGCGGGGGGTGTGGTGCCCGGCGCGGGGCTCAGGGTGCGGGTCTCGTCGTCGGCCATGGCCCCATCATAGAATCATGGGATGATTGGTTGTCCACTCGCGCGTGCGGCCGCGAGATGATGGCCGCACGACGGCCCGCGTACGGGCCGACCACCACGGCCAGGGCCACGGCCCCGAACCCCGAAATCAAGGAGCGGCATGGCGCTGAGCTCTCCCCGGCGGTCCGCCCTCGCCGACCAGGTGATCGCGCAACTGCGCAACCAGATCACCTCGGGCGAGTGGCCGGTGGGGGCGCGCATCCCCACCGAGCCCGAACTGGTCGAGCAGTTGGGGGTGGCGCGCAACACGGTCCGCGAGGCGGTCCGGGCGCTCGCGCACAACGGACTGCTCGACATCCGCCAGGGCTCCGGGACGTATGTGGTCGCCACGAGCGAGCTGGCGGGCGTGATGCACCGGCGCTTCGCGGACGCCGACCCCCGCCATGTGGCCGAACTGCGCTCCACCCTGGAGTCGTCGGCGGCGCGGCTGGCGGCCGAACGGCGTACGCCACGTGATCTGGCCCAGTTGGACGCGCTCCTCGCCCGGCGCGAGGAGGCGTGGGAGTCGGGTGTCGCGGAGGCGTTCGTGGCCGCCGACTCCACGCTGCACCTGGCGATCGTCGCGGCCTCGCACAACGACGTCCTCACCGAGCTCTACGCCGACCTCGGCGACCTCCTGCGCGACTGGCTCCGTGACGACGTGGGCCGCGAGCTGCGCCCGGAGAACCACATGGATCACGCCCGCCTGGTCGAGGCGATCCGGTCGGGCGACGCGGAGACGGCGGCCGCGGAGGCCGCGGGCCACGCCTTCTTCTGCCTGAGCGAACGGCTCTAGGGCAGGGCTGGCTCTAGGGCAGGGCTGGCTCTAGGGCAGGGCTCCGGCACCGCCGAGCCGGGAGGCCCCGGGGGGCGTGTCCGGGGACGGGGACGCCGCGTCCGGGGACGGGGACGGGGAGGCGCCCGGCTTCTCATGGGTGACCCACACCGCCCGCACCTCCTTCCAGCACCGGTCGGTGAGCCGTACGGTCTGGGCCGGGCCCACCTCCACCGGGGCCGCGTCGGCGTCGATGTCCCACCAGCGCGCGCACTCGGTGTGCAGCCGCACCCGGTCGGTGTCGGGGTACGGGTTGTGGCAGTACGCGATCACATGCGAGCCCCGCACCAGGGTGTAGCAGTCGGCCCCGAAGGGCTCGATGGGGGCGGGCGGGGCGGGCTCGTCCGAGGTGGCGGCCCGTACGACCGAAGGGGCCGCGAGGGCGGCGAGGGCCGTGAGCAGCAGCGCCGCGAGGGCGACGGCTCGGCGCTGGGCCGTGCGCAAGGGCCGCAACCGCCCCACCTCCTCCCCACCCGACTGCCCGACATGTCCGCTTCGATCAGTCTGCGGGGAGTCGGCCCGGCACGCACGACGGCCGTCCCCCGTCCGCGCGGGGCGGACGGGGGACGGCCGTGGTGAAGGGGAGGCTCAGGCACCCATCATGTGCACGCCACCATCGACGTGGACGATCTCACCCGTCGGCCCCTCTTGGACGCCCCGCTCGCACTGCTCGGCCCGGGGGCCTCACAGGCTTCGCGGGGCTGCACCGGACTCCGTCCGGTGGACCGGGGGGCCATCGGCGCTCCCGTCGAGAGCGACGCGCCCCGTCCCGGCCCTGACGCCGTCAGGCGTCCTACGCACCCATCATGTGCACGCCACCATCGACGTGGACGATCTCACCCGTGGTCTTCGGGAACCAGTCCGAGAGCAGGGCCACGATGGCGCGGCCGGCCGGCTCGGGGTCGGCCATGTTCCACTCCAGGGGGGAGCGGGTGTTCCACACGTCCGCCAGGTCCGAGAAGCCCGGGATGGACTTCGCGGCCATGGAGCCGATCGGGCCCGCCGAGACCAGATTGCAGCGGATGCCCTCCTTGCCCAGGTCGCGGGCGAGGTAGCGGGAGGTCGCCTCCAGGGCGGCCTTCGCCGGGCCCATCCAGTCGTACTGCGGCCAGGCGAACTGCGCGTCGAAGGTGAGACCGACGACCGCGGCGCCGGAGCTCATCAGCGGGCGGCAGGCCATGGTCAGCGACTTCAGCGAGAACGCCGAGACGTGCATCGCCGTCGAGACCGACTCGAAGGGGGTGTTGAGGAAGTTGCCGCCGAGGGCGTCCTGCGGGGCGAAGCCGATGGAGTGGAGCACGCCGTCCAGGCTGCCGAGCTCGTCCTTGACCAGGCCCGCGAGCCGGTCGAGGTGCTCCTGGTTGGTCACGTCGAGCTCGATGACCTTGGCGGGCTTCGGGAGCTTCTTGGCGATGCGCTCGGTCAGGGTGGGGCGCGGGAAGGCGGTCAGGATGACCTCGGCGCCCTGCTCCTGGGCCAGCTTCGCGGCGTGGAAGGCGATGGAGGACTCCATCAGCACACCCGTGATGAGGATGCGCTTGCCGTCGAGAATTCCGCTCATGTGATCAGTGACCCATGCCCAATCCGCCGTCAACCGGGATGACGGCACCAGTGATGTACGAGGCGTCGTCCGAGGCGAGGAAGCGGACCGCGGCGGCGATCTCCTCGGGCTGCGCGTAGCGGCCCAGCGGCACTCCCGAAAGGATCGAGGTGCGCTGCTCGTCGGTGAGCACCTTGGTCATGTCGGTGTCGACAAAACCGGGTGCGACGACGTTGAACGTGATGTTGCGGGAGCCCAGCTCGCGCGCGAGGGAGCGGGCGAACCCGACGAGTCCGGCCTTGGAGGCCGCGTAGTTGGCCTGGCCGGGCGAGCCCATCAGGCCGACGACGGACGAGATCAGGACGACACGGCCCTTCTTGGCGCGCAGCATGCCGCGGTTGGCGCGCTTGACGACCCGGAAGGTGCCGGTGAGGTTGGTGTCCAGGACCGAGGTGAAGTCCTCCTCGGACATCCGCATCAGCAGCTGGTCCTTGGTGACCCCGGCGTTGGCGACGAGCACCTCGACGGGCCCGTGGGCCTCCTCGATCTGCTTGTAGGCCTGCTCCACCTGCTCGGCGTCGGTGATGTCGCACTTGACGGCGAGGAACCCCTCCTCCTGGAGGGCGTCCGGCTCTCCGGAGCGGTAGGTGATCGCGACCTTGTCGCCCGTGGAGGCGAAAGCGCGGGCGATGGCGAGGCCGATGCCCCGGTTTCCTCCGGTGACGAGAACCGAGCGGCTCAACGGATCACCCTTTCGATAGCGGTTTCGTACTTCCGCAAACTATCGGTACCGGCAGGTGTACGGGGAATCGACCTGTGACAGTGGCGTACGGAAAGCGCTGTGGGGTCCCTACAGAAAGGGATAGGCAGACGGCCCCGAACCGCGACATGATCGGGCGACCGGTCTCATACGACAGGAGACGACTGTGCCCTCAGGGACCCATTCCCTCGACGAAGCCTTCACGGCGCTGCCGCTGCGGGCCCTCGCCGACGCCGCGCTGGCGCGGGCCCGCGCGCTCGGCGCCGACCATGCCGACTTCCGCCTGGAGCGGGTGCGCAGCGCCGCCTGGCGGCTGCGGGACGCCCGGCCCGCCGGGTCGTCCGACACCACGGACCTCGGTTACGCGGTGCGGGTGGTGCACGGCGGCGCCTGGGGCTTCGCCTCCGGGGTCGACCTCACCATGGACGCCGCCGCCAAGGTCGCCTCGCAGGCGGTGGCGATGGCGAAACTGTCCGCGCGGGTGATCGCCGCCGCGGGGTCCGACGAGCGCGTGGAGCTGGCGGACGAGCCGGTGCACTCCGAGAAGACCTGGATCTCGGCGTACGACATCGACCCCTTCTCCGTACCGGACGAGGAGAAGAGCGCGCTGCTCGCCGACTGGAGCGAGCGGCTGCTGCGGGCGGACGGGGTGGCGCACGTGGACGCCTCGCTGCTCACCGTCCACGAGAACAAGTTCTACGCGGACACCGCGGGCACGGTCACCACGCAGCAGCGGGTCCGGCTGCATCCGCAGCTCACCGCCGTCGCGGTGGACGACAAGAGCGGCGAGTTCGACTCGATGCGCACGCTCGCGCCGCCGGCCGGGCGCGGCTGGGAGTACCTGACGGGCACCGGCTGGGACTGGGACTCCGAACTGGAGCAGATCCCGGCGCTGCTCGCCGAGAAGATGCGGGCGCCGAGCGTGGAGGCGGGCAGCTACGACCTGGTGGTGGACCCGTCGAACCTGTGGCTGACCATCCACGAGTCCATCGGCCACGCCACGGAGCTGGACCGGGCGCTGGGCTACGAGGCGGCGTACGCGGGCACCTCCTTCGCCACCTTCGACCAGCTGGGCAAGCTGGCGTACGGCTCCTCGGTGATGAACGTGACCGGTGACCGCACCGCCGAGCACGGGCTCGCGACCGTCGGGTACGACGACGAGGGCGTCCAGGCGCAGTCCTGGGACCTGGTGAAGGACGGCACGCTCGTCGGCTACCAGCTGGACCGCCGCATCGCGAAGCTGACGGGCCTGGGCCGCTCCAACGGCTGCGCCTTCGCGGACTCCCCCGGCCATGTGCCGGTCCAGCGCATGGCCAACGTCTCGCTCCAGCCGGACCCGGGCGGGCTCTCCACGGAGGACCTGATCGGGGGCGTGGAGCGCGGCATCTACGTGGTCGGCGACCGGTCCTGGTCGATCGACATGCAGCGCTACAACTTCCAGTTCACCGGGCAGCGGTTCTTCCGCATCGAGAACGGCAGGCTGGCGGGCCAGCTGCGGGATGTCGCCTACCAGGCGACGACCACGGACTTCTGGGGCTCGATGGAGAAGGTGGGCGGCCCGCAGACGTACGTCCTGGGCGGCGCCTTCAACTGCGGCAAGGCCCAGCCGGGCCAGGTGGCGGCGGTCTCCCACGGCTGCCCGTCGGCCCTGTTCCGCGGCGTCAACATCCTCAATACGACTCAGGAGGCCGGGCGATGACTCTGCGGACGCACCGAAGGGCCTCCGGCTGGGGGTCCGGGGGTTACTCCCCGGGAAGGCACAGTCTCAATACGACTCAGGAGGCCGGGCGATGACTCTTCGGACGCACCGAAGGGCCTCCGGCTGGGGGTCCGGGGGTCACTCCCCGGGAAGGCACAGTCTCAATACGACTCAGGAGGCCGGGCGATGAGTTCCCGTACGACCGTCAAGCCGCACGAGATCGTCGAGCGGGCGCTCGCGCTCTCGAACGCCGACGGGTGCGTCGTCATCGCCGACGAGCACTCCTCCGCCAATCTGCGCTGGGCCGGCAACGCGCTCACCACCAACGGCGTCACCCGCGGGCGCACCCTCACCGTCATCGCGACCGTCGACGGCGCCGAGGGCACGGCCTCGGGCGTGGTGTCGCGGTCCGCGGTGACCGCCGACGACCTGGAGCCGCTGGTGCGGGCGGCGGAGGCGGCGGCGCGCGGCGCCGGGCCCGCCGAGGACGCCCGGCCGCTGGTCGAGGGCGTGCCGGTGGCCGCCGACTTCACCGACGCGCCCGCCGAGACCTCCTCGGCCGTCTTCACGGACTTCGCCCCCGCCCTCGGCGAGGCCTTCGCGCGGGCCCGCTCGGGCGGGCGCGAGCTGTACGGCTTCGCCCACCACGAGATGACCTCCTCGTACCTGGGCACCTCCACGGGCCTGCGGCTGCGCCACGACCAGCCCACCGGCACCCTGGAGCTCAACGCCAAGTCGCCGGACCGGGCGCGTTCCGCCTGGGCCGGGCGCTCCACGCGGGACTTCAAGGACGTCGACCCGGGCGCCCTCGACGAGGAGCTCGCGGTCCGGCTCGGCTGGGCCGAGCGCCGGATCGACCTGCCGGCGGGCCGGTACGAGACGCTGCTGCCCCCCACCGCCGTGGCCGACCTGCTGATCTACCAGCTGTGGTCGTCCAACGCGCGGGACGCCACCGAGGGCCGGACCGTGTTCTCCAAGCCCGGCGGCGGCACCCGGCTCGGCGAGAAGTTGGCCCGGCTGCCGCTGACGCTGCGCAGCGACCCGAACGAGCCGGGCCTGGAGTCCGCCCCGTTCCAGCTGGCGCACTCCTCGGGCGACGACGCCTCCGTCTTCGACAACGGCCTGCCCCTCTCCCCCACGGACTGGATGCGGGACGGACGGCTGGAGCGGCTGATCACCACCCGGCACAGCGCGGCCCTCACCGGGCTGCCCGTCACGCCCACGGTCGGGAACCTGGTCCTGGACGGCGGCGGCGAGCGCTCGCTGGAGGACATGGTCGCCGCCACGGAACGGGGCCTGCTGCTGACCTGCCTCTGGTACATCCGCGAGGTGGACCCGGCGACGCTGCTGCTCACCGGGCTGACCCGGGACGGGGTGTACCTCGTCGAGAACGGCGAGGTGGTCGGGGAGGTCAACAACTTCCGGTTCAACGAGTCCCCGGTGGACCTGCTGTCGCGGGCGACCGAGGCCGGGCGCACCGAGAAGACCCTGCCGAGGGAGTGGAGCGACTGGTTCACCCGGGCCGCGATGCCGCCCCTGCGGGTGCCGGACTTCAACATGAGCTCGGTCAGCCGGGGCGTCTGACCCCCATACACTGGCTGCTGCACATCCGTACACAGACCTAGGAGACGTACGACCGTGACGGACATCGTCGATGAGCTGCAGTGGCGTGGGCTGATCGCCCTCTCCACTGACGAGGACGCACTGCGCAAGGCGTTCGCGGACGGTCCCGTCACGTTCTATTGCGGCTTCGACCCGACCGCCCCCAGCCTGCACCTGGGCAACCTGGTGCAGATCCTGACCATGCGCCGGATCCAGCAGGCGGGCAACCGCCCGCTGGGTCTGGTCGGCGGGGCGACCGGTCTGATCGGTGACCCCAAGCCGAACTCGGAGCGCACGCTGAACGCCCCCGAGGTCGTCGCGGGCTGGGTGGAGCGGCTGCGCGGGCAGATCGAGCGGTTCCTCGACTTCGAGGGCCCGTACGCCGCGACCATGGTCAACAACCTGGACTGGACGTCGGGTCTGTCGGCCATCGACTTCCTGCGGGACGTCGGCAAGTACTTCCGGGTCAACAAGATGATCGCCAAGGAGGCGGTATCCCGCCGGCTGAACTCCGACGCGGGCATCAGCTACACCGAGTTCAGCTACCAGATCCTCCAGGGCATGGACTTCCTGGAGCTGTACCGGCGCCACGGCTGTGTCCTGCAGACCGGCGGCAGCGACCAGTGGGGCAACCTCACCGCGGGTACCGACCTGATCCACCGGGTCGCCCCGGAGGCCGAGGTGCACGCGCTGGCCACCCCGCTGATCACCAAGGCGGACGGCACCAAGTTCGGCAAGACGGAGTCCGGCACGGTATGGCTGGACCCGGAGCGCACCACGCCGTACGCGTTCTACCAGTTCTGGCTGAACGCGGACGACCGCGACGTCTCCAAGTTCCTGCGCATCTTCAGCTTCCGGTCCCGCGAGGAGATCGAGGAGCTGGAGCGGCTCACCGAGGAGCGCCCGCAGGCGCGGGCCGCGCAGCGCGCGCTCGCCGAGGAGCTGACGACGCTGGTGCACGGCGCCGACCAGTGCGCGGCGGTCGTCGCCGCGTCGAAGGCGCTGTTCGGCCAGGGCGACCTCGCGGAGCTGGACGCCTCGACGCTGGCCGCCGCCCTGTCCGAGCTGCCGCACGCCGAGGTGGCCGAGCTCGGCCCGGTGGTGGACCTGTTCGCCGAGGTGGAGCTGGTGGCGAGCAAGTCGGCGGCCCGGCGCACGGTGAAGGAGGGCGGCGCCTACGTGAACAACGCGAAGGTGACGTCCGAGGACGCGGTGGTCACCGCCGACGATCTGCTGCACGGCCGCTGGCTGGTGCTGCGCCGGGGCAAGAAGAACCTGGCCGCGATCGAGGTCAAGGGCGCCTGACCTGCGCGTATGGCCTGCGCGAAGGGATCGTGCGCAGAGGGATCGTGCTAACAAGGATCGTGCGCAAAGGGTCCGGGGACGTACGCGGGGGGCGGTTCCGTCATGGGACCGCCCCCCGCGCCGTACCTGCCGTGGGGGCCGCCGCGCCCGTCAGGCCCGCTGCCTGTTGCCCCGCATCGCCATGTAGAGCATGTCGCCCAGGGCGACGATGACGACCGCCGCGGCGATCTGGAGGCCGTGCCGGCCCCAGTCGATGCCCTTCGTCTCCGCGATGCCGATCGCCCGCGCGATCGAGTTGCCGACCACACCGCCGATGATGCCGAAGATGGTGGTCAGCCAGAGGGGACTGTGCTGCTTGCCGGGGAGGATCGCCTTCGCGATCAGACCCAGTACGAATCCGACGATGATCGCCCACAACCAGCCCATCGCTGCCTCCTCTTTCCGCTCGGCGCGAGCACTCAGCCGAGCACTCCGCCCTACATGAGCAGTCGCAGCCAGTGTTGACCCATCCGCCATACGGCGCATGTCGGACTCGTCCGTACGCAGTACGGATCGGCCGCATCACTCAGGCCGGACCGCCCCCGGTCTCGAACCCGGCGGATCCCGGGCGTACCGTGTGAACTGTCCGGGCCGGGGAGAGCCCGGCGTGGAGTCGGGTGGTGGAGCAGATGCGGAAGCGGAACGGAGCCGAGGTCTTCCGGATCACCGGGGCCCGGCAGGGTCTGGCGGAGGACGTGCGCGGGCGGCAGCGCCGCTATGTGATCTCGATGTCCGTCCGTACGGTGTCGGTGGTGCTGACGGCGGTGCTGTGGAACATCGAACGCCCTGTCGCGATCGTGACCCTGGTACTGGGAGCCCTGCTCCCTTATGTGGCTGTGGTGATCGCCAACGCGGGGCGGGAGAACGCGCCTTCACTGCCCTCGACGTTCGTGCCCGCGCCCGCGCGGCCGATGCTCGGAGCGGCCCCGGTCGGCGGTCCGGCGGAACCCGCGGCGGGTCCCGGCAGCCCTGACCACGAACCGTGGTCACGCGAGCAGACCTGATCCGTCACCGTCCGCAAAGCTCAAGAAAAGCTCAGATCAATCATGAAGTTCCGGTGCACCACAGCGGGTCCCCCGTGACATACTGCGTAGGCGCTCCGCATCCCCCGTCGGAGCGACGGACCGACGCCGGGCAGCTCCCCCCGTGGCTGCTCGGCGTCGCCATGTCACCCCCGGTTCATGGCGCAGAATGTATCCGTGAGTGACGAGATCGCCGACGAGGCGCCCGTGTGTTCCGCCAAGGGCTGCCGCACCGCGGCACGGTGGGTCCTGGCCTGGAACAACCCGAAGATCCATACGCCGGAGCGGCGCAAGACCTGGCTCGCGTGCGACGAACACCGCGAGCACCTCTCCCAGTTCCTGGGCGTACGGGGGTTCCTCAAGGACGTGGTGGCCCTGAGCGAGTGGGAGTCAGCCGCCGATCGCTGACATCGGGCGGTCGGGCTGGAGGAACTCCGGGTCGTCCAGCCCGGATCCGGCCTTCTTCCCCCACATCGCCAGCCGCCACAGCCGGGCGATCTCCTCGTCGGGCGCCCCCGAGCGCAGCGCGCCCCGCAGATCCGACTCCTCGCGCGCGAAGAGGCAGGTGCGGACCTGGCCGTCGGCGGTGAGCCGGGTCCGGTCGCAGGCCGCGCAGAACGGGCGGGTGACGGAGGCGATGACGCCGACCCGGTGCGGTCCGCCGTCCACCACCCAGCGCTCGGCGGGCGCGGAGCCGCGCGCGTCGTCGCCCTCGGGGGTGAGCGTGAACCTCGTACGCAGCGAGGCGAGGATGTCACCGGCGGTGATCATGCCGTCGCGCTTCCAGCCGTGCTGGGCGTCGAGCGGCATCTGCTCGATGAACCGCAGCTCGTAGTCGTGCGCCACGGCCCAGGCCAGCAGGTCGGGGGCCTCGTCGTCGTTGAGCCCGGGCATCAGGACCGCGTTGACCTTGACCGGGGTGAGCCCGGCGGCGCGGGCGGCCTCCATGCCGTCGATGACGTCCTTGTGCCGGTCGCGGCGGGTGAGGGTCTTGAAGACCTCGGGGCGCAGGGTGTCGAGGGAGACGTTGACCCGGTCCAGGCCCGCCGCCTTCAGGGCGGCGGCGGTGCGCTTCAGGCCGATGCCGTTGGTGGTGATCGACATCCTGGGGCGGGGCTCCAGGGCCGCGCAGCGCTCCACGATGCCGACCAGGCCCGGCCGCAGCAGCGGCTCGCCGCCGGTGAAGCGGACCTCGGTGACACCGAGGTCGGTCACGGCGATGCGGATGAGGCGGACGATCTCGTCGTCGGTGAGCAGGTCCGGCTTGGCCAGCCACTGCAGGCCCTCTTCGGGCATGCAGTACGTACACCGCAGATTGCAGCGGTCGGTGAGCGAGACACGCAGGTCAGTGGCCACACGGCCGTATGTGTCGATGAGCACTGTGGGCCCCCTCCCCCGGTTACCGGTTGATGTATACAGCCGAGCCTACGTGAGAGGGCCGACAACGGCGGGGGCCGTTTGACACGAGGTGCGGCGCGGCCGCGTCGTAGGACCCTACGACGCGGCCGCGGCCCGTACCCGTCCGTCCGCCCTAGTGGGCGCCGACTCCGCTGAGGGACTTGACCTCCAGCTCGGCGTACTTGCCGGCGTCCGGCTCCTCCTTGGACAGGAGTGATCCGATCAGGCCGAGCAGGAAGCCGACGGGGATCGAGATCAGGCCCGGGTTCTCCAGCGGGAACCAGTGGAAGTCCACGCCCTTGAACATGGACGTCTTCGGGTTGCCGGAGACGACCGGCGAGAACAGGACGAGCACGACCGCCGTGGTGAGGCCGCCGTAGATCGACCACAGCGCGCCCTGGGTGGTGAAGCGCTTCCAGAAGAGGCTGTAGAGGATGGTCGGCAGGTTGGCGGAGGCGGCGACCGCGAAGGCGAGTGCGACCAGGCCGGCGACGTTCAGGTCGCGGGCGAAGGCGCCCAGCACGATGGCGACGGCCCCGATGAAGACGGTGGCCCAGCGCGCGGCCCTGACCTCCTCCTTCTCGGTCGCCTTCCCCTTGCGGATGACGTTGGCGTAGATGTCGTGCGCGAAGGAGGACGAGGAGGCGAGGGTGAGGCCCGCGACGACCGCGAGGATCGTGGCGAAGGCGACCGCCGAGATCACGGCGAGCAGGATCGCGCCCCCGTTGGAGCCGCTGCCGCCGCCGATCTCCAGGGCCGCGAGCGGCGCGGCGGTGTTGCCCGCCGGGTTGGAGGCGATGATGTCGCCCGGCTTGAGCAGGGCCGCCGCGCCGAAGCCGAGCACGATCGTCATCAGGTAGAAGGCGCCGATGATGCCGATCGCCCAGTTCACCGACTTACGGGCGGCCTTGGCGGTGGGGACGGTGTAGAAGCGGATCAGGATGTGCGGCAGTCCGGCCGTGCCGAGGACCAGGGCGAGGCCGAGCGAGATGAAGTCGAGCTTGGAGGTGCCGGTCTTGCCGTACTTCAGGCCGGGCTCCAGGAAGGCGCTGCCCTTGCCGCTGTTCTCGGCGGCCCTGCCGAGCAGGTCGGAGAGGTTGAAGTCGAACTTCAGCAGGATCAGGAAGGTGATCAGGATGGTGCCCGCGATGAGCAGGACCGCCTTGACCATCTGGACCCAGGTGGTGCCCTTCATCCCGCCGATCGTCACGTACACGATCATGAGGACGCCGACCAGGGCGACGATGAGGATCTTGCCCGCGTCGCTGGTGATGCCCAGCAGCAGCGAGACCAGCACACCCGCGCCGGCCATCTGCGCCAGCAGGTAGAAGATCGAGACGACGATGGTGGAGGTGCCGGCCGCCGTCCGTACGGGCCGCTGGCGCATCCGGTACGCGAGCACGTCGCCCATCGTGTAGCGCCCGGAGTTGCGCAGCGGCTCGGCGACCAGGAGCAGCGCCACCAGCCAGGCGACCAGGAACCCGATGGAGTACAGGAAGCCGTCGTAGCCGAAGAGCGCGATGGCGCCGGCGATGCCGAGGAAGGACGCGGCGGACATGTAGTCGCCGGAGACCGCGAGGCCGTTCTGGAAGGCGGTGAACTGCCGGCCGCCCGCGTAGAAGTCGGCCGCGCTCTTGGTCTGGCGGCCCGCCCAGACCGTGATGACCAGGGTCGCGACGACGAACACCGCGAACAGGGTGATGATCAGTGGCCGGTGTTCGCTGGTGGCGGTCGCCGCGAGCGGGAGGTGGTCGTGCGGGGCGCTCATGCGTCGGCCTCCATGCGGGACTTGATCGCCTCGGCGCGGGGGTCGAGCTTGGCGGCGGCGTAGCGCGCGTAGAACCAGGCGATGAGGAAGGTGGTGAGGAACTGGGCGAGGCCGAAGACCAGGGCCACGTTGATGTTGCCGAACAGCCGGTGGCCCATGAAGCCGCCCGCGTAGTTGGACAGCAGGACGTACAGCAGGTACCAGGCGATGAAGGCGACGGTGAGCGGGAACGCGAACCGGCGGTGGGTGCGGCGCAGTTCGGCGAACTCCTCGCTCGCCTGCACCTCGACGAACTTGTGGGTGGGGGGCTGGGCGGGGCGCGTGTCGATTCCGCCGTCGGGCGGTGGCACGTCGGTGGCCACGGACTCTCCTCGTGATGCGGGTGCGGTGGGGATGGACGACAAGGGGGACCCTCACGGTCGGGGACGGATGAGGGCGGTCCCCCTGACAACGGCACGGAGGGCGTCGCGTCTCGGTTCAGACCGGCCGTTTTTCCGCGCGGCCGCCGCACGGACGGGTGCTCTGGCCGTGCGCGGCGGCCCCGGGTGCGATGTTCTCGGAGCAACCCGCCCGAATTCATTGATGGGCCCGTGTGATCAGCGATAGCTTCGCTGGTCATGTACCCGTCCACTCGTGACCCGCGGGTGGACGGCTCTCACGGATGATGTGGAGAACCCATGGCTCATCTGGGATCCGGACGGCGGCGGGCCCTCGCGCTCCCCGCCGGTCTGGCGCTCACGGCCTCGCTCGGCTTCCTTCCGGCGGCCACGGCCTCGGCCGCGCCGGCCCCGGCCGCCGACGGCCCGAACCTGTCGTACGTCGTCAACACCACGGGCGGGCACGGCACTTCGGCCCGGGTGCGCGACGCGATAGCCAAGGCGGGCGGCACGGTCGTCGTCAGTTACGACCGGATAGGCGTGGTCGTCGCGCACTCCACGAACCCCGCGTTCGCGCGGGAGATACGCCGGGCCAGGGGCGTCTCCTCGGCCGGCGCGACCCGCACCACGCCGCTGACGGCGCAGGCCACCACGGAGGAGGGCACCACCCAGGCCCTCACCCCGGCCGAGGCCGCGAAGGCGAAGGCGGCCGCCGCGCCCGGCCAGGAGCCGCTGGAGGCCAACCAGTGGGACCTGCGGGCCATCGGCGCCGACAAGGCCGCCAAGATCTACCCCGGCAGCCGCCGGGTCACCGTCGGCGTGATCGACACCGGCGTCGACGACACCCACCCGGACCTCGCCCCGAACTTCTCCGCCGCCCAGTCGGCCAACTGCGTGGGCGGCGTCGCCG
This sequence comes from Streptomyces sp. NPDC005878, assembly GCF_040629815.1. NCBI lineage: Bacteria > Bacillati > Actinomycetota > Actinomycetes > Kitasatosporales > Streptomycetaceae > Streptomyces > Streptomyces sp. NPDC005878. Next base: position 44,878 of record NZ_JBEXWK010000033.1, read on the forward strand.
ACACCTCGCCGGGCGCCTGGCGGCCGTACGCGGGCGGCAGCGACCACGGCACGCACGTCGCGGGCGAGATCGCCGCGGCCCGCAACGGCATCGGGGTCGCGGGCGTGGCGCCCGGGGTGAAGGTCGCCGGGATCAAGGTCGCCGAGCAGGGCAGCGGGCTGTTCTTCACCGAGGCGGTGGTCTGCGGGTTCGTCTTCGCCGCCGAGCACCACATCGACATCACCAACAACAGCTATTACGTGGACCCCTGGTACTTCAACTGCAAGAGCGACCCGGACCAGAAGGCCCTGCTCGACGCGGTGACCCGGGCCAGCAGGTACGCCGAGCACAAGGGCGTCCTGAACGTGGCGGCGGCCGGCAACGAGAACTACGACCTCTCCAAGCACGCCCTCACCGACACCAGCAGCCCGGACGACCAGCCCGCGCCGCACCCGACGGTGACCGTGGACCCGGCCAAGTGCCCGGACATCCCGGCCCAGCTGCCGGGCGTGGTCACGGTCTCGGCGACCGGCGTGCAGAACATCAAGTCGTACTACTCCAGCTACGGCCTCGGCCAGGTCGACGTGGCCGCGCCGGGCGGGGACAAGTACCAGATCCCGGACACCCCGGACAGGAACGGGCGCATCCTGGCGACGCTGCCGGGTGGCCAGTACGGCTACAAGCAGGGCACGTCGATGGCCACCCCGCACGTCGTGGGCGTCGCCGCACTGCTGAAGTCCAAGCACCGCTGGGCGTCCCCGGCGGACCTGCGGGACATGCTCAGGGAGCAGGCCGACAACCCCGGCTGCCCGACCGGTCTGTACGACCCGGACGGCAACGGCGTCCAGGACTCCACCTGTGAGGGCGGCAAGCGCGTCAACGGCTTCTACGGCCACGGCGTCGTCAACGCGCTGAGCGCGGTCACCGAGTAGCACGGCGACCGGCGGGCGCGGCCCCCCGTGGTCGCGCCCGCCGCGGAGCTCCTTCCCGTACGTACCGAGACATCCGTCAGTCACATGGAGAACCCATGACGTCGCACTTCTCCCGTACGCACCGCGCCCTCGCCGTCTCCGCCGTGATGGCGACCGCCGCCGCGCTGGCGGTCCTGCCGGGCACGGCGTCGGCCGTGTCCGGCGGCGGCGCCGCGCAGGCCGCCCCCGCCACCGACGCCTCCTCGCTCAGCTACGTCGTCAACCTCCGCAAGGGATACGGGCACGCCGACAAGGTCAGACGGGCCATCACGGCCGCCGGCGGCACGGTCGTCCAGTCCTACGACCGGATCGGCGTGATCGTCGCCCACTCCGCCGCCCCCGGCTTCGCGCAGGCGATGCGGGCGGTACGGGGCGTGGAGTCGGCCGGGGCGACCCGGACGGCGCCGCTGCCGGCGCAGACCACCACCGACGTCGGCACGCCCAGGACGCTCACCGCCGAGGAGGTCCGGGCCGCGGGCGCCGGGGCCGCGGCGGGCGAGGACCCGCTGGAGCCGCTCCAGTGGGACCTGAAGGCCATCAAGGCCGACAAGGCGCACGAGAAGACCCTGGGCAGCTCGCGGGTGACCGTGGGCGTCATCGACACGGGCGTGGACGACACCCACCCCGACATCGCGCCCAACTTCGACCGCTCCAAGTCGGTGAGCTGCATCGGCGGCAAGCCGGACACCACCGACGGCGCCTGGCGGCCGTTCACCACCGGCGGCTCCCCGCACGGCACCCATGTGGCGGGTGAGATAGCCGCGGCGAAGAACGGCGTCGGCGTCACCGGGGTGGCGCCGGGGGTGAAGGTCGCCGCGATCAAGGTGTCCACCCAGGGCGGCAGCTTCTTCTACACGGAGGCCGTCGTCTGCGGCTTCATGTGGGCCGCCGACCACGGCGTCGACGTCACCAACAACAGCTATTACACCGACCCCTGGTACTTCAACTGCAAGAGCGACCCGGACCAGAAGGCGCTGGTCGAGGCGATCACCCGGGCGAGCCGGTACGCCGAGTCCCGGGGCACGGTGAACGTCGCGGCGGCCGGCAACGAGAGCTACGACCTCGCCGCCGACTCGATCACCGACCCGGCCAGCCCCAACGACTCCACCCCGGGCGACCGGACGGTCGACCCGAGCACCTGCCTCGACATCCCCACCCAGCTGCCGGGGGTCGTCACGGTCTCCGCGACCGGGGCCAAGGGCCTGAAGTCGTCGTTCTCCAACTACGGCCGTGGCGTGATCGACGTGGCGGCGCCGGGCGGCGACTCGACGGCCTACCAGCCGCCGCAGGCCCCGGCCACCAGCGGGCTGATCCTCGGCCCGGTGCCCGGCGGCAAGTGGGCCTACATGGCGGGCACCTCGATGGCCACCCCGCACGTGGTGGGCGTGGCCGCGCTGCTGAAGTCCGCGCACCCGCACGCGCCCGCCTGGAAGATCAAGGAGCTCCTGAAGGAGGGCGCGGACCCGACGGCCTGCCCCGTCCCGTACGACATCGACGGCGACGGCAAGGCGGACGCGGTCTGCGAGGGCGGCAGGCACCGCAGCGGCTTCTACGGGGCGGGGATCGTCAACGCCCTGCACGCGGTGCGCTAGGGCGTGTCGCGCCAGGTCCGGGCGGCTCCCCCGCCCGGACCCGGCACCTCGCGCTACGGCTTGATCAGCACCTTCAGGGCGGTGCGCTCGTCCATCGCCTTGTAGCCGCCGGGGACGCCGTCGATGCCGACCGTCAGGTCGAAGACCGGGGAGGGGTCGACGGCGCCGGACAGGACGTCCGGGAGCAGCTCGGGGATGTAGGCGCGGACCGGGGCGACGCCGCCGCGCAGCGCGATGTTGCGGTCGAACATGACGCTCAGGTCGAGGCCGGTGCCGCTGCCGTGCGGGACGCCCACGTAGCCGATGGCGCCGCCGTCGCGGGTGATCTCCACGGCCGTGCGCATCGACTGCTCGGTGCCGACCGCCTCGATCACCGCGTGCGCGCCCTGACCCCGGGTCAGCTCGCGCACGGCGTCGACGGCGGCCTCGCCGCGCTCGGCGACGACGTCCGTGGCGCCGAAGGCCCGCGCGATGTCGGTACGTACCCGGTGGCGCCCGAGCGCGATGATCCGCTCGGCGCCGAGCCGCCTGGCGGCGAGGACTCCGCAGAGGCCGACGGCCCCGTCCCCGACGACGGCGACCGTGGAGCCGCGCCCCACCCCGGCGCCGACGGCCGCGTGGTGGCCGGTGCCGAGCACGTCGGAGAGCGCCAGCAGGGCGGTGAGCAGGCGCTCGTCGGAGGCCGCGGCGGCGGGCAGCTTCACCAGCGTGCCGTCGGCGAACGGCACCCTGACCGCCTCGCCCTGGCCGCCGTCGGAGCCCACCGAGCCCCAGAAGCCGCCCTGCGGGCAGGACGTCTGGAGCCCCTCGGCGCAGTAGTCGCACGTGCCGTCGGACCACACGAAGGGCGCGACCACCAGGTCCCCGGCCCGGAAGCCGGTCACCTCGGAGCCCGCCTCCTCGACCACCCCGAGGAACTCGTGCCCGATCCGCTGCCCCGGCTGCCGAGCGGACTCGCCCCGGTAGGCCCACAGGTCGCTGCCGCAGATACAGGCCCGCAGCACCCGGACGACCGCGTCGGTGGGGAGCTGGACCACGGAGTCGGGCACGTCCTCCACCCGGATGTCGTGGGGGGCGTGGATGACGGTGGCGCGCATGGGGCAGATCCTTGCTGGTCAGTCGAGTGGCGTACGGAGAAAGCCGTACGGGGAGTCCGTCTCTCACCGTACGCCTGTGCCGCCGTCGGCCGCCCGCCGAGACGGCCGCGCACCGCCCGGCGGCCGGACCCGCCACCGGCGTAGGATTCCCTCCTCCGGGCCCTGGGGAGGTCAACTGCCGTGACAGGCATGGAAGTCGCGTTCTTACGGCTGGCCGGGGCGGTGGCCTCCACCGTCGCCAAGTCGCTCCTGAGCCCGAGACCCGGTGCGGGCCTGGTGGCCGCCCCCGTCCGCCCGGCCATGCGCCCACTGCCGAAGCCCGCGTCGCCGGAGCGGCTGGCGAAGGTCCTCGGGCGGCGCCTCGCCGACACGTACGGCTCACTGCCGGAGCACGAGCGGACGGCGGCGGCCGAGGCCGTGGCGGACGCCTTCGCGGCGGCGGGCGAGATCACTCCCGCGTACCTGTTCTCCCTGGACCTGGACCCCGAGCGGCTGCGGGCCGGGCTCCGCCGCCCGCACCCGGGGCCCGGCGAGGCGCTGTACGAGGAGCTGCTGGGGCTCTGCTGCGCCCATGTGGTCGAGCAGCTGACCGCGCACCCCGCGTTCGCCGCCCGCGCGGCGGTGGAGCAGGCGCGCGCGGCGGGGCGGACACACGCGCTGATGACGGACGTACGCGACCGGCTCGGCCCGCGACCACAGGCGGCGGCCCTGAGCTTCGAGGAGCGGTACGCGGCCTATGTGACCGAGACGCACGGGCGGCTGGAGCTGTTCGGGCTGACCCTGGGGCGCTCGCGCGGCGAGTGGGCGCTGGACACGGCCTACATCAGCCTCGCGGTGAGCGGGGAGCGCGCGGACTTCGGCCCGGCCCGGGGCGAGCAGGTCGCGGTCAAGGCCGAGCAGGCGCTCGCCGGGGCCGACCGGCTGGTGCTGCGCGGCCCCGCGGGCTCCGGGAAGAGCACGCTGGTGCAGTGGCTGGCCCTCAACGCGGCCCGGCGCAGCTTCACCGGCGAGCTGGCGGACTGGAACCGGTGCGTCCCCTTCGTGCTGCGGCTGCGCGCCTTCACCCAGGCGGACGCGCTGCCGCTCCCCGACGCGTTCCTGCGGGCGGCCGGGGTGCCGCTGCACGGGGCGGCGCCCGCCGGATGGGTGGAGCAGGTGCTGGCGGGAGGCCGCGGGCTGGTGCTGGTGGACGGGGTGGACGAGGTCCCCGTCCGGCTGCGCCACCGCACCGAGGCCTGGCTGAAGTCGCTGATCGCGGCCTTCCCCAACGCCCGGTACGTCGTCACCACGCGCCCCTCCGCGGTGCCCGTGGACTGGCTCTCCCGGCAGGGCTTCGCGGCCCACTCACTGCTGCCGATGGACCGCGACGACATCCGCGCCTTCGTCGGCCACTGGCACGACGCCGCACGCGGCGAGTGCCTGGGCGAGGTGGAGCGCGCACGGCTGGCGACGTACGAGACCTCGCTGCGGCAGGCCGTCGGCAGCCGCCGCGACCTGGGCCGGCTGGCCACCAACCCGCTGATGTGCGCCCTGCTGTGCGCGCTCAACCGGGACCGCCGGATGCAGCTGCCGCGCGCCAGGAAGGAGCTGTACGACGCGGCCCTGGACATGCTGCTCGTACGGCGGGACACCGAACGCGAGATCGCGGGCGTGGAGGGCGTCGAACTCACCCGCGAGGAGCAGACCGCGCTCCTCCAGCGCCTGGCGTACTGGCTGATCCGCAACGCCCAGGTCGAGGCCGAGCAGGGCGAGGCCAGGGAGATGATCGCCGACTGGCTCACGGCGATGCCGCAGGTACGGGGCACCGCGGAGCAGGTCTTCGCGCATCTGCTGATCCGCAGCGGCCTGCTGCGCGAACCGGCGCCGGGGACGGTCGGCTTCGTGCACCGCACCTTCCAGGACTACCTGGGCGCGAAGGCGGCGGTGGAGTCCCGCGACTTCGGCGTGCTCGCGGCCAACGCGCACGACGACACCTGGGACGACGTGGTGCAGATGGCGGTCGGGCACGCGCGGGCGGACGAGCGGGCGCGGCTGCTCAAGCAGTTGCTCCGCCGCGCCGACCGCGCCCCCAAGCTGCGCCACCGGCTGGTACTGCTGGCGGCGGCGTGCCTGGAGCACGCACCCGAACTGGACCCGGCGATCCGGGAGTCGGTCGAGGCGGGGACGCGGGAGCTGCTGCCGCCTCGGAGCCTGGACGACGCGGAGAAACTGGCGAAGGTGGGCGAGCTGGTGCTGGGGCTGCTCCCCGGGCCGGAGGGGCTCGATGAGTACGAGGCGGGGGCGGTGGTGCGGACGGCGGCGGCGATCCGGGGGGACGCGGCCTTTGAGGTGATCTCGCGGTTTCGGGGGGATGGGAGGTGGCGGGTCGCCGAGCAGGTATCCAGTGCCTGGGGGGCCTTCGACACCGAGGAGTACGCGCGCGAGGTGCTGGCGGCGGGGGCCTGGCACCAGGCTCCGCTGACCGCGACGACCCGGGAGCAGATGCTCGCGCTGCGGCTGGTGCCTGGCGCTCAGCGCATCCATGTGACGGGCAACCATGCCGATCTCAGCCCCCTGACGGAGGTGCGGGGAGTGGAAGAGGTTTTCGTCTACGGCAGCATGGACCTCACGGATCTCGCTCCGCTGGCCTCGCTCCCCCGGCTCAAGGAGCTGGGCCTGAGCCGATGTTCGGCACTGCGGGACCTGACCCCGATCGCCCGGCCCGGCCTTGAGCACATCTCCCTCTACCTGCTCGATCCGGAACTCCCGCTGGAACCTCTGTGGGAGGCGACGAGCCTCAAGAGCGCCTTCATCGGGCATCCCGCACTCATCGAGAGCGTCGCCGAACTGCCCCTGGGACCCCAACTGACCACGCTGGTACTTGAGCGCCAGATCCGGTACGCGAGCCTCGCCGGGATCGAACGCTGGCCTCTCCTCACCGGTCTGACGCTCGCCGGACAGGCGCAACTAAGGGAACTGTGCGCGAGGCCCGCCCTGCTCGGACGGCTTGCCCAACTGGGGATGCATGAGGTCGGATCCGTGGATCTGCGCCTGCTCAGGGGCGCCACCGGACTCAGCAGTCTTTCCTTGATCGACTGCGGACTCCCGGCCGGACTGGGCGCTCTGCGTGAGCTTCCCCGGTTGACCACGCTGTGGCTCTCCCGGTCGACGACAGCCGAACACCCCATCGATCTCACTCCGTTGGCGGACCTGCCCGACCTCACCATCAGGGCGCCCAGCGGCACACCCCTCATCGGGGCCGACCAGATCCCCCCGGAACGGCTGGACCTCTACCGAACCCGCCTCTGACCCCTCACACCCCCGCCGCCCCCAACGCCACCCCCGCCGCATACGTCACCCCCATAGCCACCGCACCCCCACCCACGTTCCGCAGCACCGCCGCCCCCGCCGGGGCCGCGCCGAGGCGGGCGCTCCACCAGCCCGTCAGGGTCAGGGCGGCCAGGACCGAGACGACCGTCACGTACAGGCGGACCGGGGACGGGGGCAGGACGATGGCGAGGAGGGGGAGCAGCGCGCCCGCCGTGAAGGCGAGGAAGCTGGCGCCCGCCGCGTGCCAGGGGTTGGCCAGTTCGTCGGGGTCGATGCCGAGCTCCACGCGCGCGTGGGCGCGCAGGGCGTCGCGTTCGGTGAGCTGCTCCGCCGCCTCCCGCGCCAGTTCGGCGCTGAGGCCTCGGTCCTCCAGCAGACCGGTCAGCTCGTCCAGTTCCGCCTCCGGCTCCTCCCGCAGTTCGCGCCGCTCCATCGCCAGCGCGGCCTTCTCGGAGTCGCGCTGGGTGGAGACGGAGACGTACTCGCCCGCCGCCATCGACATCGAGCCCGCCAGCAGGCCCGCGAGACCCGCCGTCAGCAGGGCGGAGCGGTCGTCCGTCGCGCCGGCCACGCCGACGACGAGGCCCGCCGTGGACACGATGCCGTCGTTGGCGCCCAGGACCGCCGCCCGCAGCCAGTTCAGGCGCGTTCCGAGGCCGCCCCGGTGGGCCTCGTCGTGGCCCTCGGCCGTCTCCGCTTCCGTCATGCGGCGAAGGGTCTCACCCCCCGCCTCACCACACCCGTACCGACCCGCCCCGCGCGAACACCGGGCTCGTGGCGTCCGGCGGGACCTCCTTCAGGGGCTCGGCGATCTCCGCGACGGTCGGGCCCGCCTTCGCCGCGATCGGGTCGAGGAGCGTCAGGTCGAAGCCGTAGACGCGGGCCGCGTTGCCGCCCACCATCGCGGCCACCTCCTCGGGCGGCAGGCCCGCGTACGCGATCCGCAGGCCCTCGCGGGAGTACGGGGTGGTGCCCTCGTCGTGCGGGTAGTCGCTGCCCCACATGATCTTGTCGAGGCCGATGCGGTCGCGCAGGGGCACCTCGTGGGGACGCATGAAGCTGGCGCCGACGTAGCAGTTCTCGCGCCAGACCCGGCTGGGCCCCTTGCCCATGGACTCGGCCAAACCCGCGCCGAACTTGGACTCCGCGGTGGCCGCCCGGGTCGCCGCCGCCACCAGGCGCTGGTGGTAGTAGTCGAGCATGTCCAGCACCCCGGGGATCCAGCCGGAGCCCTGTTCGGTGAGGATCAGCTTCAGCGCCGGGTGGCGGTGGAAGGCGCCGCCGAAGATCAGATGCCAGAGGGCGCGGTGCGAGAACCAGGTCGTCTCGACCATGAAGACGGCCCGGGCGGCGGGCTCCTCCCCCAGCGGCGGCGACGCGGAGCCGCCGTGGTGGTTGACCGGTACGCCGAGGTCGGCGCAGGCCGCCCAGATCGGGTCGTACACGTCCGAGTACAGCTCGGGCACACCCGAGCCGGGCGGGGCGCCCGGGAGCAGGATGCCGCCGGTCAGGCCCGCCTCCCTCGTCCGGTGGATCTCGGCCACCGCCGCGTCGACGTCGCCCAGCAGGATCTGCGCGACGCCCGCCCTGCGGCCCGGCTCCAGGGCGCAGAAGTCGGCCAGCCAGCGGTTGTGCGCCCGCAGCCCGGCCCAGCGCCGCTCCAGCTCCTCCCTGGTCGGCGTGGGCGCCATGAGCGCGGCCGAGGGGAAGAACGGGGGGATGGTGTTGGGGAACACCACCTCCGCGACGATCCCGTCCGCCTCCAGCTCGGCCACCCGCCGCGCGGAGTTCCAGTTGCGGTCGGCGGTATCGGCCAGCAGGTCCTCGTGGGGGTTGACGTAGGTGGCGGCCCAGGCGTCGAAGTCGTCGTGGTACCGCTTCTCCAGGTACGGCTTGTAGTCGAGGAGGTCGGCGCCCGCGTGGCAGTCGGCCGAGATCACCGTGTAGCGGTCGGCGTTCACGACACCCCCAGGACGGGGAAGTCGTGGTCGGTCAGCCAGTGGCGTCCCACCTCCCGCGAGCGCGCCCAGGACGCCTCGACGGCCGACTGGTCCTCGCTCTGCCCGAGTTCGGCCGGGGCCGGGCCGATGCGGCGGGCCAGCGGGGCCAGCTTCGCGGTGTCGAAGCCGAAGACCTCCGCCGCCGCCAGGCCCAGCATCCGGCGCGTCTCGGCGACGGGGATGTCGTGGAAGGTCCTGCGCAGCCACTCCCGGGTGTGCGGCCAGGTGCCCTCGGGGTGCGGGAAGTCGGAGCCCCAGAGGATGTTGTCGACACCGATCTCGTAGCGCTGGGCGAGTTCGCGCCGCTTGGTGTTGGTGGCGCAGACGAAGACCTGGCGGTCCAGGTACTCGCTGGGCGGCCGCTTGAGCTCGGCGAAGGGCGAGAGCTTCTTGCCGCCGTGCGCGCCCAGATAGAGCCGGTCCATGAACCACAGCAGGTTCGGCAGCCACCAGCAGCCCGACTCCGCCACGCCGAAGCGCAGCCCGGGGTGGCGTTCGAAGACGCCGGACCAGAGCAGGAACCACAGCGGGCGGGCGGGCCACCAGGTGACCTCGCTGACGTAGATGCCGAGGTGGTCGCCGTACTCGTGGCGGGGTGCGGCGCCCGAGTGGGTGAGGACCGGCATCGCGGTCTCGGCGGCCGCCGCCCAGACGGGGTCGTAACGGCGGTCGTGGTAGGGGGCCTTGTCGACCCACATCGAGGGGATCATCAGAGCGCCGAGCCCGGACTCCCTGGCCCGGTGGATCTCCGCGACCACCCGGTCGACGTCGCCGGTGACCGGCAGCAGGGCGACTCCGCAGTGCCGTGCCGCGTCCTCGGGGGTGCCGCCGACGAACTCGGCGAGCCAGCGGTTGTGCGCCTGCGCGCCGGCCATGCCGAGGTCGGGGTCCTGGTCGCCGGAGAGGCCGAGGCCGACGCCGAAGGGGGCGGCGGTGCGGCTGTCGACGGCGTCCGCGTCGGGGAAGACGACCTCGGCGGCCACCCCGTCCCCGTCGAGCTCCTTGAGCCTGCGGGCGGGGTCCCAGCCGCCCTTGAGGCCTTCCTCGTTGTCGGCGAACCACCGGTCCGCGAAGGCCTCGTTGCGGACCCCGAGCCGGGTCATCTCCTCGCGGCGGCGCTCGCGCCCGTCGAGGAAGTCGTCGAAGTCCCGGTGGAAGCGGGCGTCGAGGTAGGGCCGGTACCGCTCGGTGGGGAGCCCGGCGTGGCAGTCGGAGGAGATGATCAGGTACGGGTCGTGGTGCCCGCCCTCGGGTGTGCTGTGCTGCTGCGGCATGACGGACTCCTCGCGGGTCAGTCGAGAATGAAGCTCTCCAGGTACGACGGGTTGGCCCGGTCCAGCATCGAGCGCGACCTCGCCCTGATCTGGCGGTCGCTGTGCTCGCTCTGCGGGAGCATCCAGAAGCGGTCGGCGCGGATGCCGTCGACGACCGTTCCGGCGACCTCCTCGACGGGGGTGAACGCGATCTCGTGCCCGGCCTCCCGCATCGCCGCCTCCCACTGGCCGAGGCTGCGGTAGGGCGCCCTGCGCGGGCGCTCCTTGGCGTACCGGGCGGGCCGGTTGCGGTGCGACTCCCACAGGCCGGTGCGCAGCATGTGGGGTCCGGGGAAGAGCACGGACGCGCCCACGCGCGCGTGCTCGGCCCTCAGATGCGCGTACAGCGACTCGGTCATGGTGACGACGGCGGCCTTGGTGACCGCGTACACGGAGGCGGTCGGCAGCGGCGCGATCCCCCCGTCGGCGGAGGAGGTGTTGACGACGTGGCCGGGCTCGCCGGACGCGATCATGCGGGGGACGAACGCCTGGATGCCGTGGAAGACGCCCCACACGTTGACCGCGAAGGCCCACTTCCAGTCGTTGACCTCGTGCTCCCACATCCGGCCCTCGGCGCCCGAGCCGACGCCCGCGTTGTTGCACAGGACGTGGACGGCGCCGAACGTGTCGTACGCCGCGTCCGCGAGCTCCCGCACGGACGCGCGCTCGGAGACGTCGACCACGCGCGCGTGGACCCGCGCGCCCTCCTCGCGCAGCTCCGCGGCCGCCTTCTCCAGGGCCGCCTCCTCGACGTCCGCGAGGACCACGCGCAGCCCCTCGGCCGCGAACCGGCGGGCGAGGGCCAGCCCGATCCCGCTCGCCGCGCCGGTGACGACGGCGACCTGCCCCTCGGCGAGGCGCATCACACGCTCCCCGCGGGCGGCCCGTCGAGGATCTGCGCCGGGTCGTCGTAGCGCTGGTGGATGTACGGCAACAGGTCGCGCGCGCTGACCCGTGTCGCCACCCGGCCGCGCTGGTCGGTGGTCTTCTCCCCGATCGTGATCTCCACGACGCGGTGCACGGGCAGGTCCGCCACGGGGTCGTACATGGACTCGCGCAGCACCACGTCGCCGGTGATCCGCTCCAGCTTGCGGACCTTCTCGTGGCGTACGCAGTGCACCAGCACCGGGTCCGCGTCGAAGCCCTCGCCGTCCACGGCCGGCAGGAACTTGAAATAGAAGTCGACCTTCTCGGCGGGCTCCGGCAGCGGCAGGGTCCGGTCGACGGCGCCGCGCACCTCCACGAAGGCGATGCCGTGCCGGGCGAGCGCGGCCCGCACGACGAGTCCGTCCCGTTCGACGGTGACCTCGCCGAGCTTCTTGGGTTCGCCGAACACCTCGCGTCCGCCGGTCAGGGCCCGCTCGTGGGTCATCGGCATCACCAGCGGATACCAGCCGGGCTGCCCGTCGTGCACGGCGGAGACCGCCACCGAGCCCGCGCCCAGCGGGTAGCCGGGCAGGTCGACCCGGCTGATGTTGGCCCGTACGAGTGAATCCCCGGCGGGCTTGAGCGGCGGTGGCAGCACGGCCGCCACCGCGTCGGGATCGCTCTCCCAGACGGCCACCACCCCGGTGGACCAGATGTCGGGGAGACGTGAGCTCGCGGTGCGCGCGGCCCGGATCTCGTCCTCGGTCCGCGCGCCGTACCGTACACGTGCCATGGCGTACCACCCTTCCTGGGTCGTGCCTCGCCGTGCGGTCCCCCGGGTCTGTAACACAGTTACACCGAGCCCGATGAAGGGTAAAGAGCCGTGCGGGCACCGGAGTTGGGAGGCGCGGGCCATGACGCGTACGTCTCTGAGCCGTGAGGAGATCCTGGCGGCCGCCGGGTCCCTGGTCAGACAGCACGGCCCGGCCGCCCTGACCATGCGCAAGCTGGCGGCGGAGCTGGGCACGGCGGTCACCTCGATCTACTGGCACGTCGGCAACCGCGAGTCGCTGCTCGACGCGCTCGTGGAGCGGACCGTGCGGGAGCTGGGCGAGATCCGGCCGCGCGGGCGCACCCCGGCCGCCCGGATCGTCTCGGTCGCCACGGCGCTGCGCCGGGAGCTGCGCGCGCGCCCGCACCTGATCGCGATGGTCCACGAACGCGGCCTGACCGACCGGATGTTCCTGCCCGCCCAGCAGGCCCTGGTCCACGAGGTGCACACGGCGGGGCTGCGCGGGAGCGCGGCCGCGCGGCTGGTGCGGGCCGTCCAGTTCCAGGTCGTCGGCCACGTCCTGGTCGAGCGCTACCGCGAACGCGCCCCCGCCCAGCACCCCGGCGAGGACGAGCTGTGGCACACCGCGCCCGCCGGGCACGACCCGGAGCTCGCCCGCGCGCTGGCCCGGCCGCCGGACGCGGAGCGGCTGTTCGCGGTGTCGGTGCGGGCCCTCGTGGACGGCCTGCTCGCACAGCGGCGTTGACGGGCGCCGGTCGGACTGTCAGTGCGGCCCCGTATTCTCTGTGACCATGCTCGACGACCGTACGACAGCAGCAGCGACGTGGCCGGCCGCCTACCCGCAGGGGTACGCGGTCGTCGACGTGGAGACCACCGGCCTCGCCCGCGACGACCGGATAGTCTCTGCTGCCGTCTACCGCCTGGACGCCCAGGGCAACGTCGAGGACCACTGGTACACGCTGGTGAACCCCGAGCGCGATCCCGGCCCGGTGTGGATCCACGGTCTGACCACCGACGTCCTGGCGGGCGCGCCGCTCTTCCCGGACATCGCCGGGGAGTTCGCCGAGCGCCTGGACGGGCGGGTCCTGGTCGCGCACAACGCGATCTTCGACTGGCAGATGATCGCGCGGGAGTACGCACGGGCGAAGAGCGCGGCGCCGGTGCGCCAGCGGCTGTGCACCATCGCGCTCTCCAAGGAGCTCGCCCTGCCGCTGCCCAACCACAAACTGGAGTCGCTGGCCGCGCACTACGGAGTGGTGCAGCAGCGCGCGCACCACGCCCTGGACGACGCGCGCGTGCTGGCCGAGGCGTTCCGCCCGAGCCTGCACCAGGCGGTGCGGGTGGGGGCGCGGCTGCCGCTGCTCGAATGCCGCCCGCTCACCGAGTGGTCGGACGGGCCCGCCACCCCGCGCATCGGCTACCAGGCGACGGGGCCGTACGGACGGAGTTCGAGCTGGCGCCCCGCGCGCAAGCGCCCGGCGTGTCCGTACCCCAACCCCGGGCGTTACGAAGCGGACAAACCGCTCAAGCAGGGCATGCGGGTGGCGTTCTCCGGTGACACCTCCATCGACCGCGACCTCCTGGAGGACCGCGCGGTCGAGGCCGGGCTGCACGTGGCGAGCAGCGTCTCGCGCCTCACCAGCCTGCTGGTCACCAACGACCCGGACTCGGCGACCTCCAAGACCGTGAAGGCGAAGGCGTTCGGCACCCCGGTCATCGACGAGGCGGCCTTCACCCAGCTGCTGCGGGACGTGGCTCCGGCAGACGGGTGACCGCGTGGCGTGCCGCCCGGTGTTCCGGCGCGGCACGCTCCACCCTGTGGCGCATGGCACGTTGCGAGGTCTGCGGGAACGACTACGGGATGTCCTTCGAGGTGCACGCGCAGGGCGCGGTGCACGTCTTCGACTGCTTCTCGTGCGCCATCCACCGCATGGCGCCCATCTGCGAACACTGCCGGGTCCAGATCATCGGCCAGGGCGTCGAGGTCGAGGGGCACTGGTACTGCGGCGGGCACTGCGCCCGAGCGGAGGGCCAGGTGGGCATCGTCGACAAGGTCTGACCCGCGTACCCCGACCCCCGTGAGAACACCCCGCGCCGGAGTTGTACCGTCGTGGGGTGTACCGCTTCCTGTTGTCCCGGCAGTGGGTGCTCGTCACCCTCCTCGCCCTCGTTCTCATCCCCACGATGATCGAGCTGGGCTTCTGGCAGCTGCACCGCCACCAGCACCGCGTGGCCCAGAACGGCGTCATCGCGGCCAATCTGAAGGCCGAGCCGGTCCCGGTGACCGCGCTCACCTCCCCCGGTCACACCGTCCCGCACGCCCAGTACTGGCGCCGGGTCACCGCCACCGGCACCTACGACACCGCCCACGAGGTCGTGGTGCGCCGCCGCACCGCCGCCGACGGACGGGTCGGCTACCACGTCCTCACCCCGTTCGTCCTCGACGCCGGGCCCACCGTGCTGATCAACCGCGGCTGGGTGGCGGACAACGGCAGCCAGACGGAGTTCCCCCGCATTCCGGCCCCGCCCCGGGGCGAGGTCACCGTCACCGGACGGCTGATGGCCGACCAGACGACCGCGGCCAGCGGCATCAAGGACGTCAAGGGCCTGCCGCCCCGCCAGGTGATGCTGATCAGCAGCGCCCAGCAGCAGAAGACGCTCGGCCGCCCGGTCCTGGGCGGCTACATCGAGCAGACCGCGCCCGAGCCCCCCGGCGACTCCCCCGAGCTGATCCCGGCCCCGGACCACTCCTCCATCGGGCCCCACATGGCGTACGCCGTCCAGTGGTGGCTGTTCACCGCCGGGGTCCCGGTCGGCTGGGTGATCCTGGTGCGCCGCGAGAAGCGCGACCGGGCCGAGGCCGCGGCGAAGGGCGACACGGCCGCGCCGGCGCCCGCGGCCGCCTGACCGGCGCGCCCTCGCGCCCCCGTCCGCGCCGGTCGGGAGCGTCCGGCCGTACGGAGTGACGCACCTGTCTGATTGACAATTCCACCGGGCGGGAACACGCCAGAGCGTGACGCGACGCATCCAACGCATCGAGGACTACGCCCTCATCGGCGACCTCCAGACCGCCGCCCTCGTCGGCCGGGACGGCTCCATCGACTGGCTGTGCCTGCCGCGCTTCGACTCCGCGGCCTGTTTCGCGGCGCTGCTGGGCGACGACGACAACGGCCACTGGCGGATCGCCCCGGCGGGTGCCGGGGACTGCACGCGCCGCGCCTACCTCGACGACTCGCTCGTCCTGGAGTCCGTCTGGGAGACCCGCGGCGGGACCGTACGCGTCCTCGACTTCATGCCGCAGCGCGACACCGCGCCCGACGTCGTCCGGATCGTCGAGGGCATCAGCGGCAGCGTGGAGATGAGCTCCGTGCTGCGGCTGCGCTTCGACTACGGCCGGGTGGTGCCCTGGGTGCGCCGCGCCGACGGCCACCGGGTCGCGGTCGCCGGCCCCGACTCGGTCTGGCTGCGCACCGACCCCGAGGTCAAGACGTGGGGGCAGCAGCTCAGCACCCGCTCGTCGTTCACCGTCGACGCCGGCGAGAAGGTCGCGATGGTGCTGACCTGGCACCCCTCGCACGAACCGCGCCCGTCGATAATCGATCCGTACGAAGCGCTGGAGCAGAGCCTGGAGGACTGGCGCGCCTGGGCCGGCAAGTGCCGCGACTGCGGCCCCTACCGGGACGCCGTCGTCCGCTCCCTGATCACCCTCAAGGCCCTCACCTACGCACCGACCGGCGGCATCGTCGCCGCCCCCACCACCTCCCTCCCCGAGGAGATCGGGGGCGTGCGCAACTGGGACTACCGCTACTGCTGGCTGCGCGACTCGACGCTGACGCTGGACGCGCTGGTCTCGGCGGGCTACCTCGACGAGGCGGCGGCCTGGCGCGACTGGCTGCTGCGGGCGGTCGCGGGCGACCCGGCCGACCTCCAGATCATGTACGGCCTCGGCGGCGAGCGGCGGCTGCCGGAGCTCGAACTGCCCTGGCTCAAGGGCCATCTGGACTCCGCCCCGGTCCGGATCGGCAACGCCGCCGTCAAACAGCTCCAGCTCGACGTGTACGGGGAGGTCATCGACTCCCTCCATCTGGCCCGCACCTCCGGCATGGCCGCCAAGCGGCACACCTGGAACGTCGAGCTCAGCCTGCTCGGGTTCCTGGAGGCGCGCTGGCGCGAGCCGGACGAGGGGCTGTGGGAGGTGCGCGGGGAGCGCCGCCACTTCGTCCACTCCAAGGTGATGGCGTGGGTCGCCGCGGACCGCGCGGTCAAGGCCCTGGAGTCCGACCCGTCCCGGCGCGGGGACGCGGAGCGCTGGCGGCGCATGCGGGACGAGGTGCACCGGGAGGTGTGCGAGAAGGGCTTCGACGCCGAGCGGAACACCTTCACCCAGTCGTACGGGTCCACCGAGCTGGACGCGGCCACCCTGCTCATCCCCCGGGTCGGCTTCCTGCCCGGCGACGACCCGCGGGTGATCGGGACGGTCGACGCGGTCCGCGCCGAGCTGGGCCACGACGGCTTCGTACGCCGCTACTCCACCGAGGGCGCCACGGTCGACGGGCTGCCCGGTGACGAGGGCACCTTCCTGGTCTGCTCGTTCTGGCTCGCCGACGCGCTGCGGCTGACCGGCCGCGAGAAGGAGGCGCGGGAGCTGTTCGACCGGCTCCTCGGGCTCCGCAACGACGTCGGGCTCCTCGCCGAGGAGTACGACCCGGTGGCCGGCCGGCAGCTGGGCAACTTCCCGCAGGCCTTCAGCCACATCGGACTGGTGGCGACCGCGATGGGGCTGGAGGCAGGATAGGCGCATGGATCTTGGACTGAAGGACCGCGTCTACGTCGTCACCGGCGCCTCCCGGGGGCTGGGCCTCGCCGCCGCGCGGGCGCTCACGGCCGACGGCGCGAAGACGGTGGTCAGCGGACGCGACGAGAAGGCGGTGACCGCGGCGGCCGGGGAGCTGGGCGAGAACGCGCTGGGCGTGGCCGTCGACAACGCCGACCCCGCCGCCGCCTCCCGGCTGATCGCCACCGCCCGCGAACGGTTCGGCCGCTTCGACGGCGTACTGATCAGCGTCGGCGGGCCGCCGCCCGGCTTCGTCGCCGACAACACCGACGAGCAGTGGCGGTCGGCCTTCGAGTCGGTGTTCCTGGGCGCGGTACGGATGGCGCGCACCGCGGCGGAGGAGCTGGACGAGGGCGGGGTGATCGGCTTCGTCCTGTCGGCCTCGGTCCACGAGCCCATCCCCGGCCTGACCGTCTCCAACGGCCTGCGCCCGGGCCTCGCGGGCTTCGCCAAGTCCCTCGCGGACGAACTGGGCCCGCGCGGCATCCGCGTGGTCGGCCTGCTCCCGTCCCGCATCGACACCGACCGGGTGCGCCAGCTGGACGCCCTCTCCGGCGACGCGGAGGCCGCCCGCACGGCCAACGAGTCCCGCATCCCCCTGCGCCGCTACGGCACCCCCGAGGAGTTCGGCCGCACGGCCGCGTTCCTGCTCTCACCGGCCGCCTCGTACCTGACGGGACTGATGCTGCCGGTGGACGGCGGCGCCCGACACGGTTTCTGAGCCCGGCGGAACGGCAGGCGCCCGCCCCGGGAGGGGGTAGGAACGCCCCATGGAGGAACCGGAGTTCACGTCCCGGTACGACGAGGCGCTGGCCGACTCGGCGGACATCCTCGCCATGGCCGAGGCGCTGGCCGCCGCACGGCCCGGCACCTACCTGCCGGACCTCGCCGAGGCGCTCGCCGGTCACGCCGCACTGCTGGCCCACGCCGGCCGGTACGCGGAGGCGCTCGGGCCCGTCGAGCGGTCGGTGGCCGTCCGGCGCGAGCTGGCGGCCGCGGGCCCCGGCGCCCACCGCGAACCGCTGGCCGGGGCGCTCGGCGCGCTCGCCGCGGTGCTGGGCGCGCTGGAGCGGTACGCGCCCGCCCGGGAGGCCGCCGAGGAGAGCGTCGAGCTGTACACCCGGCTGGCCCGGGAGGACCCCCTTGCCCATCGGCCCGCTCTGGCGGCCGGGTTGAGCGCTCTCGCCGTGCTCCTCGACGCGCTGGGCGAGCGGCGCGCCGCCCGGCGGGTGTCGAGGCGGGCCGGGCGGGTCCGCGGCAGGCTGGACCGGGACCGCGGCGGTCCGCTCCGGGCCGGGGTCAGGTCACCCGGTGGGCGCGGTGTTTGACCGCGCGCATACGGACCTCGGCCGGGAGGGCCGCGAGGCCCGCCGAGTCGCGGGCGTGGGCCAGGGACTCCGCGGTGAGGCGGGAGAGGGCGTCGGCGGGGGCCGCGTGGGGTTCCAGGAGCAGGGCCACACGGGCGGCGGGCGTGGTGCGGCGGCCGTGCAGGGTCGCCCGGGCACGGGCCACCCCCGGCAGCGCCTCCGCCTCGCCCGCCAGCACCGTCTCCAGGGCGCGGCCGCGCAGCAGCGCGCCCTCACCGTCGCCCGAGTCCACCAGGACCTCGGCCAGCCGCGCCCGGCGCAGCTGGGCGAGCAGCCACCACAGGGTGAGCAGGACGAGCACGGCGAGCGCGGCGATCACCGTCGGCCACCACCAGCCGTGGTCGTGCCAGCGTTCGCGGCGGGCCCGGCTGAGCAGGACGTCGCCGGTGTCCGTCCACGGCCACCACGACGGCACCGACAGACCGGCCCCGGCCGCGAGGACCGCGCCTCCCACCGCCGTCAGGGCCAGCCCGGCGAGGCCGGTCAGTACCCGGTTCACGGTCCTGAGCATGGGTCACCTCTTCCTGGCGGCACGGCCCACCCGCACGGAGAGCCCGGGCTGTCCGGCCAGCCCGAGCTCCTTGATGGCCGCGCCGAGCGCGGCGTCCAGATCGGCCCGTACGTCGTCGAGCTCGCGGAAGTGCGAGACGGCCCGTACGGCGACCTTGGCGCGGCCCGTCCTGACCCGCACCGACTGCACACCCGGGACCTCCATGGCCCGGTCCCGCAGCACCAGCGCGGCGGCGGAACGGTCGAGCCCGGCGCGTACCGAGGCCGAGGTGCGGCGCATCGGCAGCACGTCCCGCAGCCCGGGCGTCACCGCCAGCACGACCAGCCAGAGCCCGAGGGCCACGGCGACGCCTGCGCCGATGAGCACCACCACGTCGTCCACGCTGTGCCGGGCCAGCCAGTGCGCGAGCTCGCGGCGCCAGCGCATCGCGGGGCGGTCCGCGCGTACGGCCGCGACGTCGTACAGCAGTAGCCCGGACGCGGCCAGGACGACCAGGGCCACCAGGGCCGCGGGGATCCGCCGCGCGGACCAGAAGCGCCCGGCCCGGCGGCCCCCGCCCTCGTCCTCACCCTCGGCGAGGACGGGTACGGGGTCGTAGGCGGCGGACGAGTGCGACTGGTCGAGCCCGTTGTCTCCGACGCCCGCCCCGGGGGTCTTCTCCATGACGACGGGCAGCGGCCGGGTGGCACCGTCCTCGCCGCCGTACGCGTCGTCGCGCTCCGGCCGGCCGGTCCCGCTCATGTGATCCTCCCCCGGTCCGCCGCACCGGTGTGCGCCGCGTGCAGCCGCTCGATCTGCACCGCCACCTCGGGCACCTCCATGCCCGCCAACGCCCTTACCCGCTCGGCCACGCGCCGACGCACCGCGCCGCACTGGGCGCCGAGGTCGGAGGGGTAGCCGAGTTCCAGGCTGACCCGGACCCGGGCCACCTCCTGGTGGACCGTCACCGCCGCGTGGGGCGCGTTGCCGCCCTCAGGGGGCGCGCCCAGCGCCTCGCGCGCCGCCTGTGCGGCGATCTTCGCGACCACCCGGTCGGCGATCCGCGTCGCCCCGCGCCCGGCGGGCGCGACACGACCCGGAGTGGTGACACGCGCGGGCGCGCCGGAGCCGGAGGAGCCCGGCGACGCCGTCGACGACACCGTCATCGGAGCGCGTCACCTCAGCCGGTCGCCGCGGTCCCGGGGACGGAAGAAGTCCCCGGGTTCGAGATCGCCCTCCAAGAACCTGCCCACCACGAACCCGATCGCGCCCAACGCCGCGACCAGCAGGAACGCCCCGAATCCGCCGAAGTATCCGGCGAAGCCGAGCGCCATGCCGGCCACCAGTCCGATCACCGCCATGCTCATTCTGAGCTCCTCAGTCGCTCCTCGTCGGGGGCCGGGCCGCACCGGGGCCTCACTGGAGCCGCGGCTCCGGCTCGTCCTCTTCCTCGTCCGGCAGTTTCACGTCACTCACCGCGATGTTGACCTCGACGACCTCGAGCCCGGTCATCCGCTCGACGGCCGCGATCACGTTCTCCCGTACGGCACGGGCCACATCCGAGATCGACACGCCGTAATCGACGACGATCTCGATGTCGAGCGCCGTCTGGACCTCGCCGACCTCGGCCTTCACCCCGCGCGCCACCGCGGCCTTGCCGCCGCCGGGTACCCGGTCGCGCACCGCGCCGAACGTACGGGACAGTCCGCTGCCCATCGCGTGCACACCCACGACCTCGCGGGCCGCCATCCCGGCGATCTTCTCCACCACGCCGTCGGCGATGGTGGTGCGTCCGCGCGTGCCGGGGTCGCCGCCGCCGCGCCGGGCGGGGGAGTTCTTTCTGGTCCCGCCGATCCCGCCCTCGGACTCCCGGTCGCCCGGGCCGGACGGTTCGGGGCGGCTGCTTCCCATGGTGTCGCTCATGGCGTTCATCCCTTTCGGCTTTCCCCCTCCCCTCAGGTGCCCACACTAAGCGCGGTTGCCCCGTCTCGCGCCCGGGATGCGGCAGGGTGGAGCAATGACGCCAGACGCATGGAGCACGGAGGTACGCCGCCGACTCGCCCTGGGCAGGCTGCTGCCTCTCGGGGACGCGGCGGACGGCGCGTGGATCACGGAACGGGCGGCCGGGGCGGTGCTGCGGGCGGCCTGCGCGCCGGTGCCGGGCCTGGCCGTGGCGTCCCTGCGCCTGTCCCTGGCGGACCCGGCGGCGGCCGGGATCCCGGTGGTCGCGCCACCCCCCAGCGGGCTGCCGCCCGGTGAGCTGCGGGCGGTGCTGGAGGTGGCGGTCTGGGGCGCGGAACGTCCCCGGACGGAGGAGGTACGGGAGGCGGTCCTGGACGCCTCGCACGCCCGCCTGGGCCTGCGCGTCTCCCGGGTCGACATCCGGGTGGCGACCCTGCTGGACGCCCCGGCGGATCCCGCTCCCCCGATTCCCCCACCCGAGGTACACCCGTCCCCCGACCCCGCGCTGCGGGCGGTGCCCGGGGTGGCGGGGGTGACGTCGGAGCTGCCGGGCTCGCTGGGGGGCGGGGACGGTCCGGGGTGGGTCGAGGTGGTGGTCGCGGCGGGGTACCGGGCGGTGGATGTGGTGCGCGGGGTTCGTGGGGTGGTGGGGGGTGGGGTGCTGGTGACATGGGTGGGGTGAGGTGCGGCGTTACCGGTCCCCCACCCCGCCCCTTCCCGAAAGCCCTCGGCCAGGCGGCTGCTTCGTCGCCGTCCGCCCCCGAGTGGGGCCTGATCGCGCAGTTCCCCGCACCCCTGGGGGTGCGGTGTGTTGCGCATCGTCGGAGTGCCGGGGGCCGGAGGTCCCTTCAAGGGCCCGAGGAACTGCGCGTCCAGCCCCCACGGGCCCGCAGACCAAAGGGATTCGGGGGCCGAAGGCCCATCCAGGGGCGCGGGGAACTGCGCGACCAGCCCCCACCGGCCCGCAGACCGAAGGGATTCGGGGCGCAGCCCCGAGCGGGGCCCGGGGGGAGCCCACGGCAGCGCGCCGACCATCCCGGCCCACCCCCGGAGGGTTCCCCACCCCCGGAGGGTCCCCCACCCCAAAGAATTACTCCCCCACCCCCGCCAGATCCCGCAGACGCCTCCCCTGAGCCCCCCGCTCAGCCACCCGCTGCTCCTCGTACGACCGCCCGGCCACCCCCCGCAGCAACGCCTTCGTCTCGATCACCGCATCCCGCGGCGCCGCGACGAGCGCGGCCGTCAAGTCCCGTACCGCCGCGTCCAGTTCGGCCACCGGCACCGCGAGGTTCGCCAGCCCGATCCGCTCCGACTCCTCCGCTCCGACGAAGCGGCCGGTCACACAGATCTCCAGGGCGCGGGCGTAGCCCACCAGGCCCACGAGGGGGTGGGTGCCGGTCAGGTCCGGCACCAGGCCCAGGCTGGTCTCGCGCATGGCGAACTGCACGTCGTCCGCGACGACGCGCAGGTCACAGGCGAGCGCGAGCTGGAAGCCCGCCCCGATCGCATGCCCCTGGACCGCCGCGACCGACACGATGTCGTTGCGGCGCCACCAGGTGAACGCCTCCTGGTATTCGGCGATGACCCCGTCCAGCTCCTCGTCGGAGCCGCGCGCGAGGTCGAGGAAGGAGGGCTCGCCGTCGAAGCCCTCGGGAGTGAAGGCCTGACGGTCGAGCCCGGCGGAGAAGGACTTGCCCTCTCCCCGCAGGACGACGACCCGGACGGTGCCGGGCAATTCCTGACCGGCCGCCGCCAACGCCCGCCACAGAGCGGGAGACTGGGCGTTGCGCTTGTCCGGATTGGTCAGGGTCACCGTGGCGACAGCGTCGTCGACGGTGAGCCGGACGCCGTCCTTGTCGAGTACGGGGTCGGGCGAAGCCATGGGGCGCCTCCGGGTCGGGTGCGGTCAAAATAAGTGACTGCACAGTAACCACCCGGTCGACCGCGCGGCCGACCGGGTGGCAACCCGACCCGACGGGCCCCGGAGCCGTGTCCCGAGGGACCGCTCCCGGACCCGCCCGGGCCCCGGTCAGGCCGAGGCGGTCTTCTTGCCGCGTGTCGCTCCGCCGCGTCCGCGCAGTACCACCCCGGACTCGCTGAGCATCCGGTGGACGAATCCGTAGGAGCGGCCGGTCTCTTCGGCCAACGCCCGGATGCTCGCACCGGAGTCGTACTTCTTCTTCAGGTCTGCCGCGAGCTTGTCGCGCGCGGCGCCGGTCACCCGGCTGCCCTTCTTCAGAGTCTCGGCCACCCGTGCCTCCTCATGGGAAGTGCGCTCTGGACTTCTCATGATCACCCCTCCCGGGCTTCCTGGCCACCCATTCGGCAAGGTCGGTGCAAGCGGGTTTCGGCGCAGGACGGTGCGAGACAGGGCCGGAAGAAAGAATTCCGCTCGGCCGCGGAACCACCCCGGATCCCAGCGGGCCAAGAACCCGCTGGTCAGAGGTGTGCTCGGGGTCACACTCCGGAATCGGTCCGTCCCGTACGCACCGGATCTTGATCCCGTGCATGACACGCCGGGGTACGAGACGCACTCACTCAGATTGAGGATCACGCGTGAGCCGAATGATCCATATGGAGTGGATCAGTCGCCCAGCGTCACGCCAGGGCGACCAGATCCGCGTAGTCCGGACCCCACAGGTCCTCGACCCCGTCGGGCAGCAGAATGATGCGCTCGGGCTGTAGAGCCTCGACCGCGCCCTCGTCGTGCGTCACTAGAACGACCGCGCCCTTGTACGTACGCAGCGCGCCCAGGATCTCCTCGCGGCTGGCCGGGTCCAGGTTGTTGGTCGGCTCGTCGAGGAGCAGGACATTGGCGGACGAGACCACCAGCGTGGCCAGGGCCAGCCGGGTCTTCTCGCCGCCGGAGAGCACGCCCGCGGGCTTGTCCACGTCGTCGCCGGAGAACAGGAACGAGCCCAGCGTCTTGCGGACCTCGACCAGGTCGAGGTCGGGGGCGGAGGAGCGCATGTTCTCCAGGACCGTGCGGTCCGGGTCGAGCGTCTCGTGCTCCTGGGCGTAGTACCCCAGCTTGAGGCCGTGACCCGGCGTGACCTGGCCGGTGTCGGCCTTCTCGGCACCCGCGAGCAGCCGCAGCAGGGTCGTCTTGCCGGCGCCGTTGAGACCGAGGATGACGACCCTGGACCCCTTGTCGATGGCCAGGTCGACGTCGGTGAAGATCTCCAGCGAGCCGTACGACTTGGACAGGCCCTCGGCGGTCAGCGGGGTCTTGCCGCAGGGCGCCGGGTCGGGGAAGCGCAGCTTGGCGACCTTGTCGGAGACGCGGACCGCGTCCAGGCCCGAGAGCAGCCGCTCGGCGCGCTTGGCCATGTTCTGCGCGGCCACCGTCTTGGTCGCCTTGGCGCGCATCTTGTCGGCCTGGGAGTTGAGGGCGGCGGCCTTCTTCTCGGCGTTCTGGCGCTCGCGCTTGCGGCGCTTCTCGTCGGCCTCGCGCTGCTGCTGGTAGAGCTTCCAGCCCATGTTGTAGACGTCGATCTGGGAGCGGTTGGCGTCCAGGTAGAACACCTTGTTGACGACCGTCTCGACCAGGTCCACATCGTGGGAGATCACGATGAAGCCGCCCCGGTAGGACTTGAGGTAGTCGCGCAGCCAGACGATGGAGTCGGCGTCGAGGTGGTTGGTCGGCTCGTCGAGGAGCAGGGTGTCGGCGTCCGAGAACAGGATGCGGGCGAGTTCGACACGGCGGCGCTGACCGCCGGAGAGGGTGTGCAGCGGCTGGCCGAGCACCCGGTCGGGCAGGCCGAGCGCGGCGGCGATGGTGGCGGCCTCGGCCTCAGCGGCGTACCCGCCCCGGGTGAGGAACTCCGTCTCCAGGCGCTCGTACTTCTTCATCGCCTTCTCGCGCGTGGCGCCCTTGCCGTTCGCCATGCGCTCCTCGTTCTCGCGCATCTTGCGCAGCACCTCGTCGAGGCCGCGCGCGGAGAGCACGCGGTCGCGCGCGAGGACGTCGAGGTCGCCGGTACGGGGGTCCTGCGGCAGATAGCCGACCTCACCGGAGCGGGTGATGGTGCCGGCGGCCGGGATGCCCTCACCGGCGAGGCACTTGGTGAGGGTGGTCTTGCCGGCTCCGTTGCGGCCGACGAGGCCGATGCGGTCGCCCTTGGCGACGCGGAAGGAAGCGTTCTCGATGAGGATGCGGGCGCCGGCGCGCAGCTCGATGCCGGTGGCGGTGATCACGGAAATACTCCAGGGCGGTATGGACGGCGGGGTGGACGGGGGTCGAAGGAGTGTCGACGCCGTCTAATGCACAAGGAGAATTGCCATGGGCCAATTCTAGCGGGGGCGTGCAACTGCTTTTACGTGCGGTGATCCCTTGGGCAAGGTCGTCCGCGGGGCCCGGCGGCGGCCCTCCCCGAACGCCGTCACACGCCCCGTGCGGCGCCCACGCGCGCGGGGAGCTCGTTGCCCAGCGGGGTGCGGCCGGGCGCGACGGGTCCGAGGGTGTCGACCGCCACCAGCTCCTGGGTCCACACGTCCCGGTCGGCGCAGGGCTGGGCGAGGATCAGCACGCCCGCCACGCGCGCGACGCGGCCCGGGTCGAAGGCGCACCCCGGCCGGGCGGGCAGCGTCCAGCGCAGGTCCCCGTCGGCGGTGCGGTACGCGGCGACGCGCTCGGGGGTGACGACGGCCAGCATCCCGTCACCCCGGGGGGCCGGGGCGAACTGCTGGAGGACGCCCGCGGCCCGGCCGGGGCGCCCGGCGAGCCAGCCCGCGAGGCCGGGGACGGCCCGGTGCCAGCGGACGGCTCCGGCGGAGAGCACGCGCGCGGTGTCGGTGACCATGCCGTCGCTCCACAGGGCGAAGGCGTGCCCGGGCGCGCCGCGCACCGCGAGCGGACGGCGTCCCTCGCGGCGGTAGGTCCAGCTGCGCGCCCCGCTCCTGGGGTCGTACGCCTCGACGGCCGCGCCCCGCACCCGTACCGCGGGGCGGGCCGGCGCGGCGGCGGGCAGCACGGTGAGGCGGTCGCCGTAAGGGGCGGGCCGGGCCTGCTGGGCGGCGGTGACGAGGGGGAGGGCCAGTACGGCGGCGACGGCGGCCAGCGCGAGACGGTTCCGGTCCATGAGGCGCCGAGCGTATCGGCCGCCGTGCCGAAACGGGCGCAACACCATGACGTGTTCCATACTCGTGGGTGGTACCGCGTGACGGAGGGTGGTGGCCCGTGCAGTTCGACGACGACGCCGATCTGGACACGTCCGAGGTCAAGGACGTCCGGGGCAGCCGGGTCCCCGGCGGCAGAGCCACCATCGGCGGCGGCCTCGTCGGGATCGTCGCGCTCGTCCTCGGCCTGCTCTTCGGCGTCGGACCCGACCAGCTGGGGCTCTCCTCCGGCGACTCCGACCCGACGACCTCGGCGTCGGCGCAGGGGCAGGTGCAGGCGAGCTGCCGCAAGGGGCGCGACGCCAACACCAAGGAGGACTGCCGCGTCCTGGCGGTCGTCAACAGCGTGCAGGACTTCTGGTCGCAGGAGCTCCCGCGCCGGGGCGGGCGCTACACGTCCGCGCAGACGGTCTTCTTCACCGGCCGCGTCCCCACCGCGTGCGGGACGGCGACCTCGGCGGTGGGGCCGTTCTACTGCCCGGGCGACCGGCAGGTCTATCTGGACCTGGGGTTCTTCGACGACCTGCGGACCAAGTTCGGCTCCACGGGCGGACCGTTCGCCCAGGCGTACGTGGTGGCGCACGAGTACGGGCACCACATCCAGAACCTGATGGGCACCCTCGCCCGGTCCCAGGACGGGCGGCAGGGCGCGGACAGCGCCTCCGTCAGGGTCGAGCTCCAGGCCGACTGCTACGCCGGGGTGTGGGCGCACCACGCGACGACCACACCGGATCCCAGAACCGGCAGGCCGCTGCTGACCCGGCTGAGCGACCAGGACGTCAGGGACGGCCTGGACGCGGCGGCGGCCGTGGGCGACGACCGGATCCAGGAGAGGTTCCAGGGCCGGGTCACCCCCGAGTCCTGGACGCACGGCTCGGCCCAGCAGCGTCAGCAGTGGTTCCGCACCGGTTTCCAGTCGGGCGACACGGCCCGCTGCGACACGTTCGCCCGCTGAGCCGCCCGGGATCGCGGGCCGCCCGCACACGGCCCTCGGGGCGTTGTCAGTGCCGGGTGCGAGACTGAGATCCAGGTCACAGCGGGCCGCTACGAGGGCGGCGGCGACAGGGACGGGAGTGCGTCATGAGTGTGTATCCGACGATTCTGTACAGGGACGCGAAGGCCGCGATCAGGCTGCTGAAGGACGCCTTCGGGTTCACCGAGACGGCGGTGTTCGAGGACGCGGAGGGCCAGGTGCTCCACGCCGAACTGGCCAGCGGCACCGGTGTGGTGATGCTCGGCTCCAAGGGCCGGGGCGGCGTCTTCGCCAACGCCCTGCGCGACGCGGGCCCGGTGGGCGTCTATGTGGTGGTGGACGACGTGGACGCGCACCACAAGCGGGCGGTGGAGCACGGCGTGGAGATCCTGATGGAGCCCACCGACCAGGACTACGGCTCGCGCGACTACATGGCGCGCGACGCCGAGGGCAACGTGTGGAGCTTCGGTACGTACGCCCCCGGCGCGGCCGGCTGACCCCGGCTACACCCCGCCCGTGTGGACCTGGAAGGCCGCGCGGCGCACGGCCTTGGCGAGGGCCGGGTCCGGATGCGCGGCCGCCAGGGCGACCAGGACCTGCACGGTCCGGGGGTGGCCGACGGCCCTGACCTCGTCGAGCAGGGCGGGGACGGTGCCCTGCACGGCGGAGTCGAGGTGGCGCACCATCAGGTCGACCTCGCCGTGGTCGGCGACCGCCGCAGCGGTGTCGACCCACAGCCAGGTGGACTCCTCGCGGGTGAGGACGGCGGTGGCGTCCTCGGGGTCGGTGCCCTCGTGCTCGGCGAGCCACAGCAGGGCGTAGGGGCGCAGGAAGATCTCGTCGGTGGCGGCGCGCACCTCGGGTTCGGCGGGCGCGCCGACGACCCGGAGCGCCTCGAAGGCGAGCCCGCGCACCAGGGCGTCCTCGCCCCGGGCCGCGTCGAGCAGCTCGGTCACCGCGCTGCCGACGGGCCGGGCGGCGAGCCAGGCGCGGTACTCGGCGCGGGCGGGGCCGGGGGTCAGCCGGGCGCAGCCGCGCAGCATGTCCTCGGCGGACTGCTCGATGTTGCCGGCCGGGCTCTGCGCGGCGACGCAGATCTGCTCCAGCTTGACCCACACCGCCCAGTTGCCGAGCGGGGTGAGGGTGGCCGAGCCCTCGCCGAGGGTGAGCGCGCCGACGGCGGCGAGCCCGGCGAGGGCCCAGTCGAGGAGGAGGGAGAGGAAGGCGAGGGAGGCGGGGCGGTCCCCGCCGGTGGCGTCCGCGCCGGTGGCGTCGGGCACCTCGCAGCGCTCGTCGCGCAGTTCGGCGACGCGCTGGCCGAGCAGGTCGAGCAGGGCCGGTACGAGGACGGGACCGGCCGAGAGCTGGAGGAGGGAGAGCACCTGGGGGACGGCTTCGACGACCTCGGCCACGGCGGCGGGCGCGATGGCGGCCGGGGCGGGGTGGACGATCGACCAGGCGTCGAAGAGGGCGACCCAGCCGCGCAGCACGGCGGCGTCGTCGCGGTCCCAGGCGCGCAGCCGCCAGCCGGGGCGGGCGGTGCCGCCGTGCAGCTCGACGAGTCCGGCGAGCCGGGCGCGGTCCCAGCCGGCCCGCACCTGGGCGGGTGTCAGGCCCAGGGTGACGGAGGCCTGTTCGGCGGCGGCGGCGGAGAGGGTGCCGGTCGGGGCGGGGCGCGGCGCGGTGCCCCGGGCACGCTCGGCGTCGGCCCAGCGGGCGACGCGTACGGCGTCGGCGAGCACCGCTCTGGCCTGGCGGGCCAGTTCGGCGGGGGCCGGGGTGCCCTCGGGCGGCCGGGACGCCCGGGAGCGGCGGTCGCTCACGGCGCGGCGGGCGCTGGCGAGGGGCCGGGCGTCCTTCGCGTGCGGTGTGCGGACAAGCCGCAGTCTGGAGTCTCGCGGCAACTTCTCATCAGGCTTCCGGGACGTCACGGATGCAGTCTTCCCGTTGACGGCCGGAAAGCCCAAACGGAATGGCGGGCACCTGCCTTTCGCACGGGCCCGGGGCGGCGCGGCACGCGGCGGCGGGCCCCGGGGAGGGCGCCTCGCGGTGGCGGCCGAAAGCCGAAGCGGAACAGGCGCCCCGATCGCCGGGGCGCCGCCGGGCGGGCACGCGCGCGCCCCGGGTGGGCACCGGCGCCACGGGTCACATGAGCGGGGTCAGGAAGCGCCGCAGGGCCTCCTCGTACCGGTCCGGGTCGGCGTTCCACATCGCGGCGTGCGGGGCGTCCGGCACTGTGTGAAGGGTCACCAGATCGGGTCGGCGGGCGGCCAGTTCGCGGGTGAGGGGCCAGGAGGCCAGGGTGTCGCCGGGGCCGTGGAAGACCAGGGTCGGCACGCTCAGGGCGGCCGGGTCGGACACCCCGCGCAGCCGGCCGCCGTGCGGGCCGGTGCGGCCCTGCGCGGCCCGGACGGCGAGCGGCAGCAGCGCGCCCGGGGCGCCGTGCGCGACGGCGAGGGCGCGTACGGTGCCCTCCCAGTCGAGCACCGGCGAGTCCAGGACGAGCCCCCGGATCCGCTCGCGCATCCCGGAGTTCGCGGCGGCGAGCAGGGCCATGGTGGCGCCGGTGGACCAGCCGTGCAGGATGACGTGCCGGGCGCCGGAGCGTACGGCGTAGCGGATCGCGGCGTCGAGGTCGCGCCACTCCGCGTCGCCGAGGTGGCCGAGGCCGTCCGGGGGGCGGGGGGCGCCCGCGTCGCCCCGGTAGGCGAGGTCGAGCACCGGCAGCCGGTGGCGGTGCAGGAACCCCAGGACGTTGAGCGGGTGCTCCCGGGTGGTGCCCAGGCCGTGCACGGTGATCACCCAGGTGTCGCGGGCGCCCGGCACCAGCCAGGCGGGCAGCACACCGAGCTCCGCGGGGATCTCGACGTCCTCGTGGCGCAGCCCCAGCGCCCCGGCCGGGGTGCCGTGGTGGACCTGCGGGGTGAGCCGGACCCGGTCCCCGGGCTGCGGGCTGCCCCGGGTGACCCGCTCCAGGCGGCGCACCACGGTGTCCGCGGCGTGCGGCACGTCGACGACCTCGCCGACCACCGCGTGGACGCCGGGGCCCTCGATGCCGTACACACCGGGGCGCAGCGAGGCCAGGCAGCGGGTCAGGGCGATCCGTCCGGGCGCCGTGGCGTGCACGGTGAGCTCGGGGTCGGCGGGCAGCGGGCGGCCCGGCGGCACCTTGAGGGCCGCGTCGCTCGCGTACCGTCCGGCGGCCACCGCTGCCGCGCCGACGCCGATGAGTGTGGTGACGGCCGCTGCCGTCGCTGTAGCCGGGCGCACCGTTCCAGTGTCGGCAGTAAGCGGCGCCACGGCCAGTGGGCGGGGCCCACCGGGACACGTGTGGCGTACGGGACGTCAGCGCTGTCCGTACCCCCGGAACTGCTCGGCGGCCCGGTCGAGGTCCTCGGCCGAGAGCAGGGAGGGGGTGCGGCCGGGCACGGAGGAGGCGGCGAGCCAGAGCCGGCACATCCATTCCAGCTGGGCGGTGCGGTCGTACGCCTGGGAAAGGGTGGCTCCGCAGGTGACCGTTCCATGGTTCTGCAGGAGGCAGCCGGTGCGGCCGTCGAGGGCGCCGAGCATGTTCGCGGCGAGCTCCTCGGTCCCGTACAGCGCGTAGGGCGCGACCCGGACCGGTCCGCCGAGCTCGGCGGTCATGTAGTGGACCGGCGGGAGCTCGGTGACCAGGGTGGAGACGGCCGTGGCGTGGACGGCGTGGGTGTGGACGACGGCCCGGGCGTCGGTGTGCCGGTGGACGGCCAGGTGCAGGGGGAGCTCGCTGGTGGGCCGCAGGGTCCCGGCGACCTGCCGGCCGGTGAGGTCGACGGCGACGGTGTCACCGGGCCCGAGCCGCTCGTACGGCACCCCGCTGGGGGTGACGAGCACCAGGTCCCCGACGCGTACGGAGACGTTGCCCGAGGTCCCCACGACCAGGCCCTCCTCGGCGGTGCGGCGCGCGGTCGCGGTCAGCTCGGCCCAGGCCTCGGCGGTCTCGGCGGCGTCGATCGGCTCTCCCATGGGGGTGATCCTCGCAGGGCCCGTGCCGGGGCGGGAGAGTGAACGGAATCCTGCCCCCCTGGGACCTACGGCCGATATGCCCGTTCCGTACGGAACTGCGTGTCCCAAATCCCGGCCAAGAAGCGCCGGGATACACCGTGCGGTCCGGCTCAGTTCACCTTCCGTTCATTCAGGTTGCTTACGTTCGTCCAGCCACTGACGTCGAACGATTGCCTGGGTAAATGGAACACATCACGCTGCTGCTCGCCATTGTGGTCGTGACAGCTCTAGTGTTCGATTTCACGAACGGTTTCCATGACACCGCCAACGCGATGGCCACGACCATCTCGACCGGCGCCCTGAAGCCCAAAGCCGCGGTCGCCATGTCGGCCGCGCTCAACCTGGTCGGCGCGTTCCTGTCGGTGGAGGTCGCCAAGACGATCTCCGGCGGGATCATCAACGAGAAGGGCCTCCGAACAGAGGTCATCTTCGCGGCGCTCGTCGGCGCCATCCTGTGGAATCTGGTGACCTGGCTGCTCGGACTGCCGTCCAGCTCCTCCCACGCCCTGTTCGGCGGTCTGATCGGCGCGGCCGTGATGTCGGCCGGCTGGTCCTCGGTCAACGGCTCGACCGTCGTCACCAAGGTGCTCCTGCCCGCCGTCGCCGCCCCGATCGTCGCGGGCGTCGCCTCGATGCTGGCCACCCGGCTGACGTACCGGATCAACCGGAACGCCGACCCGGCGGCCGAGAAGGCCACCGCCAAGGGCTACCGGGCCGGACAGATCGCCTCCGCCGGCCTCGTCTCGCTCGCCCACGGCACCAACGACGCGCAGAAGACCATGGGCATCATCACCCTCGCCCTGGTCACCGGCGGCGTGCTGCACCCGGGCGCCAACCCCCCGCTGTGGGTCATCGTCTCGGCCGGCATGGCCATCGCCATGGGCACCTACCTCGGCGGCTGGCGCATCATCCGCACCATGGGCAAGGGCCTGACCGAGCTGGCTCCGCCGCAGGGCTTCGCCGCCCAGTCCGGTGCCGCGACCGTCATCCTGGCCTCCTCGCACCTCGGCTTCTCGCTCTCCACCACCCAGGTCTGCTCCGGCTCCGTCATGGGCGCCGGCCTCGGCCGCAAGGGCGGAGTGGTCCGCTGGTCCACCGCGACCCGGATGTTCATCGCCTGGGGCCTGACCCTGCCCGCCGCGGGCCTGGTCGGCGCCGGCGCCGAGTTCCTCGCCGGACGGGGCACCTGGGGCATCGTCCTCGTGGCGGTCCTGCTGGTCGGGGGCTCCGGCTTCATCTGGAAGCTGTCGCGCCGCCAGCCGGTCGACCACAACGACGTCACCCACGTCCCGGCCGCCGTTCCGGCCGAGCCCGCCGGTGTCGTCACGACCGCGATGGCCGCGGTCACCCCGCCGCCCACCGCCGCCGCCGTGGCCGTCGACCTGACGGCCACCATCCCGGCGCCCGCCCCCGCCGACCCGGCCCGCCCGGCCGTCGTCTGACCCGGCCGCGCTCCCCGAAGGAATCGTCATGCACATCGACTGGGCAGCTCTCGGCACCGTTTTCGGTGTCAGCCTCATCGTCACCGTCGGCCTGGTGGGCCTGTTCACCGTCGGCATCGTCGGCCTCAGCAAGCAGCAGTCGGCGGCGGCCGGCAAGGGCAACGTCGCTGTGGCCC
The DNA here is from genome assembly GCF_040629815.1 of Streptomyces sp. NPDC005878. Taxonomy (NCBI): domain Bacteria; kingdom Bacillati; phylum Actinomycetota; class Actinomycetes; order Kitasatosporales; family Streptomycetaceae; genus Streptomyces; species Streptomyces sp. NPDC005878. The sequence goes on from NZ_JBEXWK010000033.1 coordinate 77,205, forward strand.
GCACCACCGCCTACCTCTGCTTCGCGCTCTGCGCGGCGGCCGTCGCGTACGGCATCAACCTGATCGTCGCCAAGTAGGCCGACGACCGGCGCCGCACCCTCCACAACCGCCCTCCGGCCCTGCCGGGGGGCGGTTTCCTGTGTGCCTGCGCACACTCTCCCGTCGCAGGTCAGCAGCGAGTTGACGGGCGTTCCCGGGCATGGTGGACTGCCCGAGCCATTTACGGCGGCAGAAGAGGAAGCCGGTGCGAATCCGGCGCGGTCCCGCCACTGTCATCGGGGAATCATCCCCGTGAGCCAGGAACTCTCACCGCCGGTCGACGTCGTACCAGGGCGCGGACACCCTGAGTGAGGACATACCGCCATGCGCGCCTGCCTGTTGCCGGCACCCCCCGGACGTACCGGAGTTCCCCGCGGCGTTGCGGCGGGCTGACCCCATGCGTGCCGATCGCACTTTCGCGTACGGCGCCACCGCCGGTCTCCTCGGTGACCTCCTCCTCGGCGACCCCCGCCGCGGACACCCGGTCGCCGCGTTCGGCCGTGCCGCGGCCGCCGTGGAGCGCGCGCTGTGGCGCGACCACCGTGGCTGGGGCGCGCTGCACACCGCCGTGTGCGCCGGAGGTGCCGCGGGCGCCGCGCTGCTCGCCACCCGTGCCGTACGCCGCAGTCCCGCCGCCTCCGTCGCGCTGACCGCCGCCGCCACCTGGACGGTGGTGGGCGGCACTTCGCTGGGCCGGGAGGCCCGCGCGATCGCCGCGACCCTCCAGGCGGGGGACGTCGAGGCGGCCCGCGCGCGGCTGCCCCATCTGTGCGGCCGCGACCCGCAGTCGCTGGACGCGCCCGGCATCGCGCGCGCGGTCGTCGAGTCCGTCGCCGAGAACACCTCCGACGCCGTGGTGGGCGCGCTGGTGTGGGGGGCGCTCGCGGGCGTGCCCGGCCTGGTGGCGTTCCGCGCGGTCAACACCCTGGACGCGATGGTCGGCCACCGCTCGCCGCGCCATCTGCGGTACGGGTGGGCCTCGGCGCGCCTGGACGACGTGGCGGGCTGGCCGGGCGCCCGGCTCACGGCCGCGCTCGCGGTCGTGGCGGGAGGCGCGCCGCGCGCCGCCACGCGCGCGTGGCGGTCGGACGCGGCCAAGCACCCGAGCCCCAACGCCGGGCCCGTGGAGGCGTCGTTCGCGGGGGCGCTCGGCGTACGGCTCGGCGGCACCCTCGCGTACGGCGGCCGTGTCGAGCACCGGCCGGTGCTGAACGGGGACGGCCGGGCGGTGGAAGTGGCGGACATCGAGCGGGCGGTGCGGCTGTCGCGCCGGGTGGGCTGGCTGGCGCTGGGTGTGGCGATCGCGGTGAGGAAGGTACGGACATGAGCGGCGGACTGCTGGTCGCGGGCACCACGTCGGACGCGGGGAAGAGCGTCGTCACCGCCGGGATCTGCCGGTGGCTGGTGCGCCGGGGTGTGAAGGTCGCGCCCTTCAAGGGACAGAACATGTCCCTCAACTCCTTCGTGACGCGCGAGGGCGCGGAGATCGGGCGCGCGCAGGCGATGCAGGCGCAGGCGGCGCGCGTGGAGCCGTCCGCGCTGATGAACCCGGTGCTGCTCAAGCCGGGGAGCGACCGTTCGAGCCAGGTCGTGCTGATGGGCAAGCCGGTGGGCGAGTTGAGCGCCCGCGGCTACCACGGCGGGCGCCAGGAGGCGCTTCTGGGCACGGTCGTGGACTGCCTGGAGCGGCTGCGGGGCACGTATGACGCCGTGATCTGCGAGGGGGCGGGCAGCCCGGCCGAGATCAACCTGCGGCGCACCGACATCGTCAACATGGGCATCGCGCGCGCCGCGAGGCTGCCGGTGGTGGTGGTCGGCGACATCGACCGGGGCGGGGTGTTCGCCTCGTTCTTCGGTACGACGGCGCTGCTGAGCCGCGAGGACCAGGCGCTGGTCGCCGGATACATCGTCAACAAGTTCCGGGGCGACGTCTCGCTGCTCGAACCCGGTATCGACATGCTGCGCGGCCTCACCGGGCGCCCCACGTACGGGATCCTGCCGTTCGCGCACGGGCTCGGCATCGACGAGGAGGACGGCCTGAGAGTGTCCCTCCGGGGCGCCGTGCGCGAGTCCGTGGTGGCGCCGCCGGTCGGCGAGGACGTGCTGCGGATCGCGGTGTGCGCGGTGCCGCTGATGTCCAACTTCACGGACGTGGACGCGCTCGCCGCCGAGCCGGGCGTGATCGTACGGTTCGTGGACCGGCCCGAGGAGCTGGCCGACGCGGATCTGGTCGTGGTGCCGGGAACCCGGGGCACGGTCCGGGCGTTGGAGTGGCTGAGGGAACGGGGGCTGGCGCGGGAGCTGGCGCGCAGGGCGGCCGAGGGGCGTCCGGTGCTGGGGATCTGCGGCGGCTACCAGCTGCTCGGCGAACACATCGAGGACGACGTCGAGTCACGGGCGGGTTCCGTGACGGGTCTCGGACTGCTGCCCGTGCGGGTGCGGTTCGCGGCCGAGAAGACCCTCGCCCGGCCGGCCGGCGAGGCGCTGGGCGAGCGCGTGGAGGGATACGAGATCCACCACGGCGTCGCCGAGGTGCTGGGCGGGGATCGGTTCATCTCTGATGACGATGGACACAGCTTGGACGGATGCCGGGTCGGTGCGGTCTGGGGGACGCACTGGCACGGATCACTGGAGAGCGACGGTTTCAGACGGCGGTTCCTGGAGCGGGTCGCGAGCGCCGCCGGTCGGCGTTTCGTGCCCGCCCCCGACACGTCGTTCGGGGTGCTGCGCGAGGAGCAGCTGGACCGCCTCGGCGACCTCATCGAAGAACACGCGGACACGGACGCGCTCCTGCGGCTGATCGAGCAGGGCGCGCCCGCAGGACTTCCCTTCATCGCACCTGGAGCACCCGCATGAGCACTGTGCTGTTGTTGTCGACCGCCGACACGGATCTGCTGGCGGCCCGGGCCTCCGGGGCGCCCTTCCGGATCGGCAACCCCACCCGTATCGACGTGGCGGAGGAGCTGCCCGCGCTGATCGAGGGCGCGTCGGTGGCCGTCGTGCGCCTGCTGGGCGGCAAGCGCGCCTGGGAGGACGGTCTGGCCGCGCTGAAGGCGTCCGGCATCCCCACGGTGCTGCTGGGCGGCGAGTCCGTGCCGGACGCGGAGCTGATGGCCGAGTCCTCGGCCCCGGCCGGGGTGGTCGCCGAGGCCCTGCGCTATCTCGTCGAGGGCGGCCCCGGCAACCTCGTGGAGCTGTCGCGGTTCCTCTCCGACACCGTGCTGCTCACGGGCGTCGGCTTCGCGGAGCCGCAGAAGATGCCGGAGTGGGGCGTGCACGGCACGCGCGCGTACGTGGAGGGCCGCCCCACGGTCGGCGTGCTCTTCTACCGCGCCCATCAGCTCTCCGGCAACACCTCCTTCGTCGACGTGCTGTGCGACCGCATCGAGGCGCAGGGCGCCAACGCCCTCGCGGTGTACGTGGGGTCGCTGCGCGGCGCGGACCCGGCGCTCTACGAGACGCTGGGCCGGGCGGACGCGCTGATCGCCACCGTCCTGGCGGCGGGCGGCACCACCGCCTCGCAGGCGAGCGCGGGCGGCGACGAGGAGGCATGGGACATCGGCGCCCTGGCCGACCTGAACGTGCCGGTGCTGCAAGGGCTCTGCCTCACCTCGTCCAAGGCCGCCTGGGAGGCGTCGGACGCGGCCCTCTCCCCCATGGACGCGGCGATGCAGGTCGCCATCCCCGAGTTCGACGGCCGGCTGATCACCGTCCCGTTCTCCTTCAAGGAGCAGGGCCCCGACGAGGTACCGGTGTACGTCGCCGACCCGGAGCGGGCCTCCCGCGTCGCCGGGATCGCGGTGCGCCACGCCCGTCTGAAGCACAAGCCGAACGCGGAGAAGAAGCTGGCCCTGGTCTTCACCGCCTACCCCACCAAGCACTCGCGCGTGGGCAACGCGGTGGGTCTGGACACGCCCGCCTCGGCGGTCCGGGTCCTGGACGCGCTGCGGGACGCCGGTTACCGGGTGGAGGGCCACCCGGACAACGGCGACGAGCTGATCCACCGGCTGATCAACGCGGGCGGCCACGACGTGGAGTGGCTCACCGAGGAGCAGCTCGCGGCGGCCCCCGCGCGCGTGCCGCTCGCGGACTACCGCGCCTGGTTCGAGAAGCTGGAGCCGGAGCTGCGCGACAGCATGCTGGAGCACTGGGGCGAGCCCCCGGGCCAGTTGTACGTGGACGGCGACGAGATCGTGCTCGCCTCCCTGCAGTTCGGCAACGTCGTGGTGATGATCCAGCCGCCGCGCGGCTTCGGCGAGAACCCGATCGCGATCTACCACGACCCGGACATGCCGCCCTCGCACCACTACATGGCCGCCTACCGCTGGCTGGAGAACAGCTTCGGCGCCGACGCGATCGTCCACATGGGCAAGCACGGCACCATGGAGTGGCTGCCCGGCAAGGGCCTCGGGCTGTCCTCGGGCTGCGGTCCCGACGCGGTCCTGGGCGACCTGCCGCTGGTCTACCCGTTCATCGTCAACGACCCGGGCGAGGGCACCCAGGCCAAGCGGCGCGGCCACGCCACGGTCGTGGACCACCTCGTCCCGCCGATGGCCCGCGCCGACACCTACGGCGACCTGGCCAAACTGGAGCAGCTCCTCGACGAGTACGCGCTGGTGAGCGATCTCGACCCGACGAAGGCCCCGGCGGTGCGGGCCCAGATCTGGACGCTGGTCAAGGCCGCCGAGCTCCACCACGACCTGCACGTCGACGAGCAGCCGGACGACGGCGACTTCGACGAGTTCGTCATGCACATCGACGGCTACCTCTGCGAGATCAAGGACGTCCAGATCCGCGACGGCCTGCACATCCTGGGCGGCGGCCCCGAGGCCGAGCCCCGGGTCAACCTGGTGCTCGCGGTGCTGCGCGCCTCCCAGGTGTGGGGCGGGCAGGCCAACGCGCTGCCCGGTCTGCGCGCCTCGCTTGCCGAGCACTTCGGCCTGGTGGAGAAGGAGCTGCTGGCCGAGCCGGGCGCGCCGGTGAAGGTGCCGGTGGAGCTGACGGACCTGGTCGAGGGCCCGGCCCGTACGGCGGCCGACACGATCGACCTCCTGGAGCACCTGTGCCGCCGTCTGGCGGAGGGCATGGAGGAGCGCGGCTGGTCGGTGCCGGCCTGCGCCCCGCTGGTCGCCGAGGTCCTGGGCGCCGAACTGCCGGACGCGGTGGCGGTGCTGGAGTTCGCCTGCCGTGAGGTGGTGCCGCGCCTGGCGCGCACGACCGACGAGATCACCCACATCCTGCGGGCGCTCGACGGCGGCTACGTGCCGGCGGGCCCGTCCGGCTCCCCCACCCGGGGCCTGGTCAACGTCCTGCCGACCGGCCGCAACTTCTACTCGGTGGACCCCAAGGCCATCCCCTCGCGGCTGTCCTGGGAGGTCGGCCAGGCACTCGCCGACTCGCTGGTGGCGCGCTATCTGGCGGACACCGGGGCGTACCCGAAGTCGGTGGGCCTGACCGTGTGGGGCACCTCCGCGATGCGCACCCAGGGCGACGACATCGCCGAGATCCTGGCGCTGCTGGGCTGCCGCCCGGTGTGGGACGAGGCGTCCCGCCGCGTCACCGGCTTCGAGGTGGTCCCGGTCGCGGAGCTGGGCCGTCCCCGCATCGATGTGACGGTCCGCATCTCCGGCTTCTTCCGGGACGCGTTCCCGCACGTGGTCGGGCTGCTCGACGACGCGGTGCGGGCGGTGGCGGAGCTGGACGAGCCGGCCGAGTCCAACTACGTCCGGGCGCACGCCGACGAGGACACCGCCGAGCACGGCGACCGCCGCCGCGCCACGGCCCGTATCTTCGGCTCCAAGCCGGGGGCGTACGGGGCGGGCCTGCTCCCCCTGATCGACGCGCGCAACTGGCGCAGCGACGCCGACCTCGCCGAGGTGTACGCGGTGTGGGGCGGCTACGCGTACGGGCGCGGTCTCGACGGACGCGCGGCGCGCGGCGACATGGAGACGGCGTTCCGCCGGATCGCGGTGGCCGCGAAGAACGTCGACACGCGCGAGCACGACCTGGTCGACGCCGACGACTACTTCCAGTACCACGGCGGCATGGTCGCCATGGTCCGCCATCTGACGGGCGAGTCCCCCGAGGCGTACGTGGGCGACTCGGCCACCCCGGACCAGATCAAGACCCGCACCCTGGGCGAGGAGACCCACCGCGTCTTCCGCGCGCGCGTGGTCAACCCGCGCTGGATGGCGGCGATGCGGCGCCACGGCTACAAGGGCGCCTTCGAGATGGCCGCGACCGTGGACTACCTGTTCGGGTACGACGCGACGGCGGGCGTGGTCGACGACTGGATGTACGAGAAGCTCAGCGCGGAGTACGTGTTCGACGAGACGAACCGCGACTTCATGAAGAAGTCCAACCCCTGGGCGCTGCGCGGCATCACGGAACGCCTCCTCGAGGCCGCCGACCGCGGCCTGTGGGCCGAACCGGACGCGGAGACGCTGGAGCAGCTCCGCGCGACCTATCTGCAGCTCGAGGGCGACCTGGAGGGTGACGACGCATGAGCACGCCTTATCCGTTCACCGCGATCGTCGGACAGGACGATCTGCGCCTCGCCCTGCTGCTGAACGCGGTGAGTCCCGCCGTCGGCGGTGTCCTCGTCCGGGGCGAGAAGGGCACCGCGAAGTCGACGGCCGTGCGGGCGCTCTCGGCGCTGCTGCCCGAGGTCGAGGTGGTCACGGGCTGCCGCTTCTCCTGCGACCCGGCCGCGCCCGACCCGGCGTGCCCCGACGGGCCGCACGAGGCCGGGACCGGGGCCGCCCGGCCCGCCCGGATGGTGGAGCTGCCGGTCGGCGCCTCCGAGGACCGCCTGGTGGGCGCGCTGGACATCGAGCGGGCGCTCGCCGAGGGCGTGAAGGCCTTCGAGCCCGGTCTGCTCGCCCAAGCCCACCGGGGCATCCTCTACGTGGACGAGGTCAACCTCCTCCACGACCACCTGGTCGACCTGCTGCTCGACGCCGCCGCGATGGGCGCCTCGTACGTGGAGCGCGAGGGCGTCTCGGTACGGCACGCCGCGCGCTTCCTGCTGGTGGGCACGATGAACCCGGAGGAGGGCGAGCTCAGGCCGCAGCTCCTGGACCGGTTCGGGCTGACCGTGGAGGTCTCGGCGTCCCGGGAGCCGGACCAGCGGGTCGAGGTGGTCCGCAGGCGCCTGGCGTACGACGACGAGCCGGCCGCGTTCGCGGCGCGCTGGGCCGACGAGGAGAGCGCGGTCCGGGCGCGCATCATCGCCGCGCGGGCGTTGCTGCCCCGGGTCCGGCTCGGTGACGGCGCGCTGCGGCAGATCGCGGCCACCTGCGCGGCCTTCGAGGTCGACGGCATGCGGGCCGACATCGTGATGGCGCGCACCGCGACGGCGCTGGCCGCCTGGGCGGGGCGCGAGGAGGTGCTCGCCGAGGACGTGCGGCAGGCGGCGCTGCTGGCGCTGCCGCACCGCCGCCGGCGCAACCCCTTCGACGCCCCGGGCCTGGACGAGGACAAGCTCGACGACACGCTCCAGGAGTTCGGGGACACGGGTGAGGACGACGACCCGGACCCGGACGGTCCGGGCGGCGGGGGCGGACAGCCCCCGCAGGACGGCGGCCCGGCGCCGGAGGCGGGCACGGGCGACACCCCCGCGCGCCCCGAGGCGGGCGAGGGCGGCGAGCCGCAGCCGTCCGGCGCGGGCGAGCAGCAGGCGGTCCGGGCGGGTGAGCCGTTCCGTACGAAGATGCTGAGCGTGCCGGGCCTCGGCGAGGGCGCGGCCGGGCGCCGCTCGCGGGCCCGCACGGCGCACGGGCGCACCACCGGCGCCCGCCGCCCCCAGGGCGCCCTCACCAAGCTGCACCTGGCGGCGACGGTCCAGGCGGCCGCGCCCCACCAGCGGGCGCGCGGGCGTTCGGGGCGCGGGCTCGTCGTGCGGCGCGACGATCTGCGCCAGGCGACCCGGGAGGGCCGCGAGGGCAATCTGGTGCTCTTCGTCGTCGACGCCTCGGGGTCGATGGCGGCCCGGCAGCGGATGGGCGCCGTCAAGGGCGCGGTGCTGTCGCTGCTCCTCGACGCCTACCAGCGGCGGGACAAGGTCGGTCTGATCACCTTCCGCGGCAAGGACGCGGAGGTGGCGCTGCCGCCGACGTCGTCGGTGGACGCGGCGGCGGTCCGTCTGGAGACGCTGCCGACCGGCGGGCGCACCCCGCTGGCGGCCGGGCTGCTGAAGGCGCACGACGTGCTGCGGGTGGAGCGGATGCGCGATCCGTCGCGGCGGCCGCTGCTCGTGGTGGTGACGGACGGGCGGGCCACCGGTGGCGTGGACCCGGTGGCGCTGGCGGGCCGCTCGGCCCGGCTGCTGGCGGCCGAGGGGGTCGCGTCGGTGGTCGTGGACTGCGAGGCGGGCGCGGTGCGCCTGGGGCTCGCGGCGGAGCTGGCGCGCGAGCTGGGCGGTCCCGCGGTGACGCTCGACGAGCTGCGGGCCGACTCGATCGCGGGCCTGGTCAAGGACGTACAGGGGACGAACAGGAGGGCCGCCTGATGCCGCAGGGACAGCCGAGTGTGGTGCCGGAGGACGGTCTGACGACCCGTCAGCGGCGTAACAGGCCGCTGGTCGTGGTCCATACGGGCATCGGCAAGGGCAAGTCGACGGCCGCGTTCGGGCTCGCGCTGCGGGCCTGGAACCAGGGCTGGCCGATCGGGGTGTTCCAGTTCGTCAAGTCGGCGAAGTGGAAGGTCGGCGAGGAGAACGCGCTGAAGGTGCTCGGCGCCTCCGGCGAGGGCGGCAGCGTCGCCTGGCACAAGATGGGCGAGGGCTGGTCGTGGATCCAGCGCGCCCCCTCGGAGGGCGAACTCTCCAACGAGGAGAAGGCCCGCGAGGGCTGGGAGCAGGTCAAGCGGGACCTGGCCGCCGAGACGTACCGGCTGTACGTGCTCGACGAGTTCGCCTACCCCATGCACTGGGGCTGGATCGACACCGACGAGGTCGTCGCGGTGCTGCGGGACCGCCCCGGCACCCAGCACGTGGTGATCACCGGGCGCAACGCCCCGGAGAAGCTGGTGGACTTCGCGGACCTGGTGACCGACATGTCCAAGGTCAAGCACCCGATGGACGCCGGCCAGAAGGGGCAGCGGGGCATCGAGTGGTAGCACGTCTCGTCATCGCGGCCCCCTCGTCGGGCAGCGGGAAGACCACGGTCGCGACGGGCCTGATGGCCGCGCTCGCCGCGACCGGGCTCACCGTGTCCCCGCACAAGGTCGGCCCCGACTACATCGACCCCGGCTACCACGCCCTGGCCACGGGGCGCCCGGGGCGCAACCTCGACGCGTACCTGTGCGGGGAGTCGCTGGTGGCACCGCTGTTCGCGCACGGGGCGCGAGGGTGCGACATCGCGGTGGTCGAGGGCGTGATGGGGCTGTACGACGGGGCGGCCGGGCTCGGTGAGCTGGCCTCCACCGCCCAGGTGGCGAAGCTGCTGCGGGCGCCGGTGGTGCTGGTCGTCGACGCGTCCTCGCAGTCGCGGTCGGTGGCGGCGCTGGTGCACGGCTTCGCGTCCTGGGATCCCGGGGTGCGGATCGGCGGAGTGATCCTCAACAAGGTGGCCTCGGACCGGCACGAGGCGCTGCTGCGGGAGGCGCTGGACGAGTCCGGCGTCCCGGTCCTCGGCGCCCTGCGGCGCGCGGCCCCGCTGTCGACGCCGTCGCGCCATCTGGGCCTGGTGCCGGTGGCCGAGCGGCGCGCCGACGCGGTGGCCGCGGTGGCGGCGATGGCGGAGCGGGTGCGGCAGGGGTGCGATCTGGCCGCGCTGATGGGGCTGGCGCGGTCGGCGCCGCGGCTCGGGTGCGAGCCGTGGGACGCCTTGGAGGTGTTGCTCCCCCACCCCGCCCCTTCCCCGAACCCTCCGGGGGCGGGGGTGGGTGAAGGTGCTTTCCCGGGGGCTGTGCCCCCGGACCCCGAGCGGGGCCTGCGGCCCCCGGCCCCCGCCTCGGGGCTCCGCCCCGGACCCCGCTCCTCAAACGCCGGAGGGGCTGGAGGTGCCCTTGAGGGGCGCGGGGAACTGCGCGACCAGCCACAGACTGCCCGCAGACGAACACCGGACTCAGAGCCGCGCCCCGTCGTCGCCCTCGCCGGCGGCCCCGCCTTCACGTTCTCGTACGCCGAGCACGCCGAACTGCTCGCCGCCGCCGGGGCGGAGGTCGTGGTGTTCGACCCGCTCAGGGACGAGGCGCTTCCCGACGGCACCGCCGGACTCGTCATCGGCGGCGGCTTCCCCGAGGTGTACGCGGCCGAGCTCAGCGCCAACGAGCCGCTGCGGGAGGCCGTCGGCGCGCTCGCGCGGTCGGGGGCGCCCGTCGCCGCCGAGTGCGCCGGGCTGCTCTATCTGGCGCGTTCGCTGGACGGACAGCCGATGTGCGGCGTCCTGGACGCCGACGCGCGGATGACGGAACGGCTGACACTCGGGTACCGCGAAGCCGTGGCCGTGGGCGACAGTTGCCTGGCCGAGGCCGGAACGCGGCTGCGCGGCCACGAGTTCCACCGGACCGTCCTGGACCCGGGGGCCGGACCCGCGCCCGCGTGGGGCCTGGTGCACCCGGAGCGCCGGGTCGAGGGGTTCGTCCAGCAGGGCGTGCACGCGAGCTATCTGCACACACACTGGGCCGCACGGCCCGCCATCGCCCGTCGGTTCGTCGAGAGGTGCCCGCAATGAGCAAGCTGGTCGGAGTCGGAGTGGGGCCCGGCGACCCGGAGTTGGTGACCGTCAAGGGCGTCAAGGCGCTCCAGGCCGCCGACGTGGTCGTCGTACCCGTCATGGACACCGGGGAGCGCGGCCGCGCCGAGGCGACCGTGCTCCACTACGTGGACGGCGCCCGGATCGTCCGGGTCGTCTTCGCGCTCAACGAGCGCACCGACCGCGGCCGGCGCGAGGCGGCCTGGGACGCGGCGGGCGAGACGGTCGCCGCGCTGCTGCGCGCGCACGAGCGCGTCGCCTTCGCGACCATCGGCGACCCCAATGTGTACTCGACGTTCACCTACCTCGCCCAGACCATCACCGAGCTGGTGCCGGGCACGGAGATCGTCACCGTGCCCGGGATCACCGCCATGCAGGACCTCGCCGCGCGTTCGGGCGCCGTGCTCACCGAAGGCACCGAGCCGCTCACGCTGGTCCCCGTCACCGCCGGGGCGACCGTCCTGAAGGACGCGCTGGAGGGGCCGGGGACGGTCGTGGCGTACAAGTTCGGCCGCCAGGCCGGTGAGGTGGCGGCCGCGCTGCGCGCGACCGGGCGGATCGACGACGCGGTGTGGGGCTCGGCGCTCGGCCTGGACGAGGAGCTCATCAGCCCGGCCGCCGAGCTGGACGGCCGCACCCTGCCCTACCTCTCGACGCTCATCGCGCCCGCGCGGCGCGAGGGCGGACGCGGCGGCAAGCTGTGACCGCGCCGCCGCCCCCGCCCCGGACGCCCCGGGGCTCATCCCGCGATGCCCACCACCAGCCAGATGAAGGCCACGCCCGCGACCGTGCAGAGCAGGGTCGAGCGGGCCGGGTGGTCGTGGTGCGCCTCGGGCAGGATCTCGGCGGCGGCCAGATACAGCAGCACCCCGCTGAAGAAGCCCAGATAGCCTCCGAGCAGCTCGGCCGGAAGAGTGAACAGCAGGGTGGAGGCGGCGCCGGCCATCGGGGCGAACGCGTCCGCGACGAGCATGGCGACGGCCTTGCGCTTGTCGTTCCCGTACAGGCTGGTGATCGTGTAGGTGTTGAAGCCGTCGGCGAAGTCGTGGGTGATCACCGCGACCGCCACGGCCGCGCCCATGCCGCCGCCCACCTGGAACGCGGCGCCGATCGCGATGCCGTCCATCAGGCTGTGCCCGACCATCGCCGCGGCGGCCGTCAGGCCCACCTGCGGCGCCCTCTCGTCCGCCCCATGGGCCGCCCGGCGCACCGCCAGGAGGCGTTCCACCAGGTGGGCGAGGAGGAAGCCGCCCACGAACAGCAGGAGCCCGGCCGGTACGCCGAAGACGTCGTCGCCCGCCGCCTCCAGCGCCTCCGGCAGCAGGTCGAGCCCGACCACGCCGAGCATCAGGCCGCCCGCCAGTCCCAGCACCAGATGGCGCCGGTCGGTGACGCGCTGGGCCGTCCAGCCGCCGACCAGTGTCATCAGGAAGGCGCCGAGCGCCACGATCACCACCATGCGCCCTTGCTAACCGACTGACCCACCCCCGCGCATTTCGCTTTACCGACTGTGTGACGTACGAGAGGACCCCTCCCATGGCCGATGCCCCCACCGGCAGGCTGACCGTCGTCGGCGCCGGCCCCGGCGCCGCCGACCTGCTGACGTTCCGTGCCGCCCGGGCGATCGCCGAGGCCGACGTGGTCATCTGGGCCGCGAGCCTGGTCCAGGCCGAGGTCCTGGACCACGCGCGCGAGGACGCCGAGATCCTGGATTCGGCGGCGATGTCCCTGGAGGACGTCGTCGGCGTGTACGAGCGGGCCGCCCGCGAGGGCCTGAAGGTCGCCCGGATCCACTCCGGCGACCCGGCGCTGTGGGGCGGCACCCAGGAGCAGCTCGACCGGGTGGCGGGGCTCGGCCTGGAGGTCGAGATCGTCCCGGGCGTCTCCTCGTTCTCGGCGGTCGCGGCGATCGCCCAGCGCGAGCTGACCATCCCGGAGGTGGCCCAGTCCGTGATCCTCACCCGTCTGGGCGGCGGCAAGACGCCGATGCCGCCCGGCGAGGAGGTGCGCGAGTTCGCCCGGCACGGCACGACCATGGCCGTCTTCCTGTCGGCCGCCCGCTCCGGCCAGCTGGTCGAGGAGCTGCTTGAGGGCGGCTATCCGACGTCGACGCCGGTCGTCGTGGCGTACCAGGCGACCTGGCCCGAGGAGCTGGTGCTGCGCTGCACGATCGGCACGCTGGAGGAGACGGTCAAGGAGCACAAGCTCTGGAAGCACACGCTCTTCCTGGTCGGCCCCGCCCTGTCGGCGTCCGGCACCCGCTCGCACCTCTACCACCCGGGCCACTTCCACGGCTTCCGCCGGGCCGATCCGGCGGCCCGGCGTGCGCTGAAGGCCGAGAACGCCGAGAAGGCGGAGCGCTCCCCGTCATGATCACCGTCATCGGTACGGGGACGGGCGCGCCGCTGGCCCCGGACGCCCTGGCGGCGCTCGCCGGGGCCACGCTGGTCACCGGCGCGGCCCGCCATCTCGCGGCGGCCGAGGTCCCGCCGGGCGCCAAGCAGGTGGTGCTCGGTCCGCTGGCGCCCGCCCTCGACGCCATCGCCGAGCACCGCGAGCGCGGCGGCCGGGTCGTGGTGCTGGCCTCCGGCGACCCCGGGTTCTTCGGGATCGTCCGGGCGCTGGCCGAGCGGTTCGGCCCGCGTGAGCTGGACGTACGGCCGGGGACCGCTTCGGTGGCCGTGGCCTTCGCCCGGCTGGGGCTGCCCTGGGACGACGCGCTGGTGGTCAGCGCGCACGGGCGGGATCTGCGCACGGCCGCCAACGTGTGCCGGGCGCACCCCAAGACCGCCGTGCTCACCGGCCCCGGCGCCGGGCCCGCCGAGCTCGGCGCGGAGCTCGCCCGCCGGGCGCCCGAGCGCGTCCTGGTGGTCGCGTCGGCCCTGGGCGACCCGCGGCGGGAGCGGCTGGTGCGGGTGACCCCGGCGGAGGCCGCGGCCCGGGAGTGGGACGCGGTCAGCGTGATCATCTGCCTGGACGAGGAGCAGGCGCTCTCGCCGGTGCGCACGGTCGCGGGCGGGCGGGCCACACCCGACCGCTGGGCACTGGAGGAGAGCGCGTTCGCCCACCGCGACTCGATGATCACCAAGGCCGAGGTCCGGGCCCTCGCGCTGGCCCGGATCGGCCCCCGCCTGGGCGATCTCGTCTGGGACATAGGAGCCGGGTCGGGCTCGGTGGCCGTGGAGTGCGCCCGGTTCGGGGCGGCGGCGGTCGCGGTCGAGAAGACCGCCGAGGGCTGCGAGCACGTCCGGGCCAACGCGGCGGCGCACCACGTGGACGTGCGGGTGGTGCACGGCGCGGCGCCCACGGTCCTGTCGGACCTGGCCGACCCGGACGCGGTGTTCATCGGCGGGGGCGGCCGCGAGCTGCCCGCGATCGTCACGGCCTGCGCCCGCCGGGCCCGGCGCACGGTGGTGGTGGCGCTGGCCGCGCTCGACCGTGTTCCGGCGGTGCGGGCGGCGCTGGCCGGGGCCGGTCTGGAGACCGACGGAGTGCTGCTCCAGGCCTCGCGGCTCGCGCCGCTGCCCGGCGACGTGACCCGGCTCGCCGCCGCCAACCCCGTCTTCCTGCTGTGGGGCGACCGCCCCGCACCCTCTGCCGTATCGGTTGTCGAAGGAGCTGTTCAGTGATCGGCCTGATCTCCGCCACCGCGGCGGGCGCCATCGCCCGCGACCGGTTGGCCGCGGCCTGGCCCGGCCGGGTCCGGGTGTACGAAGGACCCGTGCGGGAGGCCGTCGGGCAGGCCTTCGCCGAGTGCGAGGCGCTGGTGTGCTTCCTCGCCACCGGGGCCACGGTCCGGCTGCTCGCCCCGCTCCTGGCGGACAAGGCGTCCGACCCGGGCGTGGTCTGCGTGGACGAGGCCGGGCGCTTCGCCGTCTCCCTGCTCGGGGGCCACGGGGGCGGTGCCAACGCGCTGGCCGGCGAGGTCGCCGAGGTCCTCGGCTGTACGCCGGTGGTGACCACGGCGACGGACGCGGTGGACGTGCCGGGCCTGGACACCCTCGGCCTGCCCGTCGAGGGCGCGGTGGCCGCGGTCTCGCGCGCGGTGCTCGACGGCTCCCCGGTGGCGCTGCGCGCGGACGGGGTGTGGCCGCTGCCCGCCCTCCCGCCGAACGTGCGCCCCGACGCGGAGGGCCCTGCCACCCTCCACCTCACCGACCGGCTGCTGGAACCGGGCCCGGACGAGGCCGTACTGCGGCCGAAGTCCCTGGTCGTCGGCGTCGGCGCGTCCAAGGGCGCCCCCGTGGAGGAGGTGCTCGGCCTGATCGGGGACACCCTCGCGGGCGCGGGCCTGAGCGCGCTGAGCGTGGCGGCGCTGGCCACCGTGGACGCGAAGTCCGGGGAGCCGGGCATCGTGGAGGCCGCCTCCCGGCTCGGGGTGCCGCTCACCACGTACAGCGCCGAAGAGCTCGCCGGGATCACCGTGCCGAACCCGTCCGACGCGCCGCTGGAGGCCGTCGGGACGCCGAGCGTCGCGGAGGCCGCCGCGCTCGCGGGCGGGGGTGAACTGCTGGTGCCCAAGCGGAAGTCGAGCCCCGAGGGGCGTGCCGCGATGGCCACCTGCGCGGTGGTGCGGCGCGCTCCGCGCGGACGGCTCGCGGTCGTCGGGCTCGGCCCCGGTGCCCGGGACCTGCTCACCCCGCGCGCCAAGGACGAGCTGCGCCGGGCCTCGGTGCTCGTCGGGCTCGACCAGTACGTGGACCAGATCCGCGATCTGCTGCGGCCCGGCACCACGGTCCTGGAGTCGGGGCTCGGCGCCGAGGAGGAGCGGGCCCGTACCGCCGTCGCCCGGGCGCGCGCCGGGCACGCGGTCGCGCTGATCGGCTCCGGCGACGCGGGGGTGTACGCGATGGCGTCGCCCGCGCTCGCCGAGGCCGCCGACGACATCGAGGTGGTGGGCGTGCCGGGCGTGACGGCCGCGCTGGCCGCCGCCGCGATCCTGGGCGCGCCGCTGGGCCACGACCACGTCTCCATCTCGCTCTCGGACCTGCACACGCCGTGGGAGGTCATCGAGCGCCGCGTCCGTGCGGCGGCCGAGGCGGACATCGTGGTGACCTTCTACAACCCGCGCAGCCGGGGCCGCGACTGGCAGCTGCCCAAGGCGCTCGGCATCCTCGCCGGGCACCGCGCCGCGCACACCCCGGTCGGCGTGGTGCGCAACGCCTCGCGCCCCGACGAGAACAGCCGGCTGACCACGCTCGGCGCGCTGGACCCGGCGACCGTGGACATGATGACCGTGGTGACCGTGGGCAACACGGCCACCCGGGAGATCGCCGGCCGCATGGTGACCCCGCGCGGCTACCGCTGGCAGACCTCCTCCCCCGGGGAGGCCGAGTGAGCAGGCCCTGGGAGCGTACGGTCCACCCCATCGAGGTGGAGTCGTACCGGCGGATGCGCGCCCGCCTCGACACCTCGCACTTCGCGCCGCTGACGAGGGCGGTGGTGGAGCGGGTCGTCCACTCCGCCGCCGACCTCGGCTACGCCACGGACCTCGTCATGGACGAGGACGCGCTGGTCCAGGCCCATGCGGCGCTGCACGCCGGGGCGCCGGTCGTCACCGACGTGGAGATGGTCGCGGCCGGGATCACCCGGCGCGAGACGGTCTGCCGCCTCCGGGACGCCGAGTCCGGTCCCGGGCTCACGCGGTCGGCCCACGCCGTCCGGCTCGCGTACGAGCAGGTGGGCCCCGGCGCGCTCTGGGTGATCGGCAACGCGCCCACCGCCCTGGAGGAGCTCCTCACGCTCGACGCCGCGCCCGCGCTGGTGATCGGGCTTCCGGTCGGCTTCGTAGGCGCCGTCGAGTCCAAGCAGGCACTGCGGGAGAGCGGCCTGCCCGCCGTCAGCAACGTTTCCGAGAAGGGCGGCTCGGCGGTGGCCTCCGCCGCGCTCAACGCCCTTCTGTACCACCCCCTCGCCAAGGAGAAGCAGTGACCACCCCCCAGACCAAGCCCGCCCTGCTCATCGCCGGGCACGGCACCCGGGACGACGCCGGGGCCGAGGCGTTCCGCGCGTTCGTCGAGGAGCTCGGCCGCCGCAACCCCGAACTGCCCGTCGCGGGCGGCTTCATCGAGCTGTCGCCGCCGCCGCTGGGCGACGCCGTGACCTCGCTCGTCGAGCAGGGGGTCAAGCGGTTCGCCGCGGTGCCCCTGATGCTGGTGTCGGCCGGACACGCCAAGGGCGACATCCCGGCCGCGCTCACCCGCGAGAAGGAGCGCCACCCCGGCATCTCCTACACCTACGGCCGCCCGCTCGGGCCGCACCCCTCGCTGCTCGCGGTCCTGGAGCGCCGGGTCGACGAGGTCATCGACGGCCTCGACCGCTCCGAGGTGACCGTCCTCCTGGTCGGCCGGGGCTCCACCGACCCCGACGCCAACTCCGAGGTCCACAAGGCGGCCCGGCTGTTCTGGGAGGGCCGCGGTTACGCGGGCGTGGAGACCGCCTTCGTCTCGCTCGCCGCGCCCGACGTGCCGGCCGGTCTCGACCGCTGCGAGAAGCTGGGCGCGCGGAACATCGTCGTCCTGCCGTACTTCCTCTTCACCGGCATCCTGCCGGACCGGGTGCGGCAGCAGACCGAGGAGTGGGCGGCGGCGCACCCCGCTCTCGACGTGCGCTCCGCCGACGTCATCGGCGCGGCCGAGGAGCTGCACACGCTGGTCATGGAGCGGTACGAGGAGGCGGTGAAGGGGGATCTGCGGATGAACTGCGACTCCTGCGTCTACCGGATCGCGCTGCCCGGATTCGAGGACAAGGTGGGAATGCCGCAGCAGCCCCACTTCCACCCGGACGACGACGGCCACCATCATCACCACCATGGCAGCCATGCGCACGCACATCACTGAGCACGATCTGCGCCACCACGGGGACGCGGAGGTCCGTGACGCCGGCACGGGTCTCACCGACCTCGCGGTCAACGTACGGGCGGACACTCCCCCGGAGTGGCTGCGGGAGCGGATCGCCGCGTCCCTGACCGGGCTCGCCGCCTACCCCGACGGGCGTGCGGCGCGGGCGGCGGTCGCGGAGCGGCACGGTCTGCCGGTGGAGCGGGTGCTGCTCACGGCGGGGGCGGCGGAGGCGTTCGTGCTGCTCGCGCGGGCCCTTCCGGTCCGCCACCCCGTGGTGGTGCATCCGCAGTTCACCGAGCCCGAGGCGGCCCTGCGGGACGCCGGGCACGAGGTCCGGCGGGTCCTGCTGCGCCCTCGGGACGGCTTCCGGCTCGACCCGGCGGCCGTCCCCGAGGAGGCGGACCTGGTCGTGGTGGGCAACCCCACCAACCCCACGTCGGTGCTGCACCCCGGCGGGGTGCTGGCCGCGCTCGCCCGGCCCGGGCGGACGCTGGTCGTGGACGAGGCGTTCATGGACGCGGTGCCGGGCGAGCGGGAGGCGCTGGCGGGGCGTACGGACGTGCCGGGCCTGGTGGTCCTGCGCAGCCTCACCAAGACGTGGGGCCTGGCGGGCCTGCGGATCGGCTACGTCCTGGCCGAGCCGTCGGTGGTGGCCGCGCTCTCCCGGGCCCAGCCGCTGTGGCCCGTCTCCACGCCCGCCCTGGTGGCGGCGGAGGCGTGCGTGTCGCCGAGGGCGCTGGCGGAGGCGGAGGAGGCGGCCCACCGCCTCGCCGCGGACCGGGCGCATCTGGTGGCGGGGCTGGGCGAGTTCGAGGAGGTACGGGTGGTGGAGGCGGCCCAGGGCCCGTTCGTCCTGGTACGGATGGACGCTGCCGTGGAGGTACGGGCGCGGCTGCGGGGCCTGGGGTTCCTGGCGCGGCGGGGCGACACGTTCCCGGGCCTCGGCCCGGAGTGGCTGCGGCTGGCGGTGCGGGACCGCGCGACGACGAATCGTTTCCTCCAGGCCCTGGACCAGGCCTTGACGCTGACGTCGGCGTGACCTTCCGGGGGCGGGGGGCCGAAACCGGGCCGCAGGGACGCGCCCACGACCCCCGGACGGGCTTCCCTCATCTGCGGCCCGGTGGTGGGCCGGTCGCGCAGTTCCCCGCGCCCCTGGAGGGGCCTGCGGCCCCAGGCGGCTTCATTCGACTGCGGACCGTGCTGGGGCACCCGCGCGGTTCCCCGCGCCCCCAGGTACTCAGGGGTCGCCGCATCTGCCGCCGCTGTAACCGCAGCATCGCCACCACCAGCGCCTTCGTCCTGTGGCCGCACGGGCGG